>JBDTRN010000073.1:0-11687 GCA_039931715.1 Betaproteobacteria bacterium
GTGCGCACACGATTGACTGAACGCCTGCGCCTCGCGGCCGCGGCGGGCAGCGCGGTCGAGCGCATCGACCATCTTGGCGTCGCCAGCAGCGACGTGTTCGAAGATGAACGGTTTTTTTGCGGCAAGCTGGGCTTTGCCGTCGAAAGCCGGCAGACCGACATGGAGGTCAGCATGGCGGTGGAAAGCTTTACCTCGGACAAGTATGGCGTGGTCTACCACAACCGCGCGCCACAGCCGGTGGGCGGCTTGCGCGTCACGTTCATCACCATGGGGGACTGCGAGCTCGAGTTCCTGGCCAATTTCGATCCCAACCAGGGCGCGCAGGTCGAGCATGGCCATTCGGGGTCGACGAGGCAAGACCAGGGCGCGATCACGCGGTTCGTGCAATCGCGCGGCCGCGGCCTGCATCACGTCGCGCTCAAGGCGCGCGATATCGATTCCACCCTTGCGTCGATGGCTGCCGCCGGATTGCCCATGATAGACACCCGCGGCCGGCCGGGATCGCGCCGCGCCCGTATCGGGTTTCCGCACCCCAAGGCACTCGGCGGAATCCTCATGCACCTCGTGCAGCGCGATGCTTGAAGAACTAGTCCTGGCCGAGCGTCATGGGGCGGCGCTGGTCCTGCGGTTGAACCGACCCGAGATGGGCAACGCCATCAGCCGCGAAGTCGCGGAGGCGCTCGGCACGCAATTGGAGGCCTGTGCAAAGGACGCCTCTTTGCGCACGCTGATCCTTACCGGCGCCGGACCCCGCTATTTTTGCACCGGCGGCGACGTGAAGGCGTACGCGCGGCTCGCCTCTCCGCAGGAACTGGACCGGGTGTTCAACCTGATGCGCGATGTATGCGATGCGCTCGAGCGGCTCCCCTGCCCGGTCATCGCCGCCATCAACGGCTATGCGGTGGGAGGCGGTGCGGAGCTGGCGCTGGCGTGCGACCAGCGCATTGCCGAGGCTTCCGCGCAAATCGGCTTCCCGCAGTCCCGCCTGGGCATCATGCCCGGATGGGACGGAACTGCCAGGCTGCTGCGCACGGTCGGGCATTCGGCCGCGGCAAGGTTGCTCTATTCCGGCAAGCGCGTCAGCGCAGCGGAGGCGCGTGAGATGCGCTTAATCGATGAAGTTGCACCGGACGGCACCGCACTCGCGCGGGCGCTCGAACTCGCCGCGACCTTCGCCGAAGTTGCCCCGCTGTCGCTTGGTGCGATCAAGCAGGCCTTGCACGCCGCAGGGACTGGCGGAAGCGGACTGGAAGCAAGGATGCAGGCGCGCGGGGAATTTGCTCGCCTGTGGTTTACCGAAGACCACAAGGAAGCCGAGCACGCGTTCGAGGCCAAACGCCTGCCCCGGTTCGTGGGCAGGTAGAAGAACGAGAAGCACTGAAAATCAGAGTCAAACCAGTAACGGGAGACGGAATGGATAACAGATCAGGTATAACGGCGGGCCGCATGAAGGCGGCCTTGTGCGTAGCTGCAGCAGCAGCGGTGCTTGGCGTGGCAACCCAGGCCATGGCGCAGGATTTTCCCTCGAAAGGCCCGATCCGGCTCATCGTGGGTTTCGCCCCGGGCGGTGGCACCGACGCGATCGCGCGCGCCCTCAACACACGCATGGGCGAGGTCCTCAAGCAAAGCGTGCTGGTCGAGAATCGCTCCGGCGCGGGTGGTACGCTCGGGGCGGAGCATGTAGCGAAATCGGCCCCGGATGGCTACACGGTCCTGTTCACGCTCAACAACCATTCGATCAACCAGGCGCTGTATCCCAAACTCGGGTATGACACCGAGCGCGACTTGCGCGCGGTTACTCTCGTCGGCAGCCTGCCGCAGGCACTCGCCGCGCACCCGGCTGCCACGGCCAATACGCTCCAGCAGTTCCTCCAGCTTGGCCCGAAGGGCGACCCGAAGCTGCGCGTCTACGCAAGCGGCGGTGTCGGTTCGCCGGGGCATTTCGCGGCCGCTTACCTCGAGGCGCTTGCGGGGGTCGAATTCACCCACATCCCCTACCGCGGGGCCGGCCCGGCAATCGCCGATGTGATCGGTGGCCAGGTGCCCTACATCCTGTCCACCCTCACCGGGCTGCTGCCGCACATCAAGGCCGGCAAACTCAAGGCCATCGCCCTGACCTCGGCCGAACGCTCACCGTTGATGCCCAACGTGCCGACGATCGCCGAAAGCGGCTTTCCGGGGTACGACATGGACTCGTGGATGGGCACATTCGTGCCGCGTGCGACGCCGCCGGCGGTGATCCGGGTGCTGCATGAGGCGACGCTCGAGGCCCTCAAGCAGCCGGCAGTGCGCGAAAGGGTGGAAGCGCAGGCGGGCCGGCTGACACCCGGTTCGGGCGAAGCGCTCGACAAGATCGTCGCCGACGACATTCGGCGCTACTCCAAAATCGTTCGTGACCGCGGCATCAAGGCGGAGTAACCCAGTATTACATTTTGAACGTGGCCCGGGCTTCCCCAATACCCGGGAACCGGGCGAGGATCTCGTCGCCCGGCCGCACCAGTTCGAGCCCCGTCCACGACCCGGTCGTGATCACGTCCCCTGCGCGCAGGGCACCGCCCCGCGCTTTCACATGCACGGAGAGCCACGGCAGCAAACCAAACGGGGAGCCGAGCGGATGGGCACCTGCAGAGGCGTTCCTTAGCGCGCCATTGACGTGGAACTCGGCGCGCTGGGCGATGAAGTCGATCGATTGCCAGTCGCGCGTCCCGCTGCCCAGCACCAAGCCATAGTTCGACTGGTTGTCGGCCAGCTTCCACCACGCCGAGGCCGAATCGAAATCCCGAAGGCGGGTATCGCAAAGTTCGATCACCACGATGACTGACTCGACGGCCGCCCGTAAATCCGCTTCGGCGCACCCGGGGACCACGTCGCGGCCGAGCCTGAAAGCGACCTCCACTTCCGCGGCGCGCATGTGGAAGCTGCTCGCGGGCACCATCGCTGGACTGGCCAGGACACCCGCACTGAAAATCGGCGCCGCGGAAGGCTCACCCTCCCTGCTCGGCGTGCCGACCTTCCAAGCCCGCACGGGACCGGGATCGATTTCCGCCCGGACCCGATCCTGGATGGCGTACGCGTCTTCTGCGCCCCCGGGCCCATGCAGTGGCGCGCAATCGAACTGGCTCCCACTGCGGCGCGCCGCGATAATCGCTGCGGCAGCCGCCGTAATGTCATTCATCGCCATGCTCATGCGCGGTCCAGTGCCTGGGTGAAGTCGGTGAGCAGGTCAACGCCATCCTCGATGCCGATCGACACCCGGATAAGGGACTCCGCGATGCCCATCTGCCGGCGGCGCTCGCGGCCCATCTCCCAGAAAATGGTATGCGCCACCGGGATGGCGAGCGTGCGGTTGTCGCCCAGATTGGACGACGACACCACGATGTCGAGCCGGTTGAGGAAGTCAAAGCAGTCGATCCCGTCGGCCAGGTCGAAGGACAGGATCCCGCCCTGCATGCCGAACAGCGATTTGGCCAGCGTGTGCTGGGGATGCGAAGCAAGGCCCGGGTAATAGGCCGCGCGCACCTTGGGGTGCTTTTCGAGCAGCTCGGCCACGGCTTGCGCATTGGCGCACGTGCGCTCCATGCGCAAGGCGAGTGTTTCCGCGCCCACAGCGATATGGTGCGCATCAGTGGCGGACAGGGTCCCTCCCCAGTCGCGCAGGCCTTTCTTGCGGATCTGCTGGATGCCCCACATGCGGGGGGGCTGCGATTTGTAGTTGTCGGCAATGTTGGGGAATCGGGTCCAGTCGTACACGCCGGTGTCCGTGATCGCCCCGCCCAATGCGTTGCCATGGCCGCCGATGTACTTGGTGAGCGAATTGATCACCAGCCCCGCGCCGAACTCCTTCGGCCGGCACAGCACCGGCGAGGTCATCGTGTTGTCGACGAAGTAAAGGACATCACGGGCGCGGCAGAGCTCGCCGATGCGCACCAGGTCGGCGACCTGGGTGCGCGGGTTGGCGATCGTCTCGACGAACACCAGCCGCGTCGTGGGTGTGAGGGCGCGTTCGACGTTGGCCACACTGGTCGCATCGACGAAGGTCACCCCGATCCCGTGGGCCGACAGCGTACCGAACAGGCTCACTGTGTTGCCGAACAGGAACTGGCTCGCGACCACGTGGTCGCCCTCCTTCAACAACGCGAGCATGGTGGCGCCGATCGCTCCCATGCCGGTCGCGAAGCACACCGTGGCGACGCCGCCCTCCATCCGGGTGACCTTGGTTTCGAGCGCGCCCGAGGTTGGATTGCCCTGCCGCCCGTACACATAACCCTGCGATTTTCCCTGGAACACGGCCGCGAGGTCTCGCGCATCCTCGTAACCGTAGGCCACCGACAGGTGCAGCGGCTTGTGCAGAGCGCCGTGCTCGATGCCGGCATCGGCATCGGAATGCAGGATCGCGGTGGTGAATCCCCTCGCGGGGGCGGGGGGCGCAGGTGGAACCGCGGCGTCCCTTGCTGGCTTGTTGGTGCTCATGGTGCCTTTCCCGTTATCGGCGGGCGTAAAAAAACCCGGGCCAACCAGCGGACCGGGTTTCGACGGCACGCTTTAGCTGGATTTATAACGCGCCCGCAAGCTGTCTCAAATCGGCGCGAACGAAAATTCTACCAGACTAGGCAGCGGTCACCAAGTTCAGGTCGAGCTGGGCGCTGTCGGGGTCTTCCTCCGAATCGCGCGCGGCATCGCGCCGCACTTCGATGGTGTGAAGGTAATCGCTGGTGACGTCGCCGGTGATGTACTTGCCGTCGAAGCACGAGGTCTCGAAGCTCGTAAGCCGCGGATTGAGCCTGCTCACACACTCCTTGAGCGCATCGAGGTCCTGGTAGATCAGCGCGTCGGCGCCTATTTCGCGCCCAACCTCGTCTTCCGTGCGGTGGGCGGCGATGAGCTCCGAACGGGTGGGCATGTCGATCCCGTAGACGTTGGGGAAGCGCACCGGTGGCGCCGCAGAGGCGAAGTACACCTTGCGAGCGCCCGCCTCGCGCGCCATTTGCACGATCTCCTGGCTGGTGGTGCCGCGCACGATGGAGTCATCGACCAGCATCACGTTCTTGTCCTTGAACTCCATGCCGATCGCATTCAGTTTCTGGCGCACTGATTTGCGGCGCACTGCCTGTCCCGGCATGATGAAGGTGCGGCCGATGTAGCGGTTCTTTACGAATCCCTCACGGTAGGCCACGCCCAGACCCTGGGCGAGCTGCATCGCCGAGGGCCGGCTCGAATCGGGGATCGGTATCACCACGTCGATCTGCAGGTGCCGGTAGTGCTTGCGAATCTTCTCCGCCAGCATTTCCCCCATGTTGAGGCGTGTCTCGTACACCGAGACGCCGTCGATCAGCGAATCGGGACGGGCGAGATAGACGAATTCGAAGATGCAGGGGTTGAGCGTGGGGTGCGGCGCACACTGCTGGCTGAAGAAACTGCCGTCCTCGTCGATGAACACCGCCTCGCCGGGCGCGACGTCGCGCAGCACGCGATACCCCAGCGCATCGATGGCGACGCTTTCCGATGCCACCATGTACTCGGGTCCGTCGGGAGTCTCGTTGATACCGATCACCGCCGGGCGGATGCCGAAAGGGTCGCGGAAGGCGAGCACGCCATAACCGGCGATCATTGCAACTACGGAGTAGGCGCCCTTGCAGCGCCGGTGCACATTGGCCACTGCGGCGAATATTGTCTGTGGATCGAGGCGAAGCTTGACCGAACCCTTTTCGAGCTCATGCGCGAGGACGTTGAGGAGCACCTCGGAATCCGAACTGGTGTTGATGTGCCGCAGATCCTGGCGGAACATCTCGTCCTTCAGCTCGTCGGAATTGGTCAGGTTGCCGTTATGGCCGAGGACAATGCCGAATGGCGAATTGACATAGAAGGGCTGTGCCTCGGCCGAATTGGACGCTGAGCCTGCAGTCGGGTAACGGCAGTGGGCGATGCCCATGTTGCCCGGCAGGGAGCGCATGTTGCGCGTGCGGAACACATCACGCACCTGGCCGTTGCCCTTTTGCATGTGGAAGGACTTGCGCTCGCTTGTGACGATCCCGGCCGCATCCTGCCCGCGGTGTTGGAGCAGCAGCAGCCCGTCATAGAGGAGCTGGTTGACCGGAGAGCGGGCGACGATGCCGAGGATCCCACACATTGGACGTGCTCCTACGCGGCTAGGCGTCAATCATAGCGCAGGCGCTGCGCGAACGAGTCCGGGAGCCACGGCTTGAGGGCCAGCGCCGCCCGGACAAGATGTGTGCCGCTGGCCGATTCTTTCCACCATGCCTGGCTGGGCGCGCTGGTCATTCCGGCCGCGAGTACCGCGACAAGCACCAGGATCGCCCCGCGGGCGATGCCGAACAGCGCGCCCAGTGCCTTGTCGAGCGGCCCAAGGCCGATTGCACTGACGAGCCTGGACATGAGGAACCCGACCAATGCCGAGCAGATAAGGGCAAAAACGAAAATTGCAAGGAACGCGGCGAGCGTACGCAGCGTCTCCCCCGGAATCGCCTGGGGAAGATGCGTCGAAAGCGGCCCGGCGAACAGGTTGGCCGCGAGGAAAGCGATGATCCAGCCACCCAGCGACACGATCTCGCGCACCACCCCGCGCAATGCGCTCCAGATCATCGAGACCAGCAGCAGTCCGATGATCGCGTAATCGAGCCAGCTCATTTCGCGGTCGGGTTGGCCGGGTTCATGTCGAGCGCTTTGGCCCGCTCGCGCGCCTTTTGCGCCGCCTCTATGGAACTGAAGGGCCCCAGGCGGATGCGCGTCACCGGCCCGCTCGCTGCGGCCACGGTTTCGGTGTAGTAAGGCAGCCGCTCGCGCTTGAGGATCTCGGTGCGCTCCTTGACCTTCTCGGGTGTCGCGAAGGCGCCGACCTGGACAACGTATCGCTCGCCGCCTGTCTCGGCCTTGGCAGGGGTGCCCGCTGGTTTTTCGACCGCGGCCTTTTTCGCCGGCTTGGACTCGGCGCTGGCGTCGGGTTTGGCTTTAGGCTCGGCCTTGCGCTCGGGCTTGGACTCAGCCTTGGCCTCGGATTTCGGTTCAGCTCCCGGATCAGCTTTGGGTTCGGCCTTGGGTTCGACCCTGGGTTCGACCCTCGACGCTTCAGGCGTTGCCGCCGCGGTCATCGGCTTTTCCGCCTGGGCAGGCGCGACGGGCTGAGGAGCGCCAGGCGACGGCTGGCTGCGCGCATCGGGTTGCGGACCAGTGGGAGAAACCTTGGGCGTGAACTTGGTCCCCTCCTCGCTCGGGATCCGGATATTGACCGTGGGCGCGTTCGGCTTGGGCTCCGGGTCGAACACCATGGGCAGCACGATCACCGCAAACAACACGAGTGCAATGGCCCCGACAAGGCGGCGACGCCCGCGCTTCTGCAGCGTGCTTACATCGGGCGCCGGATCCTGCTTTTTCTTCGATGTGGCGTTCGAGCGCTCTGCCATGGTTTCAGCGGTTTCCGGGGCTTGGGTGGCGGGAAAGATGAGCCATGACATCCGCCACAGTCAGGAACGACCCGAAAACCGCGATTTTATCAGCTTCCCCCGCTTGCTTTCGTGCCGCCTCGTAGGCAATGACCGGGGAAGCATGCTGGTCCACCGGAACAGTGATGCCCTCTGCCTGCAGGATGGCCGCGAGTTCCGCGGAGCTGGCAGCGCGCGGACCATGCAGCGAAGCGAGGTGCCAGCGCGTCACGCGGCCCGCGAGCGCACGCACCACGCCGGCGATGTCCTTGTCGCGCAACGCGCCGAACACGGCATGGGTGTCCGGTGCGAACCCGCTGTCGGCGAGGTTGGCGGCCAGGTTACGCGCCGCCTGCGGGTTGTGCGCCACATCGAGGATCACGTTCGGCCTGCCGGGCAGCATCTGGAAACGGCCGGGCATTTCGACTTCTGCAAGGCCGCGTCGGATGTCCTGCATCGCAACCGGCAAGCGGTCGCGGAGAGCGTCAAGCGCGGTGATCGACGCGGCGGCATTGACGAGCTGAATCGGACCACGCAGGGCGGGATACGCAAGCGCAGGACGCTTGCCCGCCGGGCCCCAATAGACCCATTGATCCGGCCCGGCCGTGAACCCGAAGTCGCGGCCGCCGAGCAGCACGCGGGCACCAACCGCGGTGGCCACATCGAACACCGTCTGGGGCGGATGCGCATCGGCGACCACGGCCGGACGACCCGCGCGAAAAATGCCAGCCTTCTCGCGCCCGATGTCCTCGCGCGTCGGCCCGAGGTAATCCATGTGATCCATGTCGACGCTGGTGAGCACGGCGCAGTCTGCGTCGAACGCGTTCACCGCATCGAGGCGGCCCCCGAGGCCGACTTCGAGGATCCATGCGTCGAGCCCCTCCCGCGCGAACAGCCATGCCGCCGCAAGGGTGCCGTATTCGAAATAGGTGAGCGCCGTGTCGCCGGCGGCGTCCATGACCGCGCCGAACCCCTCGACCAAGGACGCGTCATCGGCCTCGCGCGCATCGATCCGCACCCGCTCGTTGTAGCGGATGAGGTGGGGTGACGTGTACAGGCCAGTGCGATACCCCGCGCAGCGCAGGATGCTTTCGAGCATCGCGCAGGTGGAGCCCTTGCCGTTGGTGCCGCCGACGATGATCACCGGGCAGGCGGGCGCGATCGCCATCCGGCCAAGCACTGCCCTGACGCGATCCAGCCCCAGCGCGATGGACTTGGGATGCTGGCGCTCGATGAATGCCAGCCACTGCGCCAGCGATGAGGGCTTTTCCACGCGGTGCTTTCTTCAGGCAGTGCACAACGCGGGACCCTGCGGTCCCGCAGGGCACGCTAGTTCGATATGTCGGCCGGCATGCGCTGCAAGAGCGCAAGCAGGACCGCGAGCTTGTCGCGCATCTGGCGGCGGTCGATCACCATGTCGATGGCCCCCTTTTCGAGCAGGAACTCGGAGCGCTGGAATCCTTCGGGAAGCTTCTGGCGCACGGTCTGCTCGATCACTCGCGGCCCGGCAAACCCGACCAACGCCTTGGGCTCGGCCACGACCACGTCACCGAGGAACGCATAGCTTGCCGACACCCCGCCCGTGGTCGGATCGGTGAGGACCGAAACGAAAGGCAGCCCGCGCTCGCCCAACTCCGTCAGCGCAGCGGTGGTCTTGGCCATCTGCATGAGCGAGAGCAGGCCTTCCTGCATGCGCGCGCCGCCGCTTGCCGTGAACACCACGAAAGGCACCTTCTGCTCGATGGCGACGCGTACGCCGCGCACGAACCGCTCGCCCAGCACCGAGCCCATCGTTCCCGCCATGAAATCGAATTCGTGCGCCGCGACCACCACCCCGACCGACTTGATCGATCCCTGCATCACCACGAGCGATTCGGTTTCGCCGGTGTTCTCGTTCGCCTCGGCCAGCCTCTCCGGGTAGCGGCGCGAATCCTTGAATTTGAGACTGTCCACCGGCAGCACTTCGGCCCCGATTTCGAAACGACCGTCCTCGTCCAGCAGCGCCTCCAGGCGCACGCGCGCGCCGATGCGCCGATGGTGGCCGCACTTGGGGCAAACGTTGAGGTTCTTCTCGAGATCGGTGGCATACAGGACCGCATCGCACGACGGGCACTTGGTCCACAGGCCCTCGGGCACCTGTTTGCGCGCGGCGCCCTCGACGCGCTTTATCTTCGGCGGAAGGAGTTTCTGCAGCCAGCTCATCGGGCACCCCCGGCGTCAGGAATCAAGCGCTGCCCGGATCGGGCGTATCAATTCGGACACCCGCGCCACCGCATGCCCGGCACCGGCCGACTCGATTTCCTCGATGATGCGGCTGCCGATCACAACCGCGTCGGCCAGGTTCGCGATGGCCTTTGCCGAGGCCGCATCGCGAATGCCGAAACCCACGCCGATCGGAAGCCGGGTGGCCGCTCGGATCCGCGGTAATTGCGCGGCCACATCGGCGAGGTCGAGGTGTCCCGCGCCGGTCACGCCCTTGAGTGCTACGTAATACAGGTATCCGCTGCCCACGCGCGCCACCTCCCGGATGCGGGCCTCTGTCGAAGTCGGTGCGAGGAGGAATACCTGGTCGATGCCGTGCCGCCCGCAAAGCGCGGCGAAGTCACCGCACTCCTCAGGCGGGTAGTCGACAACGAGAACGCCATCGACGCCCGATGTAGCCGCCTCGGTGACGAACGGCTCCACCCCCATCGCTTCGATCGGGTTCGCGTAACCCATGAGGACGATGGGCGTATCCGTGTCACGAGTGCGAAATTCGCGCACCATGCCGAGCACGTCGCGCAGCCCCACTCCCTGCTTGAGCGCGCGCTCCGAGGCGCGCTGGATCGCCGGGCCGTCGGCCATCGGATCCGAGAACGGCACGCCGATCTCGAGGATGTCGCAGCCTGCTTCGGCCAGCGCGTGAAGGATAGGCACCGTCAACGCGGGGCCGGGATCGCCTGCGGTGATATAGGGGATGAGCGCTGTGCGGTGCGCCGCGCGCAGCGCCTCGAACTTGGCGGGGATGCGCGACATCAGAATCGCAGGCCGGATTTTTGCGCCACGGTGTGCATGTCCTTGTCGCCGCGGCCGGAAAGGTTGACCAGCAGCACCTTGTCCTTGGTCATGGTGGCTGCGAGTTTGGCGGCATAAGCCAGCGCATGCGCGGACTCCAGCGCGGGAATGATGCCTTCCAGAAGGCACAAGTCATGGAAGGCCTGCAGCGATTCGCCGTCCGTCACCGCGACATACTCTGCGCGCTTCGTGTCCTTCAGCCACGCGTGCTCAGGGCCGACGCCGGGATAGTCGAGTCCGGCTGAAACCGAATGCGTTTCTGCGATCTGGCCGTTGGCGTCCTGCAGGAGGTAAGTGCGGTTGCCATGCAGGATGCCGGGTTTTCCGGCGCACAGCGACGCGGCATGCCTGCCCGAAGCGATGCCTTCACCGGCGGCCTCTACACCAATGAGCCGCACGTCCTCGAATGGGATGTACGGGTAGAAGATGCCCATTGCATTCGAGCCCCCGCCAACGCATGCGATGACCGCATCGGGCTGGCGTCCCGTCATTTCGGGCAGCTGGATCTTGCACTCTTCGCCGATCACGGACTGGAAATCGCGCACCATCATCGGGTAGGGATGAGGGCCTGCCACCGTGCCGATGATGTAGAAGGTGTCGTCGACGTTCGTCACCCAGTCGCGCATCGCTTCGTTGAGCGCATCCTTGAGGGTCTTGGAGCCCGACTCCACCGGCACCACCGTCGCGCCGAGCAGCTTCATGCGATACACGTTCTGCACCTGGCGCCGGGTATCCTCGGAGCCCATGTACACCACGCATTTCATGCCGTAGCGCGCCGCGATGGTCGCGCTCGCCACGCCATGCATGCCGGCGCCTGTCTCGGCGATGACGCGCTTCTTGCCCATGCGGCGCGCAAGCATCGCCTGGCCGATGGTGTTGTTGATTTTGTGCGCGCCCGTGTGGTTGAGGTCTTCGCGCTTGAGGTAGATCTGCGCGCCGCCGACCTGATCCGACCAGCGTTTGGCGTGGTACACGGGGCTCGGGCGGCCCACGTAATGCTTGAGCTCCGAGTTGAATTCCTCGACGAATGCAGGATCTTTCCGGTAACGCTCGTACGCGTCGCGCAGTTGGTCGAGCGCGTGGGTGAGCGTCTCGGCCACGAAAGTACCTCCGTAAGGACCGAAGTGCCCGCGCGCGTCGGGTAAGTCATACATCTGCATTTTTGACCTCTTGGATGAATGCGGCAATTTTCGCCGC
>JBDTRN010000074.1:0-11372 GCA_039931715.1 Betaproteobacteria bacterium
TGATTTCCTTGGCGCGCCGCTCGCCCACCGCGCGCGGCAGGTTCTGCGTGCCGCCAGCACCGGGCATGATGCCGATGGTCACCTCCGTAAGCGCGAACCGGGCGGCAGGCACCGTGTAAGCGAAATCGCACGCGAGCGCCATTTCAAGGCCGCCCGCGTACGCGTGCCCATTGACCGCCGCAATCACCGGCACCGGCAGTTCCATGAGGGTCCAATAGGCTTCCTCGAAGATCTCGTGCTGGCGCTGCCATGTCTCGACCGACATGCCGTTGCGTTCCTTAAGGTCGCCGCCGGCGCAGAACGCCTTGGTCCCCGCGCCTGTGAGCACCACCGCGCGCGTGTCGCCGGAGTCTCGCGTGAGCGACACCCAGAGGTCGCGCAGGTCGGTGCCCATCTGGGTGTTGAGCGCATTGGCGAGCGCGGGCCGGTTGAGCGTGACGAGCAGCACGTGCTCGGCGGGCGCCGACACCTCGAGTGTCTGCCAGCTGGTGGGCATGGTCATGGGGGCGAACCTTTCTGTCAGTCGCGTTTGTAGGGGCGCGTGACGGACAAGCGCACAGAAAGCCCGGCGCGTACGGCCACGTCGATGAGGCGGTCGAGGCTGAACCCATCGCCCTTGCGATTCATGAGCGCGCTGACCTGCGGTTGCGCGAGGCCGAGGCGCGCAGCGGCTTCCTTCTGCGTGTGACCCGCCTGCGCCAGGCGCTCCGCGATCGCGTCCAGCACCTGCGAGCGCATCTGCCCACTCGTTGGGACTGCCGGTCGTTTGTTCGCCATGCGTGACTTCCCCTGTTTTCACGGCTGCCGGAAATTATATCAAAATAATTATTTCAGCCGCTCTGCGGGCCGCTCCCACAGCCAATCTCGCCAACCCAATGTTGTGAATTTCGGACTGCCCCGCGGTTCCCCAGAGGCGCGGCGCGCAAGCGGGAGCGACGGGCGTTCATGCTAGACTTCGCGCCGTACACACGGGCTCGAGCACCCTGCGCGAGGCCCGCCGTGGCGAGACACTTCCCGGCGCAATCGCGGCATCCTTCCCGTGCGGATCCTCCTTTCAAACGACGACGGTTATTTTGCGCCCGGGCTGGCCGTGCTGGCCGAGCACCTGGCGCCGCTTGGCGAAATCGTGGTGGTCGCCCCCGAGCGCGACCGCAGCGGCGCGTCCAATTCGCTTACCCTTGACCGCCCCCTGATCGCGCGGCGCGCGGCAAACGGTTTCACCTACGTGAACGGCACGCCGACCGACTGCGTGCATCTTGCGGTCACCGGTTTCCTCGAACTGCAGCCCGACATCATCGTGTCCGGCATCAATTACGGCGCCAACATGGGCGATGACACGATCTATTCGGGCACGGTCGCGGCGGCCACCGAGGGGTTCCTGCTCGGCATCCCATCGATCGCCATCTCGCTTGCGAGCCACGAAGGCAGGAATTTCGCCACCGCCGGTAAAGTGGCCGCGCGCCTGGTCGAGCGCTTCCAGCGCCAGCCGTTCGGCGAGCCCGTGCTGCTCAACGTGAACGTACCCGACCTGCCGGAGGAGGAGATCGCCGGCACCGAGATCACGCGCCTCGGCAAGCGTCACAAGGCCGAGCCGGTGGTGAAATCTGTCAACCCGCGCGGGCAGGAAATTTTCTGGATCGGCGCCGCGGGCGTTGCGCAGGATGGCGGGCCAGGCACTGACTTCCATGCCGTGGCCAACCGTTCGGTGTCGATCACCCCGCTGCAGGTCGACCTCACCCATCGGGGCCAAATCGGGCTGGTGCGCGGCTGGATGGATAAGTAGCCGCATGCGCGATACGCGGCGCCTGGCGGGCATCGGGATGACATCGCAGCGCACGCGTGAGCGCATGGTGGATCGGCTTCGCGGGGAAGGCATCACCGACGAACGCGTGCTGTCAGCGATGGCGGCCGTGCCGCGCCACGTGTTTGTGGAGGAGGCGCTCGCTTCGCGCGCTTACGAGGACACCGCCCTGCCGATCGGCCTGGGCCAGACCATCTCGCAGCCCTACGTGGTGGCGAAAATGATCGCCGCGCTGCGCGCAGGCGGGCGCGACCTGGGCAAGGTGCTCGAGATCGGCACCGGCTGCGGTTACCAGGCCGCGGTCCTCGCGCACATCGCGCCGGAGGTGTATTCGGTCGAGCGCATCCAGGCGCTGCTCGACCGTGCGCGCGGCAACTTGCTCGGCCTCAAGCTGTCCAACCTGCGCCTGAGCTATGGCGACGGTAACCTCGGGCTGGAGAAAGCCGCGCCGTTCGATTCGATCATCGTCGCGGCGGCGGCGCCGGAAGTGCCCCCCGCCCTCTTACAACAGCTTGCCGTGGGTGGCAGAATGATCCTGCCGCTACGCACGCCGCAGGCCGGGCGCGGCACCCAGCGGCTGGTCATGATCGAGCGCGGACCGCGCGCTTACACCGAGACGACCATGGATGCGGTGAGGTTCGTTCCCTTGGAAACAGGACGCCAGTGAATCGATTCGGACTGCTTGCAGCAATGTTTGCCCTTGGCGCGCTCGTCGCGGGGTGCGCCAGCCGGCCGACCTCTGCCCCGGTCACCGACAGGATGCCCTCGTCGACCACCGCGCCCAAGCCGCCGGTTGCGCAGGTGGCCCCGGTGCCGGGTGCGACGACGGATACGTATTACACGGTCAAGCGCGGCGACACGCTCTACAGCATCGCGCTCGATCACGGCGCCGATCCGCGCGATGTGCGCGAATGGAACCGGCTGGAAAGCGCCGACCGGCTGCAGCCCGGGCAGGTTCTGCGCGTGACGCCGCCGGACAAGCAGCCAGCGCCTGCGGTGCAGGTGGGCGCGGCGAGGGGGGCTGGCGGGGGGGATGCGCGCCCGATTGAATCCCGGCCACTCGATTCGCGTACGCCGGAATCGCGCGCCCTCGACACGCGTGGCGTGCCAGTGCGTCCGGCCGATGCGAAGCCCGCCCCTGGCGCGTCCGTCGCGGCGATGAAGAGCGAACCCAAAGCGGTCAAGCTGCCGTACTCGAGCGAGAACCTCGCGATGCTGCAACGCCCGGAGCAGGCGCCCGCGCAAACCGCGCCGGCCCCCGCGCCGATCGCGCGTGTCGAGCCCAAGCCGGCGGCCACCCCACCGGTCGCGACCACCGCGCCGCCCGCCGCCGAACCGCGCGAGGGCGATGCGATCGAGTTCATCTGGCCCGCGCGCGGCAAGATCCTCACCGGATTTTCAGAACCCACCAGCAAGGGCGTGGACATCGGCGGCAAGGCCGGCGACCCGGTGGTGGCTGCGGCCAGCGGCCGGGTGATCTACATCGGCACCGGCATCCGCGGCTACGGCAAGCTCATCGTCATCAAGCACGACAACAACTTCAACAGCGTCTACGCGCACAATCGCGAAATCCTCGTCAAGCAGGACCAGACCGTCGCGCGCGGCCAGAAGATCGCCGAACTCGGCGACACCGACTCCGATTCCCCCAAGCTTCACTTCGAGATCCGCAAGTCGGGCAAGCCTGTGGATCCGGTGAAATATCTGCCGCCGTCATGACCCGCTCGCGGCAGGAACTTCTCTAGCAGCCCACGTAGTCTGCGGCGCAGGCGCCGGTCAGCGCCGGATGCCCGGGCGCAGCGCTTCGGCGAGGTCGTTCACCGCGGCGGCATAGAAAGAGCTGCGGTTGTAGCGCGTGATCACGTAGAAGTTGTTGAGGCCGATACGGTATTCCGTCGGGCGGTCGGGCGTAATGAGGTCGATCAGCGCGCCCAGGGCGCCCGGCCTGGGCGGCGGCTCGGCGCGCACCGCGATTCCCAGTGCTGCGAATTCTGCCAGCGTCAGGATCGGCTTGATGCCTTGCGCGACCAGCGGTGCAGGATTGGCGTCGCCCATGTCGGCCGCATACACGATCGGCTCGCCGCGCTCCCAGCCGTGCGACTTGAGGAAATTCGCCACCGAGCCGATGGCGTCGGTGGGGCTTGAGCGCAGCAGCGCAACGCCGTCGCCATCGAAATCCACCGCCCAGCGCCGGTAGCTGCTCGGCATGAATTGCGGGATGCCGATGGCGCCTGCGTACGAGCCGCGCACCTCGTGGGGGTCGAGCCTGGCCTCGCGTGAGAAAAGGAAAAACGCCTCGAGCTCCGCGCGGAAGAACTCGGCGCGCGGCGGGTAATCGAATGCCAGCGTGGCGAGCGCGTCGATCACCCGCCATTTGCCCATGTTGCGGCCGTAGTAGGTTTCGACGCCGATGATCGCCACGATGATTTCCCTGGGCACGCCGAAATCGGCCTCGGCGCGCGCGAGCGCAGCCGCGTGCTCGGCGGCGAAGCGCACGCCATCGGCTACGTGGCGTTCGTTGACGAAGATCGGGCGATAGTTGCGCCACGAGCGCACGCGCGGCGATGCCGGCGGGCGGATCGCCTTGAGGATCTCGGGCTGGCGGGTGGCCCCCGCGATCTGCGCGCTTAGTTCGGCCTCGTCGAAGCCATGCCGCTCGACCATGTCGCGGACGAACGCGCGCGCTTCCGGGCGGCTGGCATATGTGGCGCGCTCGGTCGGCCGCGCCTGCGCGGCGCTCGCCGGCCCGGCGATGCCGGGGAGCGCCAGGGCGAGGCCCAGGGCAAAACCCAGGGCAGGACCCAGGGAAGGACGGCGGGCGCATTTTGCGAAGCGCCTCATGCGGGCCGGAATCCGCGCACCGACTTCTTCAATTCGGCAAGGTCGGCGTCATGGCCCACCGCGCCGTAGCGAAGCGCGATGTAGCGCTCGCCGACCGAGGCGATGGTGGCGGCGGCGGCAGGAAAGCGCAGCGCGGCGCGCGAAGTGAAGTCGCGCGGCCCCTCGTGCGGATCCCGCGGCAAGCCCGCCGCGCCGAGCTTGCGGCAGAAAGCGAGCCACAGTTGCTGGACCGGGTCGGGGCGCACCAGCCGCTTGAGCGACCATGTAAGCAGCCCAAGCACGATGAGGCCCACCGTCGTAAGTAGCAGGGTCGCGAGTTTGCGCCAGTCGGCGTCGGTGAAACCCAGCCGGGCGAGGAACTCACGTTGGCGCTCGGTGTTGTAGCCCAGCACCCACAGGTTCCAGCGGTTGGTGAGCGCCTCCCAGTTGTAGCGCAGCGATTTCAGCCAGGCCACGTCCACGCGCATCAGGTAGGGCACAGGATCGCCTGAGGGCACCGAGTTCGCCATGCCCGAGTCGACCCGGCCGGGCATGGCAACGGCGGTGGGGTCGACACGTACCCATCCCGAGCCTGCGACATAGACCTCGGCCCATGCATGCGCCTCGGACTGGCGCACGGTGAGGTACCCGTCGAGCGGATTGAATTCGCCGCCCTGGTAGCCGGTGACGACGCGCGCCGGCACGCCGGCTGCGCGCATGAGCACTACGAACGCCGAGGCGAAATGCTCGCAGAAGCCACGCTTGGTGTCGAACAGGAATTCGTCCACGCTGTCGCGCCCCAGCGCAGGGGGCAGGAGCGTGTAGACGAAGCTTTGCGCGCGCAGCCAAGTGATTGCGTGGCGCATCAGCGCGTCGTCGCCATCGATGGTACCGCGCCAGCTTTGCGCGAGGGCCGTGGTGCGTGGGTTGAAACCAGGCGGCAGGATCCTGGCGCGCGCAAGGCTGCCCGCGGTCTCGTCGCCTGCGCGCTGGCCGCCGGCAACCGAGGTCATCTCGTAGCGCATGCGGTTGCGCACCTCGTTGTTCGCCATCACCTGACCGTCACCGGTCATCCATGCATTGGGCGGAAGCGAGGCGGCCGTCTCGAGCGCGAACAGCCAGTTGCGGTTGTGCGGTTCGAGCACCACCGAGTAGTCGAACCTGGCCTCGCCGCCGGTGACTTCGTCCACGCTGCGGAAGCGGCGCGGCCCGGTGCGCCAGGTGCGGCCGTCGAAATCCCATAGTACCGGGCCGCGCCAGTACAGCTGGCGTGGTGCGGGCCGGGGGCCGTTGAACAAGGCGCGGAACGCGATCGCATCGGAGACCGAGAGCTGCGACAGCGTGCCGGGGGCCATCGAATCGGTGAGGCCGGTCACGCCAGAGTAGGCGTCCTGCGGCATGCCCCACAGCGGGCCCTGCACGCGCGGGAAGAGCACGAACAGCACCGCCGCGATCGGCACCGCGTGCACGAGGAGCAGGCCCGCGGTGCGCAGGTTGGCCACCGGCGCTCGCTGCGGGGCGCTGAACGACACCAGCGCGCCGGTGATCGCCACCAGCGCGCCGAGCATGACGAGCGCGGTCTGGATCGACTGGGTGTAGAGGAAGTTGGTGAGCACGAGGAAATAGCACAGGAACACCACCATGGTGGCGTCGCGGTGGGTGCGCATCTCGAGCAGCTTGAGGCCGGCGAGCACCATCAGCAGGGCGATCCCCGAGGCGCGGCCGAAGATGGTGCGGTATTCCACCCCGATCGCGATCATTCCGATGATCGCCACGCCAGCGAGCAGCCAGACTGACGGCAGGCGACGCTGGGTGATCGAGAGATAGGCGCGCCACCCGAACAGGCAGGCCGCGAACAGCGTGAGCCACCACGGAACGCGCATGGCGTGCGGCGCCATTACGAACAGCAGGCAGCCGCACAACCAACCGAGGTCGCGGCCGGTGACCGCGCGCTGCTCGGGGGCGAGCGGGTGGGCGGTAATCGCACTCATGCCTGGTACAGCGCGAGCGCGGTGAGGCATGCGGCGCGGTGCGTGTCGCCGTGAGCCGGCGGCAGGATGATGCCGGGCAAGCGCAAGCCGTAGCGCAGCCCCTCCGCCTCGGAGGCGAGCACCCAGCCGGCAATGCGCGACAGGCGCGCCTCGACATCGAGCGCGACCGGCAGCATGGTCCAGTCGAGCCACAATTCGGCCGAGGCGTCGCCGGTGAACTGCTTGGTGAGCATGGCGTCGCTGCGCGCCACGGCCTTCCACGCGACATGACGTGGCGAGTCGGCGAGCTGGTAGGTGCGCAGGCTGGAGAAATCGTCGGTGCCCTGCGTGGTGGCCTGGCGCGTACCGTAACTCGCATCCGGGCTCGAGGCCGGCAACGCGGCTTTGTCGGGGCGCGGATACACGAGGCACCTGAAGTCGGGTTGTACGATGCTCCACGCGCGGAACAGGCCGAGCGGGTAGCGGGTTTCCAGCCGCACGCGAGTAAGCGCGAGCCATCCGCGCCGCGCGGCAGGCACCGACAGGACCACCTCGGCGGTGGCAGAGGCAGGAACGTCGGTGACGAGCTGCGCGCCGGAGGCTTCGTGGCGCAGCATGATCGCCGGGCGCACCCATGGCGCGGGATTTTCGAGGAACAGGCGGAACTGCGCTGTCTCGCCGGCGAAGACCGGCTCGGCGCGCCCGGTGACCACCACCAGCCGCGCAAGGTTGCGCACGGTGTGCACCATGCCGGCGAGCGCGAGGCCGGACAGCAGGAAGGTCAGCATGAAACCCAGCGAGAGCACGTAGTTGATCGAGCCCACGAGCATGATGAGCAGGGTGGCGGCAAACATCATCCCGACTCGCGTGGGCACGATGTAGACGCGCCGGTGGCCGAGGCGGATCGGCCCATGCTCGGTCGCGCGGTGGCCGTAGAACCACGCGGCCAGGCGCGAGCGGGGGAGTGCTTCCGTGATCACGGCCGCCATGTCAGCTCGTGGCTCCCGCGAAGCCCCATTTGCCTTTCCACGCACCCAGCACGAGGTTGGGATACTCGGGCTTGCCCAGGCTGCCGTTGTAGCGGCCCAGCGCGCGGAAATAATCGCCATGCTCGATGTCGAGGTAGTGGCGCAGGATGATGCAGCCGTAGCGCACGTTGAGGCGCGCGTGGAACAGGTTGTGGTCGGGGCGGCCGATGAGCTTCACCCAGAAAGGCATGACCTGCATGTAGCCGCGGGCGCCGGCACTGGAGACCGCGTACTTGCGAAAGGCGCTCTCGACTTCCATGAGGCCGAGCACGAGCTGCGGGTCGAGGCCGGCGCGCATCGATTCGTGGTGCACCGTCTTCAAAAGCTCGGTGCGCACCTTGCGGTCGGGAATGCGGCGTGCCAGGCGCGCCGACATTTCGTTGAGCCAGGTGCGCGCGGCCTCGGGGTCCTTGAACAGCAGGAGGGGCGCCGACTGGTCGCTGATCGCCGCCGACATGGCCGAGCGTACGTTGTCGGCGAGTTGCTCGTACTGCTGCGCGCCGGCGTGGGCCGTTGCGCACACCGCAAGCATTAGGGCAGCGGCGAATGGGCCCCGCAGATACCCGAGGAATGCCGCCCTCACGCGTCGTTCATGCAGGCGCGAGCCTGGCCTTGATGGCCGCCACGGCTTCGGACTGCGGCAGCAGCGAGGGCTTGTCGTCGCGGCGTCCCTTGTACTCGACCGTCCCCGCCGCGAGTCCTTTCTCGGACACGACGAGCCGGTGCGGGATGCCGATGAGCTCCATGTCGGCGAACATGATGCCGGGGCGCTCGTCGCGGTCGTCGAGCAGCGCGTCGACGCCGGCGGCGATGAGCTCGGCACACAGCGTATCGGCCGCGGCTTTGACCTGCGCGCTCTTGTGGTACCCGATGGGCACCACGCAGGCTTCGAAAGGCGCGATGGGCGCGGGAAAAATCGCGCCTTTGTCATCGTGGTTCTGCTCGATGGCCGCCGCCACCACGCGCGTCACGCCGATGCCGTAGCAGCCCATTTCCATCGGCCGTGAGGCGCCTTTCTCGTCGAGGAACTGGGCTTTCAATTTCTCCGAGTACTTGGTGCGCAGCTGGAAGATATGTCCGACCTCGATTCCGCGGCACAGTTCCAACCGGCCGCGGCCATCCGGGCTCGGGTCGCCGGCCACGACGTTGCGGATATCGGCCACCGTGTCGGGCTCGGGCAGGTCGCGGCCCCAATTGACACCGGTGAGGTGGTAGCCCGCATCGTTGGCGCCGCAGACGAAATCGGCCATCGCGGCGACCGAGCGGTCGGCCACGACTTTGAAGCCGCTCACCCCGACCGGCCCGATGTAACCCGGAACGCAATGCATGTGCGCCTCGATCTCGGCCGCGGTGGCGAACCGGAACGGGTCGAGGAAAGCAATCTTGGCCGCCTTGATCTCGTTGAGCGAGTGGTCGCCGCGCAGGAGGAGCAGGACGAAAGCGTCGTTCGCCATTACCGCGATGGCCTTGACCGACTGGCTGAGCGGCAGGCCGAGCAGCTCCACCACCTGCTCGCAGGTCGAGCGGTTCGGCGTCGGCACCTTCTGCATCGCCTGCGAGGGCGCGGCCCGGCCGCCTTCGGGCGCGAGCGCCTCGGCAAGCTCGATGTTGGCGGCAAAGTCCGAATCCGGGCAGAACGCGATCGCATCCTCGCCGGAATCGGCCAGGACCTGGAATTCGTGCGATCCGGTCCCGCCGATGGCGCCGGTGTCGGCGGCCACGGCGCGAAAGGCAAGGCCCAGGCGCGTGAAGATGCGGTTGTAGGTGGCGTACATGTTGCGGTATTCGCGCTCGAGGTCGGCGAAGTCGGCATGGAACGAATAGCCGTCCTTCATGATGAACTCGCGCCCGCGCATGATGCCGAAGCGCGGCCGGCGCTCGTCGCGGAACTTGGTCTGGATCTGGTACAGGTGCATCGGCAGCTTGCGGTAGCTCTTGAGCTCGCTGCGGGCGATTTCGGTGATCACTTCCTCGGAGGTGGGCTGGAGGACGAAATCGCGGTCGTGACGATCCTTGAAGCGCAGCAACTCCGGGCCGTAGGCCTGCCAGCGGCCCGTTTCCTGCCACAGCTCGGCCGGCTGGACCACCGGCATCGACAGTTCGATGGCGCCGGCACGGTTCATTTCCTCGCGCACGATGGCTTCCACTTTCCGCACTATTCGCAGCCCCAACGGCATCCACGTGTAGATGCCGCTCGCAAGCCTGCGGATGAGCCCCGCGCGCAGCATCAGCCGGTGGCTGACGAGCTCGGCTTCGGAGGGTGCTTCCTTCAGCGTGGAAATGAGGTAACCCGATGTTCGCATTTAGCTTTTATTCGACCCGGAAATGTGAAAAAATCAACCTAAGATTTTAACCGATGGCGGTTACGATGCTCGATAAAGATGGGTACCGCCCCAACGTCGGCATCATCCTTTGCAATACGCGCAACGAAGTGTTCTGGGGCAAGCGGGTGCACCAGCATTCCTGGCAGTTTCCGCAGGGCGGCATCAAGCACGGCGAGACGCCCGAGCAGGCGATGTTCCGCGAATTGGAGGAAGAGACCGGGCTCAAGCCCGACCACGTGCGCGTCCTCGGGCGCACACGCCAGTGGCTGCGCTACGAAGTCCCGGACCAGTGGGTGCGGCGCGACTGGCGCGGCACGTATCGCGGGCAGAAGCAGATCTGGTTCCTGCTGCGCATGACGGCACGCGACTGCGACGTCAAGCTGCGCGCCAACGAGAAGCCCGAGTTCGACGCCTGGCGCTGGCACGACTACTGGGTGCCGCTCGAATCGGTGATCGAATTCAAGCGTGACGTCTACCAGCAGGCCCTGACCGAATTGCACCGATTCCTTTCCATGGACCAGCGCACGCGCCGCCGGCGCGACGAGGCGATCCCGCGCTGAAAGGCGCGCATTTGCCCACCGCCTGTCCGCACGGCGTGGCTATCTCCCGCATAGCGACGCTCAATCGGACGCATTGCCAATTTCGATTTGATTAATCGGCGCGCGGGTTCTAGCCTTAGAATCGGCATCGCGTAACGTTTTCAGGCACACGCAACATTTGTCACAGCAGCACCTACAGGAGGCGCATATGCAGCTCAAGGAATCCAAGACCCTAGACAACCTGAAAGCGGCGTTCGCCGGCGAAAGCCAGGCCAACCGCCGCTATCTTTATTTCGCAGCGAAGGCCGACGTGGAAGGCCAGAACGACGTGGCCGCGCTGTTCCGCTCCACCGCCGAGGGCGAGACCGGCCATGCGCACGGGCACCTCGAGTACATAGAGGTGGTCGGCGACCCCGCCACCGGCCTGCCCATCGGCAGCTCGCGCAACAACCTCGCCGCCGCAGTCGCGGGCGAGACGCACGAGTACACCGACATGTACCCGGGCATGGCCAAGCAGGCGCGCGAGGAAGGCTTCTCCGAGATCGCCGACTGGTTCGAGACGCTGGGCAAGGCCGAGCGTTCCCACGCCAACCGCTTCCAGAAGGCGCTCGACGCACTGGTCGACTGACCGCCTCCAGGACCACCAACGAGGACAAGGGCGGGGCCGCAGGGTCCCGCCCGCATTCTTTCAAACATGCCCAGAATCGACCGCGAAAGCCTGCTTTCGCTCGAAGCCTACGCCAAGGCGCGTAATGACTTCCGCGCGAAGGTCATCGCGCACAAGAAGCACCGCACGGTGCACCTGGGCGAGCATGTCACGCTCATCTTCGAGGACGAGCTCACGATCCGCTACCAGATCCAGGAGATGCTGCGCATCGAGCGCACCTTCGAGG
>JBDTRN010000075.1:0-11322 GCA_039931715.1 Betaproteobacteria bacterium
GCAGTTCCTCCGTCTCCATGGCGAGGAAGTTACGGTACATCATGGTGGTGGGCTTCTGCATCGTCTCGGCCAGCGCCATGGCGGGCATTTCGAGCGGGAAGCCGCCGGCCTGCCAGACGCCGCGCTTGACCTCCTCCACGCGCTGCTTGAAGTGCGTGTGGCAGTGGTTGATGTCCGACCAGGTGTTGATGATCGCGATGACCGGCTTGCCCGCATAGTCGGTGCGGTCGTACCCCATCTGGGCAGTGCGCGAGCGATGGCCGAAGGAGCGCATGTCATTCACGCCGAACCAGCGGTGGCTGCGTAGGTCTTCGGGCTTTTTCCTCATGGGCACTGCCATCTCGCTTCTCCTCTCGGGTGGAACCCGATTCTAATCCCCGCGGCGTATCATCCGCGGGTGCATGCAAACCCGATCCGTTCGGCCCTTGAGCAAGCCGGTGGCGCGCTCATCGCGTGGTCGGCGAGCTGGTGGCGCGTGTTCCACTTCGGTGCAGTGGCGCTGGTGGTGGCCGCGTCGCCCTCGGCCTACGACCGTGAAACGCGCAACGTGATGGCCAAGCAGATCTATTTCACCGCCCTGCAGGTGCTGCCGGGGTTCATCCTCGTGGCCACGCTGGGGTGCTTCGTGGTCACGCGCGCGGTGTTTTCGGTGGCCACTGCGTATGGGTTCACCGAGTACGCGCAGGACCTCGCGATGCGGGTGCTCGTGCTCGATCTCGTGCCGCTGTTCGTCGCCTTGTTCGTCGCATTGCGCTCTGGGTCGGCCATCGGCACCGAAGTCGTGCTGATGCACATCAACGGCGAACTGGACGCGCTGCACCGCCGCGGCGCGGACCCCCTGCGGCACGCGCTGGTTCCGCGCGTCATCGGCAGCACGATCTCGGTGGTCGCGCTCACTACGGTAGGTGGCGCGATCTCGCTGGTGCTGGCTTACCTGGGCGTCTACGGCATGTCGCCGTGGGGGCTGGAGGACTTCACCCATTCGGTCGGGCAGATCTTCGACTCCATGACCACGTTTGGCCTGGGCCTGAAGTCCCTACTGTTCGGCCTTGCGGTGGCGGTCATTCCGATCACTGCCAGCCTCGACACCCCGCGCATCATCCGGCTTGCACCCATCGGCGTTCTCAACGGCATGGTGCGCCTGTTCCTCACCCTCACGCTCATCGAGGGTGGGTCGCTGGCCGTGCGTTACCTATAATCCTGCGCTCATGGAATCCATGCCCCCTTCCGCGCCTTCGTCCGAAACGCCTTCCTCCGAACCCGTCACCACCGCCCCCATTCGCCATCTGGAGCTGAAGGCGGGCCTGCTGCTGGTGCTCACGGCCCTGCTGATCTTCTCCTATATCGGCTATGTGCTGTATGCGCGCGGGATATTCGAAGGCACGCGAGACCTGGTCCTGGTCACCGACAATTCCGAAGGGGTGCTGGTGGGCATGGACCTTACATTCGCTGGGTTCCCCATAGGGCGCGTGCGGCGGATCGAACTTGGCGACGATGGCCAGGTGCGGATCCGCGTGTCGGTGCCGGAGAAGGATGCGCGCTGGCTGAGGGTTACCAGCGTATTCACCATGGAGCGTGCCCTGGTCGGAGGCACGCGCATCCGGGCCTTCAGCGGGCAACTGACCGATCCCCCGTTGCCCGACGGCGCGGTGCGGCCGGTCCTGCGCGGCGATGCGACCGACGAGCTCCCGCGGCTGCTTGCCAATGCGCGGGCGCTCCTCGAGAACCTGCAGAAGCTCACGGCGGCCGACTCGAGCCTGGGCCACAGCCTGGCCAACGTGAAGTCGCTCACTGAGCGAATGTCGGGCAAAGGCGGAGCGCTGGCGGTAGCCCTTGGCGGTGAGGAGAACGCACGCAAGGTGGTGGCCTCTATCGACCGCGCCAACAAACTTCTCGATTCCATGACCGGTGTGGCGGCGCGGCTCGACCAGACGCTGGTGAAAGCCGACCAGCGGGTGTTCGGGAGCGACGGCGTCATGGACGGCACCCAGAAAGCGGTCGCCCAACTCAACGCGGCACTTGGCGATGCGCGCGAAAGCCTGAAGAAAGTCGATGCTGTGCTGGTCGATGCGCAGAAGATCAGCGCCAATGCGCGTGGGGCGACCGACGGCCTGGCTGAACTGCGCGCCGAAGTCGACGCCAGCCTGCGGCGGGTGACCGGGCTGATCGACGAAATCAACCGCAAGTGGCCGTTCAAGCGCGACGTGGAACTCAAACTGCCATGAGGGGACGCTCTTTCCCGAATGCTGCGTCCCCCGCTGGTCGTGCTTTCGATGGGCGGCGCTTCGCCGGGCATGCTGTTGCCGCGGCTGCGAGTCGCGTAGCCGCAACGCTTCTGCTCGCTGGCTGCGCCGCCTCCTCGCCGCCGCCGGACTGGCAGGCCAATGCGCACCTGGCGCTCGCAAATTTCGAGCGTGCCTACCTTGTGGGCAATTCCTCCGTGGCGGACAGGGAATTCACCCGCACGCGCACCGAAGTGTCGAGCACGGGCCGGGTCGACCTCGTCGCGCGCGTGGAGCTCGCGCGCTGCGCCGTGCAGGTGGCCAGCCTTGTGTTCGACGACTGTGCCGGATACGCGCCGCTTGCCGCGGACGCGGCCCCTGAAGAGCGGGCCTACGCGCAATACATCGCCGGACTCTGGCAGGCGATGGACGCGAAAAGGCTGCCACCCCAGCATCGCGCCGTCGTCGCGAGTGGCACGCTCCCCGCGGACCCGCTTTCCCGGCTGGTGGCGGCGGGCGCCCTGTTCCGAACCGGACGCCTCCCCCCTGCGGGTGTGAGGTCGGCAATCGACGCCGCATCGGACAACGGCTGGCGCCGCCCGCTGCTCGCGTGGCTGGGTGTAGAGGCCAGGCTTGCATCGGACGCCGGCGACACGGCAAATGCGGCGCGCATCCAGAGGCGCATCGAACTGGTCACCAGGGGAGGCGACAAGTAAGCGACAAAGCCTGCGTGGGTGCTCAGGCCTTCGCAGTGGCAGGTGGCGTGAGGGGCACGCCGGTCAGGCGCTCGAGCTCGGCGAATTCCAGTCCTTCCACCATGTCGACGACATGCAGGCCGTCGGGCTTCACGTCGATGACCGCGAGGTCGGTGTAGATCCGGTTGACGCACGCGGCACCGGTGAGCGGATAGCTGCATTGCGCGACGATCTTGCTCTCGCCCGACTTGGTGAGGTGCTCCATCATCACGAACACGTTCTTGGCGCCCACCGCGAGGTCCATCGCGCCGCCCACGGCAGGAATCGCGTCGGGCGCGCCGGTGTGCCAGTTGGCGAGGTCGCCGCCCACAGACACCTGGAAAGCCCCGAGCACACAGAAATCGAGGTGGCGGCCGCGGATCATGCCGAACGAATCGGCGTGGTGGAAAAACGAGCCGCCGGCCAGTAGCGTCACGGGCTCCTTGCCTGCATTGATGAGGTCTTCGTCCTCGCTGCCCGGGGCCGGCTTCGGGCCCACGCCCAGCACCCCGTTCTCGCTGTGCAGCAGCACCTCGCGACCCTGTGGGATGTGGTTCGCGACCAGCGTAGGCAGGCCGATGCCAAGATTGACATACGCGCCTTCGGGGATGTCGCGCGCGACGCGCGCCGCGATCTGGTTGCGGTCCATCTTCTTCATGCCGCTGCTCCGGTCTTCACCACGCGCCTGACGAAAATCCCCGGTGTCACCACCGACTCCGGGTCGAGTTCGCCGAGTTCCACCGTTTCGCGCACCTGCGCAATCGTGCACCGCGCCGCGCTCGCCATGACCGGACCGAAGTTGCGCGCCGTCATGCGATAGCAAAGGTTGCCCCACCGGTCGCCGCGATCGGCCTTGATCAGCGCGTAGTCCGCGTGGATCGGGAGTTCGAGCACGTAGTCGCGCCCGTCGATGCGGCGCGTTTCCTTGCCTTCGGCCAGGCGGGTGCCGTACGCCGTGGGTGTGAAGAAGGCGCCGATGCCGGCACCCGCTGCGCGGATGCGTTCGGCCAGCGTGCCCTGCGGCACGAGTTCGAGTTCGAGTTCGCCGGCCCGGTAGGCCTTGTCGAAGTGGTGCGAGTCGGCCTGGCGCGGGAACGAGCAGATTATTTTCTTCACTTGCCTGGCTGCAATGAGCGCCGCAAGTCCGGTATCGCCGTTGCCGGCGTTGTTGTTCACCACCGTGAGTTCGCGCGCACCTTGTTCGATCAGCGCGGCAATCAGGTCTGACGGCATGCCGGCGCCGCCAAAACCCCCGATCAGGATGGTGGAGCCGTCGGCCACATCGGCCACGGCTGCGGCGAGGGAAGGAACGATTTTGTTGATCATGCGCGGATTCTAGTGGTGCCGCGTTGCATTCGGCACACCCGTATTGCAAATCCCGAATTTTCCGGGCGCGTTGTAGGCGCTTCGTGAGAGTTTAGATTCGATAGATAAATTAACTACATGAATATTAAAGATTAATATTTTCGAGTATCGGCTTTGCAAAGAAGCCGTAAGTCCTTGTTGGAAAGGAGAAAAATCGCTTGACCGGACCGAACAGCTCACATAAAGTGGGAAAACGTAGAAAAAAGTGGCGAATCTGTGCATTCAGGGACCTATTCGCCCCGGGGACGGATGATGGGTGGGACATTTCACGGCGCAACGGTGATCACGCTCGACGCGAAGGGCCGCGTCGCGCTGCCCACGCGCCATCGCGAGGCGCTTGCCGCCGATGCCGGTGAGCTGGTGCTTACCGCGCATCCTGACGGCTGCGTCCTGCTGTACCCGATCGCGAACTGGCTCCCGGTGCGCGAACGGGTCGAGAAATTCCCGTCGCTCAATACGCAGGCCAGCTGGTGGAAGCGCCTGCTCCTCGGTCACGAGGAACACCTCGCCCCGGACGCATCCGGCCGCATCCTGGTCTCGCCGGCGTTGCGCATGTACGCAAAGCTCGAGCGCGAGCTGGTGATGTTCGGCCAGGGCCACTACTTCGAACTCTGGGATAACGGCCAGTGGACCGCCAAGCTCGCCCAGGCCATGGCGCTGTCGGGCGCCACCCCACCCCCAGGCATGGAGGATTTCTCGCTGTGAGCCCGGCGAGAAACCTCCCCCCCACTGCCGATGGCCGAGCACAGCCCGGTCCTACTCCCCGAAGCGGTGACAGCGCTTGCGATTCGCGCGCAGGGCACTTACGTGGACACGACTTTCGGCCGCGGCGGCCATTCGCTCGCGATCCTCGCGCAGCTCGGGCCGCAAGGGCGGCTGGTTGCGCTCGATCGCGACCCCGAGGCGATCGACGCTGCGGCGCGCATCGCCGACCCCAGGTTTTCGATCGCGCATGCCCCCTTCTCGCAACTGGGCGAGGTGCTGGACGGTCTTGGCATTGGCCAGGTCGATGGGGTGTTGTTCGACCTGGGCGTGTCGTCGCCGCAGATCGACGACGCGCGGCGCGGGTTCTCTTTCCGCATGGACGGGCCGCTCGATATGCGAATGGACCCGACGCGTGGCGAATCCGCCGCGCAATGGCTTGCGCGAGCGAGCGAGTCCGACATCAGGGAGGTGATCAAGGACTATGGCGAAGAACGGTTTGCTAAACAGATTGCAGCGTCGATTGTTGCTGCTCGGGCAGCCGAGCCTCTCGGGCGCACACGGCAGCTTGCCCAGCTCGTGGGTAAAGCGGTCCGCACTCGCGAGGCCGGGCAGGATCCGGCGACGCGCACCTTCCAGGCTCTTCGGATTTTCGTCAATCGGGAGCTTGAGGAAGTGTCGCTGAGCCTGCCGCAGGCAGGGGCCCGCCTCGCGCCCGGCGGGCGCCTTGCGGTCATCAGCTTTCATTCGCTCGAGGACCGCATCGTCAAGCACTTCATCCGCGGCGCCGGCGCGCCGGACCTGCCGCGCGACCTACCCTTGCGCGCCGACCAGCTGCCGCAGCCGCTGCTCCAACCCGTCGGCCGCGCGATCAAGGCCACTGCCGCTGAGGTGCGCGTGAATGCGCGTGCGCGCAGCGCAACCTTGCGGGTGGCCGAACGCACCGGCGCGCCGTGGCGCGCGGGTAGCGGCAGTGCGAATTCCGCCGTCCCGGGAGCGCCGTGGCGAAACTGAGCCTCGTGCTGCTCGCCGTGCTGGTGGTGTGCGCGCTTGGCTTGGTGACCTCGCAGCACAAGGCGCGCAAGCTGTTCTCCGACCTCGAGCGCGAGCAGGAGCGCGCGCGCAACCTTGATATCGAGTATGGCCAGCTCCAGCTCGAGGCGAGCACCTGGGGCCTGCACTCGCGGGTGGAGAAAATCGCCACTGGTGCGCTCGGCATGCGCGCCCCCGACCTGCGCCGCGTGCGGCTGGTCCAGCGTGAGGGTGGTGTTAAATGAGCGTCGTCGCCTCGCCGGTGTTCGTGCGGTTGCCGGTGTGGCGGTCACGCTTCGTGCTGCTCGTGCTGGTTGCGTCGTTCGGCGTGCTCGCCGCGCGCGCGGTCTACCTGCAGGCCGTGAACACCGACTTCCTGCAGATGAAGGGCGAGTCGCGCTTTTCGCGCGTGCTCGAGGTGCCGGCCACTCGCGGTCGCATCCTCGAGCGCAGCGGCGAGGCGGTCGCCATCTCGACCCCGGTGAAGTCGATCTGGGCGATTCCCGAGGACGTCAAGGCCAAGCCCGGGCAACTCGCGAAACTCGCCCAGGTTCTCGGCATGGACCGGGCCGATCTGGAGAAGAAGGTAACCGACACCTCGCGCGATTTCGTGTACCTGCGCCGCCAGATCCCGCCGGAGCAGGCCGAGCAGGTGGCGGAGATCGGCGTGCCGGGAATTTTTTCGCAGCGCGAATACCGCCGCTATTACCCGGGCGGCGAAGGCATGGCCCATGTCATCGGGTTCACTGGCGTGGGCGACGAAGGCCAGGAGGGCATAGAACTCGCGTTCCAGGCCTCGCTGGCGGGCAAGGCCGGCAGCCGGCGGGTCATCAAGGACCGGCTCGGCCGCATCGTCGAGGACATCGAGTCGATCCGCGGCGCGCAGGACGGCAAGGATTTGACGCTGTCGATCGACGGCAAGATCCAGAACATCGCCTTCGGCGTGCTCAAGGCGACGGTGGAGGCGCACAAGGCCAAGGCTGGGGCCATTGTGGCAATCGACATCCGTTCGGGCGAGATCCTCGCGCTGGCGAACATGCCCTCCTACAACCCCAACAACCGCGGCAAGCTGACCGGTGCGCAGCTGCGCAACCGGGTGATGACCGACATCTTCGAGCCGGGATCGACGCTCAAGCCGTTCACGATTGCGCTCGCCGTGGACGAGGGGCGCGTGCGCCCGGAAACCATGATCCAGACCGCGCCGGGGCGGCTCACCATCGGCAACTACACGATCAGCGATGCGCACGCCTCCGGCGCCCTCAGCGTCGCGCAGGTGATCCAGAAATCGTCCAACGTCGGCGCCGCCAAGATTGCGCTATCGCTGCCGCGCGAGGACATGTGGGACATGTTCACGCGCGTGGGGTTCGGCGCCCAGCCTGCGCTTGGGTTCCCGGGCGAAGCCCACGGCAAAGTGCGCGAGTGGAAGACCTGGCGGCCGATCGAGCAGGCGACGATGTCCTACGGCCACGGGATTTCGGTGTCGCTCATCCAGCTGGCGCGCGCCTACAGCATCTTTGCGCGCGACGGCGAACTGATGCCGCTCACCTTCGTCAAAGCGGATATGCCGGTCGCAGGCCGGCGTGTAATTTCTGCAGAGACAGCGCGCGCCGTGCGCGGAATGCTCGAAATGGCGGTTCATGCCGGGGGCACCGCGCCACGCGCACAAGTGATGGGCTATCGCGTGGCCGGCAAGACCGGTACCGCGCACAAGCAGGAGAACCGCGGGTATGCCGCGCACAAGTACATCGCTTCGTTCGTGGGCTTTGCGCCGGTGTCGGACCCGCGGCTGGTGGTGGCCGTGATGATCGACGAGCCCTCCAACGGCCAGTACTACGGCGGCGCCGTGGCGGCGCCCGCATTTGCGCAGGTCATGCAGGGGGCGCTGCGCCGCCTGGGCGTCCCTCCGGATGCCCCGATGCGCCCGATCGAGCTGCCGGGCGAGGGCGAAGAACTCAAGGAGGGCACCTGATGCGACTTTTGCTTGCGATCGTCGAGGCGGTGGTTTCTACCAAAGGCGTGCTGGGCGGCTGCTGGGGCGGTTCGCGCGAGCACCGGGACGGGATGGGTGAGTGGACATATTCGACGCACTGGCTAAGCAGGGAGCGATGATCGACCGGATCGCCTCCGACAGCCGGCGGGTTGCGCCGGGGGTGGCTTTCTTTGCCTATCCGGGCGAGGCGGCCGACGGCCGCGGCCACATCCCCGACGCGCTAGCGCGCGGCGCCGCCGCAGTCGTGTGGGAGTCCGCGGATTTTGCGTGGGACGCGGCCTGGGGGGTGCCGAATGTCGGCGTGTCCGGGCTCAAGCGCCAGGCCGGCGCACTTGCGCACGAGTTCTACGGGCGCCCCTCCGAATCGTTGTGGACGTGCGGCGTGACCGGCACCAACGGCAAGACATCGTGCACGCAGTGGATTGCCGCCGCCATCGGCTCGCGCGGCGACGCGGCCGGTGTGATCGGTACGCTCGGTGCGCGCTTCAACGACAAGTCGGTCGACCTGGGCAATACCACGCCCGACGCGCTCGAACTGCATCGCCTGCTGGCCGAGTTCGTGGCCGACGGCGCCAAGGCCCTCGCCATGGAGGTGTCTTCGCATGGCCTGGTGCAGGGCCGCGTCAACGCGGTGAATTTCGACTGCGCGCTGTTCACCAACCTGACCCACGACCACCTCGACTTCCACGGCACCATGGAAGCGTATGCCGCGGCCAAGGCGAAGCTGTTCGAATTCGAGTCGTTGCGCCACGGCGTGGTCAACCTGGACGACGTTGTGGGTGTGCGCCTCGCGCGCCGGTTGGCCGAACGCAAGGTGCCTTCCATCGGCTACAGCCTGTCGCGGGAGGGCGTGGCCCCCGGAAGCGTCGACGCCTACATCGCTGCGTGCACCATCCAGGTTGGTTTCGATGCTACGCACGTGGAGATCGACTCGAGCTGGGGTAAGCGCAAGCTCGCCTTGCGCCAACTGGGCCGCTTCAATGTGTCCAACCTGCTCGGTGTGCTCGGATGCCTGATCGCCTACGGTCTCGACTTCGACGCCGCGCTGCAGGCAATTGAATCCCTGCCCGATGTCGATGGCCGGATGCAGCGCCTGGGAGGTGAAGGCCGGCCGCTGGCGGTGGTCGATTACGCCCACACGCCCGATGCGCTGGAGAAAGTGCTGAGCGCGTTGCGCCCCGTGGCCGAAGCGGGCAAGGGGCGCCTGATCGCCGTGTTCGGCGCGGGCGGCAACCGCGACGCGCTCAAGCGCCCGCGCATGGGCGAGATCGCCTCGCGCCTGGCCGATCGTGTGGTCATCACCTCGGACAATCCGCGCAACGAGCCGCCCGAGGCCATCATCGAGGCGATCCGTGCCGGCGTGAGCATTGACCACGATGTCGAGCCCGACCGCGCCAAGGCAATTGCCATGGCGATTCGCGGCGCGGGTCCCGGCGACGTGATCCTGATCGCCGGCAAGGGTCATGAGACCTACCAGGAGGTTGCCGGCCGCCGCACGCCGTTCTCCGATGTCGTGGTCGCCGGGCAGGCCATCGCCACCTGGGGCGATCGTTGATGGCCACCTGGGGCAGGGCGTTGATGGCCACTTGGGGCAGGGCGTTGATGGCCACTTGGGGCATGGCGTTGATGGCCACTTGGGGCATGGCGTTGATGGCCACTTGGACCTTTCCATGTTGAACCTCTCGCAGGCGGCGCAGGCCATCGGCGGAGCGGTCGCGGGACGCGATAATGTTTTCACCGGCGTGTCGACCGACAGCCGTTCGATCGGCGCAGGGGATCTTTTCGTTGCCCTGCGCGGCGAGCGCTTCGACGGGCATCGTTTCGTGGATGCGGTGGCGTGTGCGGGCGCCGTTGCGGCCCTTGTCGACCGGGAATTCGATGCGGCGGGCGTGGGTCTCCCGCTGATCGTCGTGACCGATACGCGGCTTGCGCTCGCCGCCCTGGCGCGGCACTGGCGCGCGCAGTTCTCGCCGGTGCTCATCGGGGTGGCCGGCTCCAACGGCAAGACCACCACCAAGGAAATGATCGCCAGCATCCTGCGCGCGGAGGCAGGCGACGCCGCCGTGCTCGCCACGACGGGCAACCTCAATAACGACATCGGCCTGCCGCTGACCCTGTTGCGGCTGCGGGCGGAACACCGCTGGTGCGTGATCGAACTTGGCATGAACCACAAGGGCGAGATCGCCTACCTGGCAGACATTGCGCGCCCGACGGTGGCCGTGGTCACCAACGCGCAGCGCGAGCATCTCGAATTCATGGGCTCGGTCGGCGAGGTCGCCGAGGAGAACGCCACGATCTTCAGCGCACTGCCCGCGGATGGCACCGCGGTGGTGAACGCAGACGACGCCCACGCGAGTACGTTTCGCGCTGCGGCAGGCGGGCGCCGCCAGGTCGACTTCGCCCTCGACCGCGGGGCGAGCGTGACCGCGCGTTACGAACTGCGCCCACTTTCTTCGAGCCTGCGAATTGCCTGCGATGGGGTAGCGGTGGCCGCCTCGCTTGCGATTCCCGGCCTGCACAACGTCATGAACGCCCTGGCCGCCGCTGCCAGCGCGCATGCCGCCGGCATCGCCCCCGACGCCATCGGGCAAGGCCTGTCGGCGTTCCGTCCCTATACCGGCCGCCTGCAGGTGCGCACGACCAGCGAAGGCATGACGGTCATCGACGACACCTACAACGCCAACCCGGATTCGGTGCGCGCCGCGATCGACGTGCTGGCCGGCGCGGGCGGGCGGACGGTGCTGGTGCTGGGCGATATGGGCGAGGTCGGCGACGAAGGGCCCGACTTCCACAGTGAGGTCGGCCGCTACGCGAGGGAGCGGGGCATCTCGAGCGTGCTGGCGCTGGGCGAGTCGACCGCGCATACCGTCGCCGCCTTCGGGCCGGGCGCGCGCCATTTCGCCACCGTCGAGGATCTCGCCGGCGCGCTGGATGCAGTGCGCGACAAAGGCACCACCGTGCTGGTGAAGGGTTCGCGCTTCATGCGCATGGAACGCGTCGTATCCGGCCTGACCGGGATCACCGAGGAGGCGCACTGATGCTGCTCGAACTCGCCCAGTGGCTGGCCAAGGATGTGAGGCTGTTCAACGTTTTCAACTACATCACGCTGCGTGCGGTGCTTTCCTGCCTCACGGCGCTGGCGATCTCGCTCATCCTCGGGCCGCTGGTGATCCGCAAGCTCACCGCCTACAAGATCGGCCAGTCGGTGCGCGACGACGGCCCCAAGTCGCACCTCACCAAGGCCGGCACGCCGACCATGGGCGGCGCGCTGATCCTG
>JBDTRN010000076.1:0-11244 GCA_039931715.1 Betaproteobacteria bacterium
CGCGCACCTCGCGGTCCATCTTGTTGACGAAGGTGATGATCGGCGTGTTGCGCAGGCGGCACACCTCAAGCAGCTTGATGGTCTGCGCCTCCACCCCCTTGGCCGCATCGATCACCATTACCGCCGCGTCGACGGCCGTGAGAACCCGGTAGGTGTCTTCGGAGAAGTCCTCGTGGCCCGGGGTGTCGAGCAGGTTGATGGTGTGCCCGGCGTAGTCGAACTGCATGACCGAGCTGGTCACCGATATGCCGCGCTGCTTTTCGATCTCCATCCAGTCGGAAGTCGCGTGGCGGGAACTCTTCCTCGCCTTCACCGTGCCTGCCATCTGGATCGCGCCGCCGAACAGCAACAGCTTCTCGGTGAGCGTGGTCTTGCCCGCGTCGGGGTGGCTGACGATGGCGAAAGTTCTCCTTCTCCTGACCTGCTCTGCGATCGCACCGTCTGACATCAGAATTCTTTTCCCGATATGTACGCAGCAATGTATGCGCTTAGGAATGTGCGCATAGGCACATCATTCGTTGCTTTGGCGAGCGGCCCTTGGAGTCGTCACCGATGGGGTCGCCATCAGGTCAGACTCTACCATAAAATTGCTCTCAAGAGCTATTTGAACGCGTTAAAATGCTCTTGAAAGCATTTTTCATTTGATATTTCCCGATCAGCATGATATCCCTGATGGACAGTGCCAATTTTCATTGGTGAATCATGACCGCCCGGAACAAGTTGCTGACCGCACCGCCCTACGCCGTTGAACAGACGCTGAAGCGCCTGGGCGCGAATCTGCGCACCGCGCGCCTGCGGCGCAACCTAACCATCGGCGAGATGGCGGAGAAGATCGGTACCGGAGCCCGCGCCGTTGCTGACGCCGAAAAAGGCAAGCCCTCGACGGGTATTGCCGTCTACGCGGCAATGCTGTGGGCACTCGACCTTCTTGACCAGATGGCGGACGTTGCAGTGCCCGAGAAAGACGAGCAAGGCCAAACCCTTGCATTGTCCCGCGAACGTGCGCGCGCGCGGCCCAAGGCAGGCCTCGACAATGACTTCTAATGAGCCAGGTGAGTGCTTCGTCTACGTCACACTGCCCGGCCAGACCGAGCCGGTGACAGCGGGACGTTTCGCGCTGTCATTGGATCGCAGGGGCGCGGCGGAAGGCCGCTTCGTCTATGGGCGCAGCTACCTTGAGCGCCCGAACGCGGTCGCGCTCGACCCGACCGAACTGAAACTCTCCCCCCGCACCTATGCGACCACAGCCCTTGGCGGCGTTTTCGGCGCCTTGCGCGATGCCAGCCCGGACTACTGGGGCCGCCGCCTGATTCAGCGCTACATTGGCAAGGCGCAGCCGGGCGAACTCGACTACCTGTTGTTCTCGCCGGATGACCGCGCAGGCGCGCTTGGGTTCGGCCTCAACCAGACGCCACCGGCCCCCAGGCGCACCTTCAACCAGACCCTCGCACTGGCAAATGTGCAACGCATCGCCGATGCCATAGTGGCGGATGAAGAAGTTCCTGTCGGCGCCGCACGCGAGCAGGTCGAAAACCTGATGCTGATTGGAACGTCGATGGGCGGCGCACGCCCCAAGGCTGTTGTTGAAGACGAAGCCGGGCTGTGGATCGCCAAATTCAATCGGCCCGACGATGCATGGAACAGCGCGCGCGTTGAGCATGCAATGCTGGTCCTTGCGCGCGCCTGCGGGTTGACCACGGCGGAAAGCCGGGTCCACGAGGTCGCGGGCCGCGACGTGCTGCTCGTCAAGCGCTTTGACCGTGAACGCGCAACTGCAGGCTACCTGCGCGCCCGCATGATTTCGGCGTTGACGCTGCTGCAGACCGAAGACACCAACCAGTCGCGCGGAAAGTGGTCCTACGTACTGCTGGCTGAAGAGGTCCGGCGCGTCTGCGCCGAACCCGAGCGCAACGCCGCGGAACTGTTCCGGCGCATGTGTTTCAACGCACTGATCTCCAACATCGACGATCACCCGCGCAACCATGCGCTGATCGCCAGGGAAGCGGACTGGAATCTCTCGCCCGCCTATGACCTGACTCCTACCGTACCGATCAGCCTGGAACGGCGCGATCTCGCCATGGCATGTGGTGATGCGGGTCGCTTCGCCAACGCGGCCAACCTGCTCTCGCAAAGCGCTCGTTTCCTGCTTGATCCGGGCGAAGCCGCTGCCATTATCGACACGATGGAAAGGCAGGTGCGCGGCACCTGGTACGCCACCGCGCGCGCTGCTGGGGTGTCGGCGCGCGACTGCGAGCAAATCGCGCGCGCCTTTGCGTATCCGGGGTTTCGGCAGACAAGCCAACAGTGACTCGCGACTGCGACGGCACAGCCCGGAACCCGGCAAACAGCGCGTCTTCGACTGCCCGGCGGGCCGCGCCGCGGGTGCGTGCTATAGTTTTCCCTCCGCCGGAAAGGACCCTTCCCGGCGCCTGCCTGTTATATATAAAACACTATACAAACTTCCCTGAGAGCCGCTTGGCTATTGACTCTCCGGAAATAAAAGTTAGGGAATTGCGCGATGGCCGACCGCCGCTTCGGTATTGAGACCCTGTGCCTGCACGCCGGCCAGATCCCCGACGCCGCCACCGGCGCGCGGGCGCTGCCGATCTACCAGACGACCTCGTTCGTGTTCGATTCGGCCGAGCACGCGGCCAGCCTGTTTAACCTGCAGACATTCGGCAACGTCTATTCCCGCATCTCCAACCCCACCGTGTCGGCGCTCGAGGAGCGCGCCGCGGCGATCGAGAACGGCCGCGCCGGCCTCGCGGCGGCGACCGGCCAGGCCGCCGAGGCCACCGCGATCCTCACCATCTGCCAGGCCGGCGACCACATCGTCTCGGCCTCCACTCTGTATGGCGGCTCGTACACGCTATTGGGCGTGAACCTTGCCAAGCTGGGGATCGAAACCACGTTCGTCGACTCCGACGACCCCGAGAGCTTTCGCCGCGCGGTGCGCCCGAACACGCGCCTGTTCTATGCCGAGACGCTCGGCAACCCGCTGCTCAACATGGTGGACATCGAGGTGGTGGCCGCGATCGCGCACGAGGCCGGCGTGCCGCTCATGCTCGACAACACCGTGCCCTCGCCCTACCTGTGCCGGCCCTTCGACTGGGGCGCCGACATCGTGGTGCATTCGGCCACCAAGTACATCGGCGGCCACGGCACCACCATGGGCGGCCTGATCATCGAGTCGGGCAAGTTCCCGTGGGACAACGGCAAGTTCCCCGGCATGACCGAGCCCTCGCCGGGTTATCACGGCGTGCGCTTCTACGAGACGTTCGGCGATTTCGGCTACACCATGCGCGCGCGCATGGAAATCATGCGCACCTTCGGGGCGACCCTTTCACCGATGGCGGCCTGGCAACTGCTGCAAGGCCTGGAAACGCTGCACGTGCGGATGGAGCGCCACTGCGCCAATGCGCTGGCGGTGGCGCAGTACCTGCAGAACCATGCGCGCGTGGCGTGGGTCAATTATCCCGGCCTGCCGGACAACAAGTATTACGCGCTGGCGCAGAAATACATGCCCAAGGGCGCCTCGGGCCTGCTCAATTTCGGTGTCAAGGGCGGCGCGGCCGCGGGCGAGAAATTCATCGACGCCGCCACCTTCATGAGTCACCTGGCCAACATCGGCGACGCCAAGACCCTCATCATCCACCCGGCCTCGACCACCCACCGGCAGATGTCGGAGGAAGAACAACTCAAGGCCGGCGTGCTGCCCGACATGGTGCGCATGTCGGTCGGCCTCGAGACGCTGGATGACATCCTCTGGGACATCGACCAGGCCCTCGAAGCTTCGGCGCGGGCCTGAGCCGTCCCTCCCCCATCAATCAAACAGGAGCGAGCACCATGCTGAGCTACCAGGTCGTCGAACACGGCAAGCCGCTGCAGAAAGTATTTACCGCGGCACCCAAGCCCAAGGGCACCGAAGTGCTGGTGCGCATCACGCGCTCGGGCGTGTGCCACAGCGACCTGCATATCTGGGACGGCTACTTCGACCTCGGCGGCGGCAAGCGCTTCTACGTAAAGGACCGCGGCTGCATCCCGCCTTTCACGCTCGGCCACGAGCCTTTCGGCGTGGTCGAAGCATTCGGGGCCGGCGCCGCCAAGGCGGCCGCAGGCACCAAACCCGGCCTCAAGGTCGGCCAGCGACGCCTCGTTTACCCGTGGATCGGGTGCGGCAAGTGCGCGGTGTGCAAGGCCGGCAAGGACAACTACTGCGTGTCGGGCTCGCGCTTCCTCGGTGTCAACCGCGCCGGGGCGTACTCGACCCACGTGCTGATCCCGCACCCCAGGTATCTCGTCGACACCGCCGGCGTGGACGACGCGTTCGCGTCGACCCTCGCCTGCTCCGGCCTCACCACTTACAGCGCGATCACCAAGCTGCCCGAACTCGGGCCGCGCGATTGGGTGGCGGTGCTCGGCTGCGGTGGCCTCGGGTTGGTTGCGATCTCGATCCTCAAGGCGATGGGCATCCGCAATGTGATCGCCTGCGACGTGGACCAGTCCAAGCTCGACGCCGCGCGCAAGCTCGGCGCGAGCCTCATGCTTGACACGCGCGCGCCCGATGCGGCGCAGCGCCTCGCGAGCCTGGCGCAATCCAACCTCGTCGGCGCGATCGACCTCGTCGGCATGCCCGCCACGTTCATGACCGCCTACCCGGCCCTGCGCAAGGGCGGGCGCTACATCCTGTGCGGCCTGTTTGGCGGCGAAGTCACGCTCGCCCTGCCGCCGATCGCGCAGCGCGGAGTCAGCGTGACGGGGTCGTATGTCGGCGACCTGGCCGAGCTGAAGGCGGTGGTGGCGCTGGCGAAGAAGAAAAAACTCAAGCCCCTGCCGATCGAGACGCGCGCCGCGACAGAGGTCAACCGCACGCTCGAGGAACTCAAGGCCGGGCACATCCTCGGCCGCGTGGTGCTGGATTTCGAAACAGCCACCGAAAACGCCCCTGGCTGAGGCCGGCCGGCGAGGCGCCGGCGCTTTCCCCACCGTATTTCCTCCTATACTCGGAAGATGACTCCTTACAACTGGAATTTCCCCTATAGCTGGCCGCGCAAGCCCGTGCTCGCGGCCAACGTCGTGGCCACCACCCAACCGCTCGCCGCCCAGGCGGGCCTGCGCATGATGCTCGCCGGCGGCAACGCGGTCGACGCAATCCTCGCCACCGCCATTACGCTCACGCTGGTCGAGCCGGTGTCCAACGGCATCGGCTCGGATCTGTTCGCCATCCTGTGGGACGGCAAGGAGATGCACGGCATCAACGCCTCGGGCCGCTCGCCCGCGGCGTGGACGCCGGAGTATTTCGCCGGCCAGAAAGCGATGCCCACGCGTGGCTGGAACACGGTCACCGTGCCAGGCGCGGTCGACGCATGGCGCATGCTCTCGGAGCGCTTCGGCAAGCTGCCGTTCGAAAAGCTTTTTGAGCCCGCCATCGGCTACGGCCGCAACGGCTTCCCCGTGTCACCGACCATCGCGCGCCAGTGGGCGATCCAGGCCAAGGAGTTGCATGCGCAGCCCGGCTATGCCGAGGCGTTCATGCCCAACGGGCGCCCGCCTGCCGCGGGCGAAATGTTCACCTTCGCCGACCACGCCGCCACGCTGGAAAAGATCGCCGCCACCAAGGGTGAGGCCTTCTATCGCGGCGAGATCGCCGAGAAGCTCGCCGCGCACAGCAAGCAGAACGGCGGCGCGATGCTCGCCTCCGACCTCGCCGCTCACCAGTCCGACTGGACGCCGCCGATGGAAGTGGGCTATCGCGGCTACACCGTGCACGAGCTGCCGCCCAATGGGCAGGGCATCGTCGCCCTCATCGCGCTGGGTATCCTCGAGCAGTTCGATGTCGCCAGCCACCCGGTCGACTCGGCCGACAGCCTGCACCTGCAGATCGAGGCCACCAAGCTGGCCTTCGCCGATGCGCGCCGCTTCGTGGCCGACCTCGACTGGATGGACGTGAAGCCGCAGGCGCTGCTCGAGCGCGGCTACCTCAAGGAGCGCGCCAAGCTCATCGACATGAAGAAGGCGCAGGACTTCGGCCATGGCACCCCGCCCAAGGGCGGCACCGTGTACCTCACGGCGGCGGATGCTTCGGGCATGATGATCTCGCTCATCCAGTCCAACTACATGGGCTTCGGCTCAGGTGTGGTGGTGCCGGGCACCGGCGTGTCGCTGCAGAACCGCGGTTCGTGCTTCGTGCTCACCCCGGGCCACCCCAACCAGGTGGCGCCGAAAAAGCGCCCCTACCAGACCATCATCCCCGGCTTCGTGTCGAAGGACGGCAAGCCGATCATGAGCTTCGGCGTGATGGGCGGCACCATGCAGCCGCAGGGCCACGTGCAGGTCATGGTGCGCATCGCCGACTACAACCAGAACCCCCAGACCGCGTGCGACGGACCGCGCTACCGCGTCGTGCAGGGCATGGAAGTCAACATCGAGGGCGGGCTCGCGGGCACAGTGGTCGAAGATCTCACCCGGCGCGGCCACAAGCTCACCGAGCTGAAGGAAGGCTACATGGATTTCGGCAGCGCGCAGCTCATCTGGAAACTCGACCACGGCGGCTACTTCGCCGCCAGCGACCCGCGTCGCGACGGCCAGGCGGTCGGCTACTAGCGCGCGCTCCCAAGCTTTATTCATTGCCCGAACGGAGAACCGAATGCTGAAAGTATGGGGACGCGCGAACTCGTCCAACCTCAAGAAAGTCACCTGGCTGTGCGAAGAGATGGCGCTGCCGTACGAGCGCATCGACGCCGGCATGAGCCACGGCGTGGTCAACACCCCGGAGTACCGCAAGCTCAACCCCAATGGCCTGGTGCCGACCATCGAAGACGACGGCTTCGTCCTGTACGAGTCGAACGCCATCGTGCGCTACCTCGCCGCCAAGCACTCGGCCGGCAACTTGTGGCCCAACGACCTCAAGGTGCGCGCCGACGCCGACCGCTGGATGGACTGGTGCACGACCACCCTGTGGCCCGCATTCCGCCCGGTGTTCTGGAACCTCGTGCGCACCCCGGCCGACAAGCGCAGCCAGAAAGAGATCGACGAGGGCTCGCAAAAGACCGCCGAGTTGCTCGGCCGCCTGGACAGCGCGCTGGCCGGGCGCAAGTTCGTCGCCGGTGACCAGCTCAGCATCGGCGACATCGCGTTCGGCCCGGTGGTGTACCTGGTGCAGAACGTGGCATTCGAGCGGCCGCGCCTCGCCAACTACGACGCATGGTACGCGCGCATCTCCGAGCGGCCGGCGTTCAGGAAGGTCGTCGCGCTGCCCGTAGCGTAGGGGGCGCATCGCATGCTGCGCGTGTGGGGCCGGGTCAACTCGGTCAACGTCAAGAAAGTCCTGTGGGCGCTGGCCGAGCTCGGCCTGCCGTTCGAGCGCATCGACGCGGGCATGCAGCACGGCGTGGTCACCACTCCCGAGTACCAGGCCCTGAACCCGAACTCGCGCGTGCCCACCATCGACGACGACGGCTTCGTGCTGTGGGAGTCCAACGCCATCGTGCGCTATCTCGCGCTCAAGTACGGCCTGGGCAAGCTGTGCCCGCGGGGCATCCGCGCGCGCGCCGACTCCGACCGCTGGATGGACTGGACCACCGCGCAGCTCGCGGGCACATTCCGCGAAGTGTTCTGGGGCACGGTGCGCACGCCGCCGGAGAAGCGCAACTTGTCGCTCATCGAGCGCAACCGGGTGGCCACCGCGAGCACGCTCGACATCGCCGACCGCGCCCTCGCCGAACGTCCCTTCATCGCGGGCGAACGCCTCACGATGGGCGACATTCCGTTAGGCTGCTACGTGCACCTGTGGATGAGCATGCCGATCGAGCGGCCCGAGCATCCGCACCTGACCGCGTGGCACAGGCGCCTGCTCGAGCGCGAGGCTTTCAATGTGGCGGTGAACACTCCCCTGACTTAGCCGCCAGGCCCTCGGTGAGAACGCGACACCTCTCGGCCTTGGGCCGCTTGGCGAGCGCCTGCACCGCGGCGTAGAAACGCGGCAGGTCCTGGTTCTCGGCGGCGAGCAGGCGCTCGAACCCCGGCACGAATCTCGAATATGCGGTAATCGATGCCAGCAGCGCGTTGCCCGGCGCCTTGCCGAGGATGCGGTCGTAGCCGGCGAACCCGCCCCAGCGCGCCTTGAGCGCAGCGTAATCCCGCACGAGCTCCTCAAAGCCCGCGCGCTTGGCTTCGCGCATCTCCGCCTCTGGCAGCGGCGAGGCGTAGATCTTGTCCATGCGGACCTTGGCCGCCTCGATCAGCGCGATGAACTCGGCCTGGCGCTCGCGCACGGCAAAGAACGTCGCGAGGTCGCGCGTATTCTGGTGCGCGGCGAGCCAGCGACGCACGCCGGCGCGCTCGACCGCGACCGCAAATGACTCGTTGAAAACGGTGTCGCCCTTCGCGTACACCACGTGGTGCGCGAGTTCATGGAAGATCAGGCGCGCGAGTTCCGCCTCGGGATAGCGGATGAAGCTCGACAGCAGCGGATCGTCGAACCAGCCCAGCGTCGAGTACGCCGGGATGCCGCTCAACTGCACGTCGTAGCCCTTGGCGCGCATTTTCTGCGCATACGCAATCGCGTCGGCCTCGGCGAAGTAGCCGCGATAACTCACGCACCCGGTCACCGGGAAGCACGACTCCATCGGCCTGGTGGAAAACTCGGGCGTGACGAACAGGTTCCACACCACGAACGGCCGGCCGAGCTCCACATAGCGGCGGTAGCTGCCGTCTTCGGGCAGGCCGAGGTCGCGGCTGGCGAAATCACGCATGGCGTGCGCGAGCACCAGCTTCTTGCGCAGGTCGGCGCTGGTGGCCGGGTCCTCGAGCATCGACTCGAGCGGCCGCGCGCTGGCCGTGATCGACAGTTGCCCGCCGACGGCCTGCGTGTAGTACGACAGGGTTTCGCACCCCGTCAACGTGGCCGCGAGCAACACAGCGCAGCCCGCCGCGGCGAATTGCCGCAGCGCCCTAGGCACCATCAGCATCGTATTGGAATCGTCCGTGCGCAAGGAAATGCGCAATGTGGGTTTCGACGCGCGCGGCGAAAATAAGTTCTGTGTGCCCCACCGGCAGCACGACCCGCCCGGTCATGCCCTCCACCGGGGTTTCCTCCAGCCTGACCACCCCGTCGTTGGTGCCGGGCAGGCGCCCGAGCAGTCGCCCCAGGCCGATGGTGGGTCGGCTGCCCGCGATCACCCCCAGCGGCGCGCGGCCGTCCCAGCGTACCGCCCGGCCTTCCTCCCACAGTGGCCGGCTCTCGCCGAGCATCCAGCGGCCGGGCGCCGCGCGCGCGAGGCGCCGCCCTGCCATACAGCCGCGCACCGGGGTGCCGAGGAGCACCACCCCGGTCGTGGCGGGGGTATCGGGCCGGGCGAGCGTATCGAGCACCACCAGCCCGCCGAAACTGTGTCCGACGAAGTACACGGGGCCACGCGCGCATGCGCGCACGAAGCGCACCAAACGGTCGGCATGCGCCTCGATCGGGCGGCGCCGGCTGGCATAGTCGAACACATGCGGCCGGTAGCCGCGCGCAGCCAGTTTCGAAGCCAGCGGCCGCATCACGAGGCCCGGCATCCACAAGCCGTGCAGCAGAACGACGTCGCGCACATCGCAGGCGGCAACGCCCCGCGGCGCGCCAGGCGCCGGGTCGCGCGTCATGCGGGAATGGGAGCGCGGCGGGCCGCGAGCAGCCACACGCCTGCAAACAGCGCCGGCACGCCAAACACCGCATAGGCGCCCGCGTAACTGCCGCCGATGGCGAGAGCCTGCGAAAACAGCGGCGGGCTCACCACCACGCCGAGGAAAGTGAAGAACATGCAGCCGCCGGTGGCCTGGCTGATCTGCCCGGCCGGGGCGATGCGCGCCACCTCCGCGAGGAACACGCCGTTCCAGCCCACCGCCGTCGCGCCGAACACCGCGGCGTAGAAAAACAGCAGCGGCAGCGGCCATGCGGGCGTGGCGAACACGGTCGCCAGCGCCGACAGGCCCATGCCCACGCCGAGCAGGCCGAGCATCACGCGCCGGCTCAACAGCCGGTCGGCGACGACGCCCCACACCACACGGCCCACCACGCTTGCGACCTGCGACACCGCCATCACAAAACCGGCCAGCACCAGCGACATCGAAAACGCCTCGGTCAGGAAGATCACCAGGTAGGCGACCAGCGTGATCTGTACGCCGCCGAAAATGAACGACACGATCGCCATTTCGCCCAGGCGCCGGTCGCGGAATACCATGCCCAGCGGCGCGAACGCAGCGCGCAGCGAAATAGGAGCCGACGGGTTGAGGTCGACGTCGTAGCGCCGGCGTGCAGGCTGGATCGCCAGCGCAAGCGCCACGCACGCAAGGCCGATCATTACCGCCGACCAGCGCCAGCCGACGAGCAGGATCAGGGTGGGCACCAGCGCCCCGGCGATGGCCCCGCCCAGCGGCACGCCGGTCTGCTTGATCGAGAAAGTAACCGAGATCAGCGAAGGCGGCGTTGCGCGCATGAGGATCTGCGAGCTCGAAGGCGTGGTCGGGCCATAGCCCAGTCCAACAAAAAATGCGCCGAGCGCCACCACGCACAAGGACGGCGTGGAGGCCGCCAACGCGAGCCCGAGCAGGCACGACACGAGGCCAGCCTGGCTCACGCGCAGCGGCCCGTAGCGCGCCACCATGCCGCCGGAGGCCACCGAGCCCAGCATGCTGCCGAGGTACACGATGGCGATGTAGTAGCCCACCCATGCGGCGGGCACGCCGAGATCACGCGGGCCAGCCACCGGCGCCATGACCGGCGCGCTGTAGACGGCCAGCGCCACCAGCATCTGCACCGCCAGCGTGACCGACACCGGCAGCACGAGGGTCCGCCATCCCGCGGCCGGCGCGAGCGGCTCAGCCACTGTTGCGCAGGCCGGCGGCGATGCCGTTGATGGTGATGAGCAGGGCGCGCTTGACGCGGTCGTCGGCGTCACCCGAGCGCAGGCGGCGCAGCAGCTCGACCTGCAGGTGGTTGAGCGGGTCGATGTACGGGCGCCGGTTGCGGATCGAGCGCGCGAGCGTGGGGTTGTCTCCCAGCAGCTCGCGCGCGCCTTCGATCGCAAGCAGATGCCGGATCGACAGCGCCTGTTCGTCCTCGATTCGCCCGAGCAATGTCCTGGCGCGCTTCTGGTCGCGCGCAAGGCGCGCGTAACGCGAGGCAATGCCGAGGTCGGTCTTGGCCAGCAGCATGTCCATGTTGGAGAGCATCACGCGAAAGAACGGCCAGCCGGCGTGCATCTC
>JBDTRN010000077.1:0-11137 GCA_039931715.1 Betaproteobacteria bacterium
CGAATCCTCGCGCGCCACCGAAGCCTCGGTGCGCGGCTTCTGGCACGGCTACCGCGAGATCATGGGATTCAACGCGTGAAGGCCAAAGCAAACCCCATCGACCCGGCCCAGTGGGTCCGCGTGGAGAATTTCCTCGCCGACTATGCCCATCGCCTGGACGACGGCAGGATCGACGACTGGACCGGCTTCTTCACCGCGGAGGCGACCTACCAGATCACCACGCGCGAGAACCACGAGGCCGGCTACCCGATCGGCATCATGCTGTGCAAGGGCAAGGGCATGATGGAAGACCGCGTGCTCGCGCTCAAGACCGCCAACGTGTTCGAGCCACACACCTACTGCCACATCGTCGGACGGCCCGACCTGCGCGAAACAGCCGCGGGCGAGTACACCGCCCGCTCCAACTTCATCGTCTACCGCACCATGGAGGACGGCGACGCAAAACTGTTCGCCACCGGCAAGTACCTCGACCGCATCGTGATGGAAGGCGAGGAACCCAAATTCGCCGAGCGCATCGTCATTCTCGACTCGCGCTGCGTGGACGTGTTGCTGGTGTTTCCGCTCTAGCGGACGCGGGCCTCGCCGGCGGCTACTCGATCACGCGGTCGGCGCGCAGCAGGATCGACTGCGGCAAGGCGATACCCAGCGCCTTCGCCACCTTGAGGTTGGCGGTAAAAACGAAGCGGCGCGGCTCTTCGATCGCCATGTCGGCGGGCTTTTCGCCCTTGAGGATGCGCGCCACATAGCCCGCCGCCCGGCGGTACACATCGGCGAAGTCGGGGCCGTACGTGAGCAGATAGCCGGCCGATTCGGCGTCATCCACCTCGTGCATCGTCGGCAGGCGGTACTTGAGCGCCAGCCGCGCGATTTCCGGCGCAAAGTCCGACACCGAAGTGAACAGCGGCATGATGATCGCCTGCGCCCGGGCCTCGGCGATCCTGCGCATGGCCGGCTCGAGGTCGGCCAGGCTGCCGGCGAGGTTGTCCACCGGCACCTCGACCAGGGCGATGCCCAGCTTCGCGGCCGCGCCACGGAACTGCTTGAGTTCCTGTTCGCAACTGTCGTAGAGCGTCTTGTCGTACAGCACGGCGATGCGTTTGGCCCCGGTCGCTTCGCCCAGCAGCTCGAGACGCTTGCCGGTCAGTTCCGCGCTCGCCGTGGTGACTCCGGTGATGTGCTTGCCGGGGCGCGCGAGCGAAACCGCGTACTGGACGGCGACCGGGTCGGTCACGGTGGCGATGACCGTCGGGATCGCGCGGCTCGCATACCAGGCCGCATCGGTGGCCGCCTTGGAGGGAGTAAACAAGACGTCGACCTTGAGGCCGGCAAGCTCACGGGCCTGCGCCACCAGTTTGTGGCGGTCGCCGAACGCCACCCGCTTTTCGATCGCGAGATTGGTGCCTTCGACGTAACCCGACGCGCGTAACCCTTCGATGAAGGCGCGCGCGGTCCTTTCGGAGAATTTGCCCTGCGAAGTCCACTCCAGCCAGCCCACGCGCGCCACACGGGCGGGTCGCTGGGCGCGTGCGAGCACCGAGAACACGCCCAGCGCGAGCAGTCCTACGGCTTCGCGCCTCCTCATTCGATTTCCGCCTTCGCGATCGGCCCCATGTAAGACTCCGCGATTCCAGAACTGGCAAGGCGACTCTAGGCCGCGTTTGGAAGGCGGTCAACGGGGTGACGCCGGGCCGACGCCCGCTTCAGGGCGCGAATTGCGCGAGGCGCTCCTTCAGGACACCGAGGGCGCGCTTGTTGGCGCTCCTGATGGCCTCAATTTCCGGCGGTGCGACGCTGATGTCGCCCAGCTCCGCCAGAGCCACGTGGACGGCGTCGTGGCCTTCAACCCGCTTCATCGCATCGAGCCAGCGGCGCACGTTCGGGTATGGCGCGAAATAAAACAGGTTGGTGAACTCCGGCTGCAGCTGGCCAATTTCGACATAGGCGGCAAAATCGGCAAGCGTGAGTTGCGCGCCTGCCAGGTAAGCGGACTGCGCGAGCCAACCGGTTTCCAGCGAATCGAGGGCTCGCGTGAGCGTGGCGCGGGCCGCCTGCTGCGTGGCTTCGGGAATGTCGAGGTCCTTGCGGATCTTCGGTGCGACGATGCCGGTGGAGGCTTCGCGCACGTTACGGTGGTGGAAGTGCAGGTACCAGTCCACCTTGGCGCGCAAGCGGGCATCGGCGGGGTAAACATCGTCCCAGCCGTGCCGGTTGCACAGGTAACACAGGATGGCGTGTGCCTCGCCGAGCGTAAATCCGGTGTCGGGTTCCTCGATCGTTGGGATCGTTCCGCCGGAGTTCTTCGCCAGGTACGCCGGGTTCCTGCTGCCGGTGTCGCCTTTGGAGCCCGGGTTGATGAGCACCATCTCGAACGGCATGCGCTTGTACAGCAGCAGCCACATCACTGCGCGCACCGGCTGCGAAAACGGCACGCCGTACAGGATCAGCGGTTTAGAAGGGGAATTCATCGGCTCGCTCCCGATATAGGCAGGTGGGCAGTGTAGGCTAGCGCATCTCTGCGCAGGGCAGGACCACGATTCTTCAAGAACGGAGCACCAACCCCATGAACGATTCAACTCCCTACACACCGCCCTCGGTCTGGGCCTGGAACAAGGAAAGCGGCGGCAAGTTCGCCAGCATCAACCGGCCGATCGCCGGCGCCACGCACGACAAGGCGTTGCCGGTCGGCCGCCACCCGTTGCAGCTCTATTCGCTGGCGACACCGAACGGTGTCAAGGCGACGATCATGCTGGAAGAGCTGCTGGCGCTGGGCCACGCGGGTGCCGAGTACGACGCCTGGCTCATCAACATCAACGAGGGAGACCAGTTCAGCTCGGGCTTCGTCGCGGTGAACCCGAACTCGAAGATCCCGGCGCTGCTCGACCACAGCACCCCGACCCCGACGCGAGTGTTCGAGTCCGGCTCGATCCTGCTTTATCTCGCGGAAAAATTCGGCGGAGCCTTCCTGCCCAAAGATGCCGCCAAGCGCACCGAGTGCCTGTCGTGGCTGTTTTGGCAGATGGGCTCGGCGCCCTATCTGGGGGGCGGGTTCGGGCACTTCTATGCCTATGCCCCGACGAAGATGGAATACCCGATCGACCGATTCGCCATGGAGGTCAAGCGCCAGCTCGACGTGCTCGACCGGCAGTTGGGGGCCAACGCCTACATTGCCGGCGATGAATACACCATCGCCGACATCGCCATCTGGCCGTGGTACGGCGGCCTCGCCAAGGGCGTGCTCTACAACGCGGCCGAGTTCCTCGCCGTGCACGAATACAAGAACGTGCAGCGCTGGGCCGACGCAGTCGCGAAACGCCCCGCAGTCCAGCGCGGCCGCATGGTCAACCGCACCTGGGGCGACGAGGCCACGCAGTTACGCGAGCGGCACGAAGCGAGCGACTTCGCCAAGGTCGGGCCGGCGAAGTAAGGTAATGAAACCGCCCGACTCATGGGCGGCGATGGCCGTACACCCGGTTGACGAGGCCGACTTGACGGCCTGCGCCGGGGATTGATGTAATATGATATTACAAACATCGAATCATCAAACATCATGACCCTTACCGTGCGCCTGGATCCCGAACTCGAGTCGGCTTTTGCGCGTGTTTGCAAACGCCGCGGCACCACCAAGTCGGCCGTCATACACGAAGCCGTGCACGAATTCGTCAATCGCGACCAGTCCCAGCAACCGTCTTTTTCCGAACTGGCGGCGGACTTGTTTGGGGCGGATACAAACCCGCTTCCCAAAGGCGTTGTCGACGTGAGCGGGAATATAAAGCGCCTGATCAAGCGGAAATTGCGTGCAAAGCATTCTCGCTGACACCGGTCCGCTCGTAGCGCTGTTACTCAAGCGCGACCCGCATCATCGCGCTACCGTGCAATGGATGGTGGGCAACGCGCATCGTTTGCTTTCGACCTGGCCGGTAGTCACCGAGGCCTGCCACTTTCTCGGGTTGCGTGGCAAGCTTGCTCTGTTCGAGCTGATCGAGCGTGGAGCGCTGATTGTCGCTGACATCGCCGCCGGCGACCTGAAGGCAGTGGCGAAGATCATGAGCACCTACGCGGACCGCGAGGTCGACTTGGCCGACGCGTCGCTGGTTTTGTTGGCGGAACGTACCGGGGTGACCGGCATTATCACCATCGACCGAAGCGACTTTTCGACCTATCGCTTGAGCCGCGGCCGCGTATTCACCATCATCTTCCCTCCAGAAAAGAGGTAGGCGAATCACCTTGGTAAGCTGATATCAAATTCGTTGCGCCAGCGAAGGTGCTGGCAGAATCCCGCGGTCGACGCCGATCTCCCAGATCTTGCGCGCCGCGCCAGCCGCCTTGCGCATCACCGCGGCCTCGTCGGCCTTGAGGAATTTCCCGTCGCGCATCACCTCCTCGCCGTGCACCATGACCATTGCGATGTCGCCGGCGTGGCCCTTCCAGACGAGATTCTTCAGCGGGTCCCACACCGGCTGCAGGTGCGGCTTGAACAAGTCGAACACCAGCAGGTCGGCCCTGGCACCGGCTTCGATTCGCCCGAGATCGGGCCGGCCCAACGCCTTCGCCCCGGCGAGGGTGGCGGCGCGCATGAGCTCGCGCGCGGTCCCGGTATGCGCCTGGTGAAAGTACTGCTTGGACAGCAGCCCGGTGACGCGAAGCTCGCCGAGCAGGTCCATGCCGTGCGAGTCGGTGCCGATGCCGGTGCTCACGCCCGCATTCGCAAACCGCGCGTAAGGAAAATTCTGGCCTTCGCGCGCGAAGCCAAACGCGCAATTGGCGACATGGGTGCCCGTCGCGGCCAGGACCTTCAGGTCTTCGTCGGTAGAGCAGCCCGCGTGCGCGAGGATCACGTTGCCGCCCAGCAGGCCGGTGTCGCGCGCGTACTCGGACGCACTCATGCCGTAGCGCGTGCGCAGCAGGGCCAGCTCCTGCGGCGTCTGGGCGAAATGGGTCGTCAGCAGGCACCCAAGGTCATCGGCCGCCTTGCGGCACTCACGCAACAGCTCCGGCAAGCACGTGTCTGTGGCATGCGGGCCGATCGCCACCTGCGCCAGCCCTTCGCTGCCCTCGTCGCGCGCCTTATGCAGCGCAATCGAGCGGGCGAGCTGCGCCAAGCCGTCGTTGCCGAAGTCCCACACCGGATTGCCGTCCGGTCCCAGGCGCGAGTTCGAGGCCGACATGATGAACGGCGCGCCCACCGTGCGCAGGCCGACTTCCTTCGCGACGTCAAAGAACATCTCCTGGCCGTGGTGCCACATGTCGACCAGGGTGGTCGTGCCCCCCTTCATGAGGTCGATCATGCCGAGCGCAGTGACCGCATGCAGTTCGTCGGCTGAGAGTTCCTTTGCCGCAATGCCCGTAAGCGGCAGCAGGATGTGATAGACCAGCTTGGGCACCCATGGGTCCATCTCGAGGTCGTCGGGGATGCCGCGGAACAGCCCGCCGCGCAGGCAATGCGCATGCAGGTTCACGAACCCCGGCATGACCAGGCCCTGCTCGTAGCGGATCACCGGCTGGCCCGCCGCAGGCGCGTCGCGCGACACCGCCTCGATGCGTGTTCCGTCGATATACACATAGTGGTCCTGCAGCACGGCTTGTTCGCCGTCCCGCATGCCCAGCACGTACTTCCCGGCGATGACCGAGGTCGTCACTGTCGCGCTACTCCGGAACCAGGCCGACTTCCTTGGTCAGGCGGCGCCACACGTCGGTCTGGTCTTTTGCGAACGCGCCCATCTCCGCGGCCGACATCGGGGTGATCTCCATGGCTTGGCGCTCGATCTGCTCGCGCACGTCGGGCTTCTGCAGCGTCGTGAAAAGCTCGCGCGACAGCCGGTCGACGACTTCCTTGGGCATCTTCGCCGGCCCAAACAGGCCCATGAACGCAGCCGCGGGGAAAGGCGTCATGCCGGCCTCGGCCATCGTCGGCAGGTCCGGCAGCGCCTTGCTGCGGCGGGTGAGCAGCGTCGCCAAACCGCGGGCGCGGCCGTCGCGCACGTGCTGCGCGAGCGTGCCCGTGATCAGCATTGCCTGGATGCGGTTGCCCAACAGGTCGTTGAGCGCGGTCGTCTCGCTCTTGTAAAGAATGACCTGGAGGTCGAATTTCTCGGCCTTCGCAAACGTGGCCGGGGCGATCGAACCGACGGCACTCGAGCTTCCGGCGGACAGCTTGCCGGGATTCGCGCGGCCGTACTCTCCGAGCTCCTTCAGCGTGCGCACCGGCAGGCTTGGATGCACGACCCAGAAAAAGCTGTTGTTGCCGATGCCACCGATGGGCGTGTAATCCACCAGCGGATCGAAGGGCACGTTCTTCCTCAGGAAAGGCAGCGCCGCCACCTGCGTCGAAGTACCGAAGAACACGGTGTAGCCGTCGGGTGCGGCCTTGACGACATATTCACCCGCGACGATGCCGTCGGCGCCCGGCTTGTTCTCGATGATTACCGGCTGGCCGAGGGACTGTGACATCGACGCCGCGATGATGCGCGCGATCACATCAGTGGCGCCGCCGGTGCCGAAAGCCACCACCGCGCGGATCGGCTTGGTGGGGTACTGGGCCTGCGCCGGGATTGCGCAGGCAAGCAGGCCTGCGAGAAAAAGTCGGATCATGGTCGGGACTCGAGTAAGAAAAGGATGGCGAGAGCCTACCAGAGGCCGTATCGACGACGCTATTCAATCACCCGGTCGGCGTGCAGCAGCAGCGATTGCGGAATCACCAGGCCGAGCTGCCGCGCGGCCTTCAGGTTGATCTCCAGGTCGATGTGCAACGGCTGCTCGATCGGCAGGTCGGCCGGAAATCTCCGGTCGCAAAATTGATGCATTGCTGCTGAACCAGGACACCGTCACGACCACCCATCGACGGCGCCTGGCCGAGTCGCTGAACCGCAGCGGCATCCCTGCGATGTACGGCTTCGCCACAAACATGGAGGTGGGCGGGTTGATGAGCTATTCCGCCGGTGCGTCCACGCGCCGTGCGACAAGTTTCGTCCAGCGGATCCTGCAGGGCGCGGAGCCCGGCGACCTGCCGTTCGAGCAGCCGACGCAACTGGAGCTCGCGATCAATCTGAAGACGGCAAAGGCGCTCGGCATCACGATTCCGCAGTCGGTCCTGCTGCGCGCGGACAAGGCTATCGAATGAGTCGTCGCGAGGCACTCTCTGATGCCGCTGTGCTGACCATTGCCCCTTCATTGCGCGCGCAGGCACCGCGCATGCGTCGCTTCGCTATGCGGCGCGGCTCAATGGCGAAATCGCAGGGCGCGGCATGCGAGAAGCCCGCCACAAATCCCATTTGGACTGCGCCGAAAGCCACGACTCCGGGGTGGTGCTGGTCAGCAGGCCGATCCGGATCGCCATGTCGGCCGAGATCGCCGAGCGTGCGTTCAGCACCCGCGACAATTGCACTCGCGAAACGCGCAGGCGTCCCGCGAACTCTTCGATCGTCATCGTTTCGGGCAGAAATTCCCGCAGCACTTCGCCGGGATGGGGGGGATTGAACATGCGAGCCATGGAGGGTCTCCTAGTGATAGTCCCGGTAGTCGACCAGGGTTGCGTCCTTTGCCTCGAACGCGAAAATGAGGCGCCAGTTTTCGTCGACCCAGATCGCCCAATGGCCTTTCAAGCCGCCCTTGAGCGGGTGCAGCTTCCAGCCGGGCGCATCCATGTCCGCCGCTCCACGGGCGTCGTCCAGGCGGGAAAGCATCAGGCGCAGACGGCGCTCGTGTCGCGCGTTGATGCCGGCCTTGGAGCCTTTCTCGAAGAACTTCTGCAGCCCTTTATGGCGGAAGCCCTTGATCATGCTCGCACTGTATCATGTAACGCTATGCTTTACAAAGATACGGCTTCCCGCCACCAGCCCCAAGCTGCTCGACCTGCTGCTGGCCGTAGTGCCAGGGGTTGCGCGTGTGGCCGTGCTGGCAAATCCTTCGGTTCCGTCCCATGCCTCGGTCATGCGGAATCTCCAGGACGCGGCACGGCGCGCGAAAGTGGAACTCCTGCCGGTCGATGTCGATACAGTCGCCGAAATCGAATCCGGGTTTGCGCACATGGCGCGCGAGCGCATCAATGCGGTCGTCGTTCTCGGCGATCCGCTGGTGTTCTTTCACCGACGCCAGATCGCGGACCTGGCCCTGAAGCACGGGATCGCCTCGGCGTACCCGGCCCGGCAGCATTCCGAGGACGGCGGCTTGATGAGCTACGGGGTCAATATCGCCGTTTGCCATGTGCCACCAGATTTGGCACACCCCAGGTCGGAAACTATTTTGGCAACATTTAGCCCGGAAAACTAATAAACACGCGGTCATCGGACAAAACATGGCGGTATTCGTCGGCGTTGCCAAGGGCCCTAGCGTCGCTGACTCTCCGTGCCAGAGCCCCACTTTAGTCCTGGTCCACGGTCCCACGCATTGCGTGACTGACGCCGTTCGGGGCACACTCCCCATGCCATGGACATCGAAATCGAAGCGCTGGTCGTCGGGGCTGGATTCGCCGGTCTCTACCAATTGCACTGCCTGCGCGACCGGGTGGGTCTCACGACCGTGGTCATCGAAGCCGGCGGCGACCTGGGCGGTACCTGGTACTGGAATCGCTACCCGGGGGCGCGCTGCGACTCGGAGAGCCACGCGTACCGCTATTTCTTCTCGCGCGAACTGAACGAGGAATGGGAGTGGTCCGAGCGCTACCCTGGGCCGCCTGAGATTCGTGCGTATCTCGGGCGGGTCGCCGAGAAGTTCGACCTGCGGCGCGATATCCGCTTCGGCTGCCGGGTTGTCTCGGCACACTACGACGAAACGGCGAACCGCTGGCGGGTCGAGACCGATACAGGTGACCGTTACACCGCCACTTACTTCGTCGCCGCGGTCGGCTGCCTGTCGGCGGCCAATGTGCCGGACATCCCCGGCCTCGCGGACTTCGGCGGCCAGTGGTACCACACCGCGAACTGGCCGCATGAGGGCGTCGACCTCAAAGGCAAGCGCGTCGGACAAATCGGCACCGGGTCGACCGGGATCCAGGCCGCGCCGGTCATCGCGCAATCCGCGGCGCACCTCACCGTGTTCCAGCGCACGCCGACCTACAGCGTGCCGGCGCGAAACGGGCCCCTGACCCCGGAGTTCCGCCGCTGGGCGCGCGAGAATCACGAGGAGATCCGTACGATCGCGTGCTCCACGCCCAACGGCCATGCCTTCCGCATTTCGGAGCAAAACGTCGCGGATGCCACGCCTGAAGAACGCGAGGCCATCTACGCGGCCGCGTGGGAGCGCGGCGGGTTGCAGTTTCGCGCGACTTTCCGCGACCTGATGATCAACCAGGCCGCCAACGATTCGGCCGCGGAGTTCCTCAAGGGCCGCATCCGCGCCGTGGTCCTCGACCCGCAGACGGCCGCCGCGCTCTCTGACATAGACCATCCCTACGCGGCCAAGCGTCCGCCGATCGACACCGGCTATTTCGAGACCTTCAACCGCGACAACGTCACGCTGGTGGACCTGCGCACCGACCCGATCGAGCGGATCACGCCGACGGGAATCCGCACGCGCAGCCGCGAAATCCCGCTCGACATCATTGTCTTCGCCACGGGCTTCGATGCGATGACCGGGCCGCTGCTCGCGATGGACATTCGCGGCCGCGGCGGGCGCGCGTTACGCGACGACTGGCGCGCCGGCCCGGTGACCTACCTCGGCCTGCAGACGCCCGGGTACCCGAACTTCTTCACGGTGACCGGTCCCGGCAGTCCCTCGGTCCTCACCAACATGCCGGTTGCGATCGAACAGCACGTCGAGTGGATTGCCGACTGCATCGCGCATTTGCGTGCCGAACGCATCGACGCAATCGAAGCGGATGCGGAAGCGGCGCGCAAGTGGGGCGAGCACGTGAACGAGACGGCGGATGCGACGCTGCTCAGCAAGGCCAAGCATTCGTGGTACTACGGCGCCAACGTGCCGGGCAAGCCGCGCGTGTTCATGCCCTACGCAGGCGGCCTCGCCCGCTACCGGAGAACCTGCAACGAAATCGCAGCGAGCGGCTATACCGGATTCGTCCTGCACAAGGCCGGAGCGCAAGGCGGCGGAACGTCCGTGGAATTCGAAACGACAGGCGCCGCCCCCGGGATCTAGCGCGCGGATTGGGGGTTGCGTCTGACAACGATCACCAGCGCGACCCCACCCAGAATCGCAATCGATGCGGCAAGAAAACGCAACGTGATCGGCTCCCCGAGAAAAATGATGCCGCAGAGCGCCACGATAACCGGGACGCTCAACTGCACCGTCGCCGCGCTGGTCGCCTTCAGGCCGCGTAAAGCCGCGTACCAAATGATGTAGCCCACCCCTGAGGTCAGGGCGCCGGACAAGATCGCCCACAGGACGCCCGCCGAATCGACCGTCGCCCAAGGAAACAAGGCCAGGCTGAGCAACACCACGAAGGGAACCGCGCGAAGAAAGTTTCCCGCGGTCACCCCGGCCGGATCTCCCGTATTCCTGCCGCGCAGCGAATAGATCCCCCACGAGACGCCAGCGAACAGCATCAGTGCCGCGCCGGAAGCCGGTGGCGCCGAAAGGCCGGGCAGCAAGAGGCCGACCAGTCCCGCAAGTGCAACTGCCAGACCCGCCGTCTGCGCACCACCCAACCTTTCGCCACGCCATAAGCCGTACCCGATCATCGTCGCCTGCACGGCACCGAAGAGCAGCAACGCGCCAATGCCGGCCTCGAGCATCGTATAGGCGTACGAAAACCCTGCCGCATAGGCGAACAGCCAGAACGCAGAGGACCAGCTCCCGGCCGTGCCAGCCGCCCCGCCTCGCATCCGGACGACCACCCAAAGAGCAACCGCGCCGGACACAATCCGGATCGACGTGAAGCTGGCGGCGTCGATGCCTGTGGTTTTGAGCGCCAGCCGGCACAGCAACGAATTTCCCGCGAAGGCCACCATCGCGAGCGAAGTGAGGGTGAAGACTTGTGGACGGGTCATGACACGCCCTCCCGGCAAAGGCGGAAAGTGGAGCTTTGGGGGATGTTGCGGCGACAGGCGCCGCGCCGGTAACCCGCCTTAGAAATCCACGCTCAGGCAATCGTCCGCGAGCGCCACGAGCGGCGTGAAATCGCGGCTGGCATGATGCTCGGCGCGCACCGGCTTGGTGATGCGGTTGCTCACCGCATTGGCGTTCAGGT
>JBDTRN010000078.1:0-11114 GCA_039931715.1 Betaproteobacteria bacterium
CGGCTTTCTTGAGATCCGACACCAGGTACTCGTTCACCACCGTGAACTCGCCCGACAGGTTGGATTTCACGTACAGGTTCTGGTAGGTCGGCTCGATCGAGGCCGACACGCCGACAATGTTGGCGATGGTTGCCGTCGGGGCGATCGCGAGGCAGTTGGAGTTGCGCATCCCGAAAGAGCGGATCCGGCCGCGCAGGGCATCCCAGTCGAGAGTGCTCGATCGGTCCACTTCAACGAACCCGCCCCGCTCATCGGCAAGCAGGTCGAGGGTGTCCTGCGGCAGGATGCCGCGGTCCCACAATGAGCCCTTGTAGGAACCGTAGCGGCCGCGTTCCTCGGCAAGTTCGGTGGACGCCCAGTACGAGGCGTAGGCCACCATTTCCATGGAGCGGTCGGCGAAGTCCACGGCTTCGTTCGAGGCGTAGGGCACGCGCATCTTCTGCAGGCAGTCCTGGAAACCCATGATGCCCAAGCCCACCGGACGATGGCGGGCGTTGGAGCGCTCGGCCTTGTCCACTGCGTAGTAATTGATGTCGATGACGTTGTCGAGCATGCGCATCGCGGTGCGCACGGTCTTCTTGACCTTGTCGAAATCAAGCCCCGCGTCGGTCATATGCGCCACGAGGTTCACCGAGCCCAGGTTGCAGACCGCGATCTCCTCATGATTGGTGTTGAGTGTGATCTCGGTGCACAGGTTCGAGCTGTGGACCACACCCACGTGCTGCTGCGGGCTGCGGATGTTGCAGGGATCCTTGAACGTGATCCAGGGATGCCCGGTCTCGAACAGCATCGAAAGCATCTTGCGCCACAGTTGCAGCGCGGGGATGCGACGGAACAGCTTGAGCGCGCCCGCGGCCGCCTTGGCCTCGTAGCCGAGGTACGCCACCTCGAAAGCCTTGCCGAAGCGGTCGTGCAGGTCGGGCACGTCGGCCGGGGAAAACAGGGTCCAATCGCCGGCTTCCATCACCCGCTTCATGAACAGGTCCGGGATCCAGTTGGCGGTGTTCATGTCGTGCGTGCGACGCCGGTCGTCGCCGGTGTTCTTGCGCAACTCGAGGAATTCCTCGATGTCGAGGTGCCACGTCTCCAGGTACGAGCAGACCGCGCCCTTGCGCTTGCCGCCCTGGTTGACCGCCACCGCCGTGTCGTTCACCACCTTGAGGAACGGGACCACGCCCTGCGACTTGCCGTTGGTACCCTTGATGTGCGAGCCCAGTGCCCGTACCGGCGTCCAGTCGTTGCCCAGGCCGCCCGCGTACTTGGCCAGCAGGGCGTTTTCCTTGATGGCGTCGTAGATGCCGGTCAGGTCGTCCGACACCGTGGTGAGATAGCAGGACGACAGCTGCGAGCGCAGGGTCCCCGAATTGAACAGGGTCGGCGTCGAGCTCATGAAGTCGAAAGTCGACAACACGTTGTAGAACTCAATGGCGCGCGCTTCGCGGTCGGCCTCGTTCAGCGACAGCCCCATCGCGACGCGCATGAAGAACGCCTGCGGGAGCTCGATCCGCTGCTCTTCTATATGGAGGAAGTAGCGGTCGTAGAGGGTCTGCAGGCCGAGGTAGCCGAACTGCAGGTCACGCCCGGCCTTGAGCGCCTGGCCAAGCCGGGCGAGGTCGTACTCCGCCAGGCGCGGGTCGAGCAGCTCGCCGGCGATGCCGCGGGCGATGAAGTGGGGAAAGTACTCGGCGTAGCGCTTTTCCATCGACGCCTGGCTCGCCTCTTCGCCCAGCACTTCGCAGCGGATCGTGTTGAGCAGCAGCCGCGCGGTGACGAAGCTGTAGGCCGGGTCCTTTTCCAGCAGCGCGCGCGCCGCCAGGATCGCCGACTTGCGCACTTCGTCCACGGGCACGCCGTCGTACAGGTCGCGCAGGGTCGCATCGAGGATCGCATCGACCGAGGTCACGTCCTCCAGGCCGATGCAGGCCGACTCGACCAGGCGCCGCAGCGCGGCGGTATCGAGCGGCTTCTTCTCACCCGCCTCGAGCACGCTGATTACGTTGCCGGCTGGCTTTTGCTGGGCGATCTTCTCCTGCGCGCGCGCCCGCGAGCGTTCCTCGCGGTAGAGCACATAGGAGCGGGCCACGTCGTGCTCGCCCGAACGCATGAGGGCCAGTTCGACCTGGTCCTGGATGTCTTCTATATGGAAGGTCCCGCCGGCCGGCTGGCGGCGCTGCAATGCCCACACCGCCGCTTCGGTCAGACCCGCGACAAGTTCGCGCACCCGCGCCGACGCGGCACCCTGGCTGCCGTTCACCGCGAGGAACGCCTTGGTCACGGCAACGGCAATCTTGGAAGGCTCGAAGCCGACCACCGAGCCGTTGCGGCGGATGATTTTGTAATCGGCGTAGGCGTTCTGGGTCGGGGCGTTGTCTTCGGTGATGCTCACGCTCTGCGCGGGATTCGGGGCTGCACCTTCTTGCGCAATCTGCATGTGCTTGTCTCCAGTCTGCTTGTCTTCGGGCGCTCTCGGCGCCGCTGCGCTCTCTGCCCGCCGAGGCCGGTTCCCCCCGGGAGCCCTGTTCGGCCCCGCCCTCCGGCTTCGCTACAAACCACAAGATCTAGTGCTTTGATGTGGATTTGAAACTAATTCTAGTGCGCGCGTTTTTACTTTGCAAGACCTTTTTTTGCAAACCGCGCGCAAGGTCGCGCGCGTGACGTGCGTCACGCGCGGCAGTCATGCGCAACTTGCGGCGGAATTTTTCAGGAACGCGCGAAGAGCGCGAGGCAGCGCGGCCAGTCGAAGAGCACGCCGGGATCGGTCTTGCGCAGCGGCGCGATGTCGCTGTGCGCGGCGATCGCCGACAACGGCAGTCCCGCGCGTAACGCGTGGACGAGCGCGCCGAGGCCGGCGTACTGCGCCGGATCGAAGGGCGCATCGTCCATGCCTTCGAGCTCGACGCCGACGGAATAATCGTTGCAGCGCGCGCGCCCGCGCCAGATCGAGGCACCGGCGTGCCAGGCGCGCCGCCCCACCGGGACGAACTGCACTACTTCGCCATCGCGCCGCACGAGGAAGTGGGCCGACACGCGCAAGCCGCGAATAGTCCTGAAGTAGGGGTGGGCTTCGTGGTCGAGCCGATTGGTGAAGAACCGCTCGATGCTGTCGCCGCCATACTCACCCGGCGGCAGGCTGATCGAGTGCACGACCAGGAGCGAGACCGCCTCCCCCGCCGGCCGCTCGTCGCAGTTCGGCGAAGCAACGTAGCGGGCGCCGCTCACGATGCCGTTTCGGGCGAGGTGCATCGGCGCGGGGTTGCCTATTGCTCGGGCTCGCGGATGGACAAGCGCTGCATGCGATAACGCAGCGCACGAAAGGTCACCCCGAGCAGCTTGGCTGCGGCGGTCCGGTTGAACCCGGTGCGCGCGAGCGCCTGGGTGATGGCATCCCTTTCCACCCGGTCAAGGTAGTCGGGCAGCGGCAGGTTCGGCAGGCCGGCGGCCTCACGCGACTCGTTCCCAGCGTCGGTCTGCTCGCCCGGCAGCAGGTCGAGGCGCAGGTCCTCCGGCTCGATCTGTGCCGAGCCCGACAGCGCCGTGGCGCGCTCGAGCACGTTCTCGAGCTCGCGGACGTTGCCCGGGAACCCGTAGGCGGTAAGCGTCTCGAGCGCCGCGGGCGAAAGGCTCGCGGGCGCCCCGCCCGATTGCGCGGCGTGCCGCTGCAGGATGGCAGCCGAGATGCGCCCGACGTCCTCGCGGCACTCGCGTAGCGGCGGCATCTTCAGCTCGATTACGTTGAGGCGGTAGAAGAGGTCCTGGCGAAAGCGCCCCGACTCGACCAGCCCGGACAGGTTCTGGTGCGTGGCGCTGATGATGCGCACGTCGACCGGGTCCTCCTGGGTGGCGCCGAGCTTGCGCACCTTCTTTTCCTGGATCGCGCGCAGGAGCTTCACCTGCATAGCGAGCGGGAGGTCGGCCACCTCGTCAAGGAACAGGGTGCCGCCGTGGGCGGCCTGGAAAAAACCGTCGCGGTCCTGGTCGGCGCCCGTAAAGGCGCCCTTGCGATAGCCGAAGAACTCGCTTTCCATGAGTGTTTCCGGGATCGCCCCGCAGTTGACCGGAACGAACGCACCGGCGCGCCGGGCGCCATTGGCATGTATGAGCCGCGCGGCCAGTTCCTTGCCGCTGCCCGATTCCCCCGATATGTAGACCGGCGCCTGGGTGCGCGCAAGCTTGGCCACCAGTTCCTTCACCTGGATGAGGGGCGCGCTTTCGCCCAGCATCTGGGCGCTCTCGAGCGCCTCCACGGATTCGCGCCCTGGCAGCGACAGCACCGACTTCACCAGTGCACGCAGCTGCTCGAGGCCCACCGGCTTGGAAACGTAATCGAACGCGCCCGCCTTGAGCGCCGCCACCGCATTCTCGGCGCTGCCGAACGCGGTGATCACGGCCACCGGCAGGTCGACCGCAAGGCCCGCGATGTGCCGTACGAGGTCCAAGCCGTCGCCGTCGGGCAGGCGCATGTCGGTGAGGCACAGGTCGAAACGCCCGGTGCACAGGCGCTCACGCGCCTCGGCAAGCGAGCCGGCGCATTCCACGCCGATCCCCATCTTGAGGAGTGTGAGTTCGAGCAGTTCGCGGATGTCGGGCTCGTCATCGACGACCAGCACCAGGCTGTCGCGCTTGCCCGGCATACGCTCGCCTTTCCTCATGCGCCTGCCGGCTCCATGCAGATAATCCTGAAATGCGCCCCGGGGCCGCCGTCGACGTACTCCAGGACGGCGGAATTCGCGGCACACAACTCGCGGGCCAGGTACAGGCCCAGGCCGGTACCGGCGCTGTAAGTGGTGAAGAAGGGCTCAAAAAGCTGACCCTGGCTCGCCTTCGGCACGCCCTCGCCATCGTCGATCACGTTCAATTCTACTTGATCGGCCAGGACGTCGACGACAACGCGTACCGCGCCCGGCACGCCGCTCGAATGGCGCACCGCGTTGCGCAGCAGGTTCCACAGGACCTGGTGCAGGTGCCCGCGGTCGAAGCGCACCCAGGCGTCGGGACGAACCTCGAGCGCGAGTCGCTCCGGCGCGACCGCCTCGTTGCGCGCGAACTCCTCGATGAAGCCCTTGAGCCACGGGTCGAGGCGGATGCGCTCGGCCTCGACGCGGTCGCGCCGGTTGAGCTGCAGGACGTCGGACACCAGCCGGTCCAGGCGCTGCGTGTTGTCGCGGATGATGCGCGTGAGGCGCGGGCGGTCGCCGTCGCGGCGCCCCGCCTCGCCCTCCTCCCCCCCACCCTCTTCCTCCTGCTCCTCATCCAGCAGTTCGGCCGCATGGCTGATCGCCGACAGCGGGTTGCGGATCTCGTGGGCGATGTTGGCCGTGAGGCGACCCAGCGCGGCGAGCTTGAGTTGCTGCGCCTGCTCGCGCAGGCGGGTCATGTCCTCGATGAAGGCGACCGTGAACTCCTCCTCGGTTCCGGCGTCGATGAAGCGGATGCGAAGGTCACGACCGCGCGCTGAAAGCTCGATTACACCGGCGCGCGCGCCCTGCCTGCCGGCCATGCCCTCGCGCCATTGCATCCAGCTCGCGGCGGCATCGGGGAGCAGCACTGCGATGTCGACGCCCGCCACCCGGTCGAGACCAAGCATGCGCGCGCTCTGCGGATTGGCCTGCGCGATGCGCCCGTCGCGATCGAGCACCAGCACGCCGTCCTGCATGTCGGCCAGCACCAGCTGGTTGACGCGCTGCTGGGAGCGCAGGGCACGCCCGCGCTGGCGCGCCAGGGTTTCGTTGGCGACCACGCGCTGCGCGAGCTGGTTGGTGATCGCCGCAGTGGCGAAATATCCGATCGACAGCAGGCCCGGCTGGAGATAGTTGCTGGTGGGCGCATCGAACACGAGCACCCAGTAGCCCTGCTCGAGCAGGATCGCGATCGCAGCGAGCGCGGCATACAGGTAGGTCAGGCGTTGCGGGGCGACCAGCGCCGCGCCGGTGAGCGAGATAAGCAGCATCACCCCCAGCCCGCTCTTCATCCCGCCGCTGGCATACATGAGCACCGTGATCGCGGCGATGTCGGCAAACACGTGCAGGCTGAGCTGCAGGTTGAAACGCTCGCGCAGCAGGAACATCTCGGCCTGGAACACGCAGGCCACCAGCAGGTAGGCGCCGCACGCATACAGGAACAGCGGCAGGCTGTGCTGCCCCAGCGGCAACTCGTCGTGGTAGAAGAGCGCGGTCCCGAGGAACACCGCGACTACCGCGATGCGGTAGACGTTGAAATAGCGCAGCGAGACCCAGAACGAATCCGGCACCCGCTCACCGGCTGGCGACTGCAGGGCAGGCAGCGGCGGCGCGATGGCAGCCACCCCTCAGCGTGCTCCCAGCTTGCGGTGCTCCTCGGTGCAGAAATAGCGCCGCGCCGCCGGCTCCCCGGGGTCGTCCGCAACCACGGCTTCGCCCTGCGGCAGGTGCACCCCGCAATGCGCGCACGCCACCAGTTCGGGTGTCGCGGGCGGGGGGGCCGCGCGCTCGCCCCCCCCGCGCCCGCCGAGCGCCCGGCGCAGCAGCCAGAAAAACACCAGCACGACGATGGCTACGAGGACGATCTTGCTCATGGTGTGGGCACGCTCTGCAGGGGCCGGCTGGCGGAAGGGGCCTGGGTCTGGGTGACGGTCACATGGACCGAAAGCTCCTGGTCACCGCCGCCAAGGATCACGCCGTGCATCGGTGCGACGTCGCTGAAGTCGCGCCCCCAGGCCAGGGTCACGTGCTCGTCGTCGACCACGAGGTCGTTGGTCGGGTCGAAGTCGACCCAGCCCACTTCGGGGCAGAACACCGACACCCACGCGTGCGAGGCGTCCGCGCCCACCATCTTCACGTGGCCCGGCGGTGGCGATGTCAGGATATAGCCGCTCACATAGCGCGCCGGCAGCCCGAGCACGCGCAGGCACCCGGTCATGAGGTGGGCGAAATCCTGGCACACGCCGCGGCGCAGCTCGAGCACCTCGGACAACGGCGTCGACACGCTGGTGGCGCTGTCATCGAAGCTGAATCCGATGTGGATGGCACGGTTGAGCGCCCAGACCCCGTCGAGGAACGGCCGGCGGGCGGGAAAGCACGGGGCAGCGAACGTCGCCAGCTCCGGGCTGAATTCGACGTGGGGAGACTCGAACAGGAATTCGGCTGCGTCGAGGACGCTGGCCTCACGCGCGGCGTGCACGCGCTCGCGCACCGTTTCCCACGCGGGCGAACCCGGCGGCACGCGCCCGCCGCTGCGGCGCCCTACGCTCACCTCCGACTCGGCGCGCACGGTGAGGACGTCGTGGGGCGAATCGAGCACGGCGCGGCGCACCAGGTTGCCAAAGTAGTCCTCGTGCTCGGTGATCTCGCTGGGCACCGGGTCGAACACGATGGAATGCGCGATGCGCTTTTGCCAGGCGAGGTCGCGCGGCGTGAGATGCAGGATCTGCTGCGCGACCGCCACGCGGCTTTCGTACTCGTAACAGGTCTCGTGCACGATGTGATAGCGCGCGTGGCTCATAGGCCGATCGCCTGCACGGTTTTCGGCATCGCGGGAATATCAGGTGGCATAGGTCTGGCGCAGCATGGAGTGGCTGAAGAAGCGCAGGCCCAGTTGCTCGGACAGCGCATAGCTCGCCTCCAGCAGGCCGGAGATCAGCGCCGCCAGCCGGGCGCTGCCTGGCTCCAGGTCGCGCGCGGCATCCAGCGAATGCAGGTCCGCGATGGAAGGCGCCAGCGCGTCCGCGCCGCAATCGCCCAGGGTGCCGCCCAGCTTGATAAGGTAGTCGTGCAGGCCCTTGAGCTGGAAGGCAACCGAGCGCGGGTTGCTTTCGTCGCGCACGAGCAGGTCGAGCACCGGCATCCATTCGGGCCGCGCCATGTAGCGCGAACGGTAGGTGATGGTGCTGTCGGCGAGGGCCAGCAGCCAGTCGAGGTCGGGATGGCCGTCGGTGGCCGGCATCGACAGCGCCTCCCCGAGCGCTGCGCACTGGAACTGCATGCGCTCGATGCGGCGCCCGACCGAAAGGAAACGCCAGCCGTGGTCGCGCGTCATGCCGTCGAGCGCAAAGCCGGCCAGGGTCATGAGCGCCACCACCGTGCGGTCGATCTCGGCCAGCGCGTCGGACAGCGCGAGCGGCTGGTTCTTGCGCTCGGAGAAATCCTGCACCAGCCGGTTGACCGTGCGCCAGTTGTCGAGCGAGAGCCGCTCACGCAACTGCGAGGCGACCCGGAAGAGCTGGCGCAGGTTGCCGGCCAGCCCTGCATGCTCGTCGTCAACGATGGCTGCGCGCAACGCCCGCACCAGCGCGACATCGTCGAGGGCGTCCTCCTCCTCGAGGATCTCGGCGCGGCGCAGCATGGCGGTGATGCCCGCCCACCCCGCGTCGCTGCCGCTGGGGACGCGCTCGATCATGCGCTCGAGGGCGAGGCGCAGCAGCCGCGCGGTGTTGTCGCACCGCTCGCAATAGCGGCCGAACCAGTACAGGTTCTCGACCACCCGGCTGCTCAGGTTGGCGCCGCTCCTCACGAGGTCCTGCGCACCGGTGGCGCGGCGCAGGAGGCTGAACGTATTGACCGGGCCCGGCGCGAGCACCCAGGTGTCCTTGGAGGCGCCCCCGCGCTGCATTGAGATGACGCGCGCGTTCGGCCCGGTGGCCACGCGCGTAAGGCCGCCTGGCATCACCACGTATCCGTTCGGCGTGGCGCAGGCGAAGACCCGCATGCCGATGGCGCGCGCGAGCAGCCGGCGCGGGTGCTCGCGGTCCCACACCGGTGCCTGCGAAAGCTGCACCATCTCCTGCGCGACGTATTCCTGCGGCTTGGCGCGCATGCGGGCAACCAGCGCGGCGCGCGCGGCATCGTCCAGGTCATCGCCGAAAACCGCATCGCGCCTCAGCTGCGGGAATGCCGGCTTGATCACCAGCGAGTCGAGCCGCTCGATCACCTGCTCGAGCGCGGGCTTTTCGCCGCACCACCAGGTGCCGACCGAGGGCATCTGCAACTCCTCGCCCAGCAGTTTCCTCGACAGGAGCGGCAGGAAACCGAGCAGCGCGCCGGACTCGAGCAGGTTGGAGCCCAGCGCGTTGGCCAGCAGCACATTGCCGCGGCGCGCAGCATCGGCGAGGCCCGCAACCCCGAGGGTCGAGCCGCCGGTCAGCTCGAGCGGGTCGCAGGAGTCGTCGTCGAGGCGGCGCAGGATGGCGTGCACACGTTGAAGCCCCGACAGTGTCTTGAGCCACACGCAGCTGCCGCGCACGGTGAGGTCATGGCCTTCGACCAGCGGGAAGCCAAGGTAGCGCGCGAGGTAGGCGTGCTCGAAGTAGGTCTCGTTGTACGGGCCCGGTGTGAGCAGCACGATGAGCGGTGCCTCGCCGCCGTGCGGCGCCCAGTGCGCGAGGCTGTCGCGCAGCGCGGCGAAAAAGCTCGCCAGGTGCTGCACCTTGAGGTCGCGGAACAGGTCTGGGAACACGCGCGAGATGACCAGGCGATTCTCGAGGGCGTAGCCCGCGCCCGAAGGGGCCTGGGTGCGGTCGGCCACCACCCACCAGCGCCCGTCGGGCGAGCGGGCGAGGTCGGCGGCGTAGTGGTGCAACATCGTGCCGCCCTGCGCCGGCACGCCGTGCGCCGGGCGCAGGAACCCGGCGTGGCCATACACCAGCGCGGGGGGCAGGAGGCCCTGCTGCAGCAGGTACTGGCTGCCGTACACGTCGAGAAGGATGCGATTGAGAAGTGTCGCCCGTTGCGTCACCGCGCGCTCGATGGAACGCCACTCCTCGTGCGGCAGGATGAGCGGCAGCACGTCGAGATCCCACGGCCGGTCGGCGCCCTGCGCGTCGGCGTAGACGTTGTAGGTGATGCCGTTCTCGCTCACCTGCCGTTTGACGGCCTGCAGGCGTTCACGCATGAGCTCCGGCGGCGCCGCCGCAAGCTGGTCGAACATGGTGTGCCAGTGCTCGCGCGGCACGCGGCCCGCGTCGAGCATCTCGTCGTAACGGGCCGAGGCCGGCGGATAGGCGGAAAGGAGCTGCCTGGACATGTAGCCGGTGGGTGTCTGAAAGTTGGGCCGAGGTTAGCACCCGTACCTGCGCCGCGCAAAAGAAGCAGCGCGCGTGGCGTGGGCGAGCGGCGGGACTAGCGGCGCAGGTCCAGCGTGAACGGGAAGTTCGGGTTGCGCGGTTCTTCTTTCACGCTGATCGGTCCCGGGGTGTGCCCCATGCGGAAGAAGCGCGCCAGGCGGCGGCCTTCGGCCTCGTACGCATTCACCGGGAAAGCGTTGAAATTGCGCCCGCCCGGATGCGCCACATGGTATTGGCAGCCGCCAATGCTGCGACCCATCCATGTGTCGACGAGGTCGAAAACCAGCGGCGCGTGCACGCCTATGGTGGGATGCAGCGCGGCGGGCGCGCTCCACGCGCGGTAGCGCACGCCACCGACCTGCACATCGGATTCGCCAGTGGGCGCGAGCGGCACCAGCCGCCCGTTGCAGGTGAGCGCGTGGCGATCCGCAACCAGGCCGGTAGCCCGCACCTGCACCCGCTCCAGCGACGAATCGACGTAGCGCACCGTCCCGCCGGCGCCCCCCTGCTCGCCCATGACGTGCCAGGGCTCGAGCGCGAAGCGCAGCTCCACGGTCGCGCCGGCGGCGGTGAATTCGCCGTAGCGTGGGAAGCGAAACTCCAGGTGCGGCGCGAACCACTCGGGGCGCAGCGCGAAGCCCGCCTCCTTGGTCTGGGCGAGGACATCCTTGAAATCCTCCCAGATGAAATGCGGCAGCATGAAGCGGTCGTGCAGCTCGGTGCCCCAGCGCTTGAGCCGCTGGGCGCGGTAGGGCTTGCGCCAGAAGCGCGCCACCAGCGCGCGCAGCAGAAGCTGCTGGGTGAGCGACATGCGGGCATGCGGTGGCATTTCGAACGCGCGCATCTCGAGCAGTCCCAGCCGCCCGGTGGCCGAATCGGGCGAGTAGAGCTTGTCGATGCAGAACTCGGCGCGATGGGTGTTGCCCGAGGAGTCGATGAGCAGGTTCCTGAGGATGCGATCCACCAGCCACGGCAGCGAGGCGCCCTCGCCTTCGAGTCGGTTGATCTCGCGGAACGCGATCTCGATCTCGTAGACCGAATCGTTCCTCGCCTCGTCGATGCGCGGCGCCTGGCTGGTCGG
>JBDTRN010000079.1:0-10948 GCA_039931715.1 Betaproteobacteria bacterium
TCTTTTCGCGGTGCGAAGCGATGCCCTCCTGCACCTCGGGTCCGGTGAATCCCAGAAATTCGAGCGCGAGTGAAGCGTCGAACGTCGGGCCGGCCATGCGCAGCCAGTTGTTCAAGCTGTACTTGGTCCAGCGCAGCGCGCTCTGCGCGCCACCGGCAAGCTTGCGCGCGACTTCAAGCGCCTTGGCCTGCAGTTCGGCCTCTTCACAGCACAGCGACACCAACCCGATGCGTTCGGCTTCCTCGCCGCTCACCTGCTCGCAGGTCAGGAGGTAATACTTGGCCTTGGCCATGCCGCAGAGCAGCGGCCAGACGATGGCGGCGTGGTCGCCCGCGGCCACGCCCAGGCGCGTGTGCCCGTCGATGATGCGTGCGTTCTTCGCGGCGATCGAAATGTCGGCGAGCAAGCCGACCACGAGGCCCGCGCCCACCGCCGGGCCGTGCATGGCCGACACGATGATCTTCGAGCAGTTGATGACGTTGTAGACGATATCGCGCGCCTCGCGCCACACACGGGCACGGACCGCGGCATCGTCGGCGATGTCCTGCACCAGCGACAGGTCGCCGCCGGCGGAAAAACCACGTCCCGCGCCGCGGACGATGGCGATGCGCACGTCGGGGTCGCGATCGATGTCGCGCCAGATTTCGGCCAGCTCGCCATGCATGCGATGCCCCGCGGTCGAGAGCTTGCCGTCCTCCGAGCCCATCACGATCTCGACGATGCCGGGTTCGAGGGTGCGCACGTGCAGGTCCTTGTAATGCGAATAGTCCATTGCCGTTCCTCCTTGGGTGGGCGGATTGTACGCCGCAGAGCGGTGCCGCTTTTCGCGCCCATCCCCTACAATCGGCCCATGGATGCCCTGCTGCGAACCCCGGACGAGCGCTTTGCCCACCTGCCCGGATTTCCCTATGCGCCCCGGTATGTCGAGGACCTCGCGGGCTTCGACGGGCGCGCGCACTACGTCGACGCAGGCGCCACCGCGCCCGCCGCGTCGCCGCAGACTTTCCTGTGCCTGCACGGCGAGCCGACATGGGCCTACCTGTACCGCCGGATGATCCCGGTGTTTGCGGCCGCAGGCCACCGCAGCGTCGCGCCCGACCTGTTCGGCTTCGGCCGCTCTGACAAGCCCGCCGACGATGCCGCGTACAGTTTCGATTTCCACCGGCGCTTCCTGCTCGCATTCATCGAACACCTCGACCTGACCGATATCACGCTTGTGGTGCAGGACTGGGGCGGGCTGCTGGGACTCACGCTGCCCATGGAGATGCCGGAGCGGTTCTCCCGCCTGCTGGTAATGAACACCATGCTCGGCACCGGCGACCAGCCGCTGTCGCAGGGATTCCTCGACTGGCGCGCGTGGGTCGCCGCCAACCCGAACCTCGATTGCGCCAAGCTGCTGGGCCGGTCCTGTCGCCACCTCGGCCCCGATGAGGCCGCGGCTTACGAAGCGCCCTTTCCCGACGCGACTTACAAGGCCGGGGTACGTCGGTTCCCGGCGCTGGTGCCCGATGGCGCGGAGGCTCCCGGTGCCGCGCTCTCGCGCAAGGCGCGCGACTGGTGGACCCATGCATGGAAAGGCGACACATTCATGGCGGTCGGCGCGAAAGATCCCGTTCTCGGGCCCCCCGTCATGGAAGTCCTGCGCGGCTGGATCCGCGGCTGCCCGCCTGCCTATGTGCATGCCGAGGCCGGCCATTTCGCCCAGGAGTGGGGCGAGGACATCGCGCGCCGCGCGCTCGCACACTATTCGCAGCGCGGCTGACAGCCACACGGCCGACTTTCCCCACGATTCCCCCCCATTTATCCCACTGCCGCAACCATTCCCATGAACGCCACTGAATTCGGACCCCTGCTCGTGTCCTACGACGACGTCGCCGGCGCCGCGCGTCGCATCGAGGGCCACGCGCACCGCACGCCGGTGCTGACCTCGGCCACCGTCGACGAGCGCACGGGCGCAAAGGTGTTCTTCAAATGCGAGAACTTCCAGCGCATGGGCGCTTTCAAGTTCCGCGGCGCGTACAACGCGCTCTCCTTGCTGGGCGCCGAGGAAAAGCGGCGCGGCGTGCTCGCCTACTCGTCGGGCAACCATGCGCAGGCCGTCGCCCTCGCGGGCCGGCTGCAGGGCGTGAAGACCGCCATCGTCATGCCGAACGACGCGCCCGCGGTCAAGGTCGAGGCGACCCGCGGCTACGGCGCCGAGGTCATCCTGTATGACAAGCACACGGCCGACCGCGAAACTTTCGCGCGCCAGATCGCCGCCGAACGCGGCCTCGCGGTGATCCCGCCTTTCGACCATCCGCACGTAGTCGCCGGCCAGGGCACGGCAGCCAAGGAATTGTTCGACGAGGTCGGCCAACTCGACTACCTGCTGGTGTGCTGCGGCGGGGGCGGGCTGCTGTCGGGTTGCGCCATTGCGGCGCGCGCCTTGTCGCCGGAATGCAAGACCATCGGGGTGGAGCCCGAACTGGGCGACGATGCGACGCGTTCATTCCGCACACGCACCCTGCAGAGCTGCCACAACCCGGAAACCATTGCCGACGGCGCGCGCACGCACTCGATGGGCAAGGTCACCTTCCCGCTTGTCATGGCCTACGTCGCCGACATGCTCACCGTGAATGACACCGAACTGTTGCGCAGCATGTTCTGGCTGTGGGAACGCATGAAGATGGTGGTCGAACCCACCGGCGCGCTGGCGGCCACGGCGCTGCTTGAAGGAAAACTCGCTGCGCCCGGGGCCCGCATCGGGGTGATCATCTCCGGCGGCAACGTCGACCTCGACTGGGCCGCGCGCCAAAGGCTTGCCGTGGGGTTGGCGTAGCGCGGTTTGGCGTAACACGATTTGGCGTAACACGGCGTGGCCTGGCGCGGCACGCGGTGCCGACTGCGCTATCATCCGCGCCTTTCCCGTCCTCTCTTCCGGAATCCGCCAGATGACCCTGCCAGCCAAGATGCGCGCCGTCGAGATCGCCAAGCCCGGTGGCCCTGAAGTCCTCACGCCCACCGAAAGGGCCGTGCCGCAACCCAAGGCGCACGAGATCCTCGTCAAGGTTGCCGCTGCCGGCGTCAACCGGCCGGACATCCTGCAACGCATGGGCCTGTATGCCGTTCCCCCAGATGCGTCCGACCTGCCCGGCCTCGAGATCGCGGGCACCGTGGCGGCCGTGGGCGCCGAGGCCAGAATGTGGAAAGTCGGCGACCAGGTGTGCGCGCTCGCGCATGGCGGGGGCTACGCCGAGTACTGCGTCGTGCCCGAAGTCCAGGCCCTGCCCGTGCCCAAGGGAATTTCGCTCACCGAAGCCGCCTCGCTGCCGGAGACTTTCTTCACCGTCTACAGCAACGTGTTCGATCGTGGTGGCCTCAAGCCGGGCGAGGTCTTCCTCGTGCAGGGCGGGTCTTCGGGCATCGGCGTGACCGCGATCCAGATGGCTGCCGCGATGGGCAACCGCGTGTTCGCCACCGCCGGCAGCGACGAGAAATGCGCCGCCTGTGTGAAGCTCGGCGCAGAAAAAGCGTTCAACTACCGCACCCAGGACTGGGCCGAAGAACTCAAGTCCGCCACCGCCGGCAAGGGCGTCAACGTGATCCTCGACATGGTTGGCGGCGACTACGTCGCCAAGGAACTCAAAAGCCTCGCCGACGAGGGGCGCCTGGTCATGATCGCGTTCCTGCGCGGCAACAAGAGCGAAGTGGACCTGAACGAGATCATGCGCAAGCGCCTGCAGATCACCGGTTCGACGTTGCGCCCGCGCACAGTAGAGTTCAAGGGCGCGGTGGCCAAGTCGCTGCGTGAAAAAATCTGGCCGCTGGTCGAGGCCGGCAGGATCAAGCCGGTGCTCTACAAGACCTTCCCGCTGGCGCAGGCCTCCGAAGCACACAAGCTCATGGAAACTTCGCAGCACATCGGCAAGATCGTCCTTACCGTCTAGCCCTGCGGGGCGCGCCGGGGAGGTCCTTGGGGGGGCCTTCGAGGCGCGCGTCCTTGCCCGCCTCGCTCTTCAGCCAGGCGACGAAATCCATCACCTCGGGTCGCTTCGCCGCGTTGGACGCGACTTTGGCGAAATAGGCGCGCGCGGTCTGCGCCACCCCCTGGAATGGCGCGACGAGGTCGCCTTCGGCCAGCGCTTCGCTCACCAGCGGCGTGCGTCCCATGGCCACACCGTGCCCCGCGATCGCCGCCGGGATCACCTGCTCGTAACCTGAAAACCGCAAGTTGCCCGCCGCGCGCAAGTCCGGGATGCCGGCCACCTCGAGCCACACCCGCCAATGCAGCCACGGCCAGCGCCCCTCCGGGTCGTCGACGTGAAGCAGCACATGGCGGCCGAGGTCGGCAGGCTCGAGCAATGGCCGCTTGGGATCGGCGATGAGGCGCGGGCTGCAGACGGGGAAAACCCGCTCGCCGAAAAACAGCCGCGTGGCATCCTCGCCCGCCAGCGCCAGCGGGCAGTAGCGCACAGCCACGTCAACCCCGTCGCGCTCGAGGTCCTGCATGCGAACGTCGGCCGAGATGCGCACGTCGACCCCCGGGTGCGTGCGCGCGAAGCCGGCCAGGCGAGGGATCAGCCATAGCGAAGCGAAACCCGCCGTGGTGCTCACGTAGAGAGACTTGTTGCCCGCCGTGGCGCGCAGGCGGTCGGTGGCCGAGCGCATGATCGCCAGCACCTGCGCCGCCACGGGGTAGAACTGCTGGCCGGCCTCGGTCAGCGCCAGCGAGCGATGCCGCCGCGTAAACAATGCCGCGCCGAGCTGGTCTTCGAGTTCCTTGATCTGCCGGCTCACGGCCGACTGGGTCAGGTGCAGTTCTTCGCCCGCCTTGGTGAACGAGAGCAGCCGGGCAGCGGTCTCGAAACCACGTAACAGGTCAAGTGAGGGTAGCCGCGGAGGCGGCTTGGCACTGGCGCCTTTCACATTACCTTTTCTCATGCATATCCTTCCAAATGCTCGTTTTACGGCGGCGCAGCAACCAATGACAATCCACTCCACGTACCGAAAAAGCATGCAGCTTTTTCATCCGAACCGCAAGGAGCGCAAGATGCGTATCGAACTCAGGAATGCAGGCGCCGTCCACCTCGGTGACGGCCAGACCCTCAGGGTCATGGACGGTGCGGGCACCACGGTGATGTGCAAGGAAGGCACCGTCTGGGTGACCGAGGAAAACCAGCAACGCGACGTCGTGCTCGAAGCGGGCGCCTGCGTCCGACTCAAGCGCGCGGGACTCACGCTGATCCAGGCCCTGTCGCCGGCGACGCTGACCATCGCCGCGGCGTAACACCGCTTTTCACCCGCGCCCGCCTTCCTCCCTCCTCCTGGCGGGCGCGGTTTTCCCGCGCACGGGGCCGCGTTGCTGCCGGCAGCCGCCGCGCCGGCGTCCCCCCCACGACTACAATAGGCGCCTTTCCCGGATCCTCCGGGCACGGAGCGCGCATGTTCAAGGAAGGCCTGCTCGAGGGCAAACGCATTCTCGTCACCGGCGGCGGTACGGGGTTGGGCAGGGAACTCGCCGCGCGCTACCTCGCCCTGGGTGCAGAAATCTGGATTGCGGGCCGGCGCGGCCCGGTGCTGAAGGACACCGCCGCGGAACTGATGGCCGCCCATGGCGGCACGGTGAAGACGCATGCGGTGGACATCCGCGACGCGCAGGCCGTCGATGCCATGATCGAGCACATCTGGACCGAGGCCGGTCCGCTGACGGGCCTGGTCAATAACGCGGCGGGCAATTTCATCAGCCCGACCAAGGACCTCACACCGAACGGCTTCAACGCCATTGCCAACACCGTGTTCCACGGCACCTTCTACGTGACCCACGCCGTGGGAAAGCGCTGGATCGCCGGCGGCCACAAGGGCTCGGTGGTCACCATCCTGGTCACCTGGGTGTGGACCGGCTCGCCGTATGTCGTGCCCTCGGCGATGTCGAAGGCCGGCCTGCATGTGATGACCAAGTCACTCGCGGTGGAGTGGGGGCGGCACGGGATCCGCCTGAATGCGATTGCCCCCGGCGCGTTCCCGACCGAGGGCGCATCCAAGCGCCTGCGACCGGGCGGCAAGTTCGAGGACGGCAACGACAAGAACCCGATGCGCCGGATCGGCCTGATGCCAGAACTGCAGAACCTCGCCACCTTCCTCATGGCCGACGGCTGCGAATGGCTCACCGGCGAGACCATCGCCATCGACGGCGGTGGCTACCTCGCCAACGGCGGCTCGTTCACCGAACTCGACGCGCTCACGGATGCCGACTGGGAGCGCATGCGCGGCCTCATCAAGACGCAAAACGACAAGGACCGCGCCGGCCGCACGGCCTGAGGCGCTCACCCAATGGCACAAATCATCCCCCGCCCCGCATCCACGCTCATCCTCCTTCGCGACGGCAACGAAGGTCCCGAGATCTTCATGCTCAAGCGCAGCCCCTCGGCGGCGTTCGTGGCCAATGCCTATGTTTTTCCCGGCGGCGGCCTCGACGCAGCCGACCACAAGGCGCTTGATCGCGTGCGCGGGCTCACCGAGTTGGAAGCCAATCGCAGGCTGGGTGTCGACTCAGGGGGTCTCGCATATTGGGTGGCCGCGGTGCGCGAATGCTTCGAGGAGGCCGGCATCCTCATCGCCATCGAGGAATCGGGCGCGCCGCTCGATCCGGGTCGCGCCGACGCGCTGGCCATCCATCGCAATGCGGTGAATGCGGGCACGCTCGCGTTCGGCGACCTGCTCGAGCGCGAGCGCCTCGCCATTCCGGCCGAGCGCATCGCGTATTTCAGCCACTGGATCACCGCCCCGGGCCGGCCGCGCAGGTTCACGGCGCGCTTTTTCGTCGCTCACGCCCCCGAGAACCAGCACGGATCGCACGACGAGTCCGAGACCGTGGCGAGCGAGTGGGTGCGTCCGCAGGTGGCGCTGGAGCGCTGCGCAAAGGGCGAGATCGAACTGGTCCACCCGACGCGCATTTCGCTCACCGACCTCGCGCCTTTTCCCAGCGCGGCCGAAGCGTTCGACTACGCCGGCAGCCGGGTCGACATCGAGGCCGATGCGTCATGCTGGGCCAATGGCAGGGACGGGCGCAAATTGTTCCGCCGTAACGACCCGCCCTATGCCGAGATCCACTGGTCCGATCCGGTAGAAGCCGGCGACACGAGCTATGACCTCGTCCCCGGGGTGGCGAAGAAGCTCGACCGCTACGTGACCCGCGTGATCGCGCCCAACCCGGGCATGATGACCGGGCCGGGCACCAATTCCTATCTCGTGGGCGGCGACGAGCTTGCACTGATCGATCCGGGGCCGGAGATCGACAGCCATGTCGAGGCCTTGCTTGCCGCAGGTGCCGGGCGAATCAAGTGGATCTTCTGCACGCACACGCACAAGGACCATTCCCCCGCCGCGCTGCGGATCAAGGCGGCCACTGGCGCGACTGTGATGGGCCGTCCCGCGCCGCAGGGCGCCAGCCAGGACCAGACCTTCGCGCCCGATCGCGTGTTGGAGCATGGCGATCGCGTTTCCTTCGGCGGCATCACGCTGCGCGCGATCCACACGCCGGGCCACGCGTCGAACCACCTGTGCTACCTGCTGGAAGAAACGCGCATGCTCTTCACTGGCGACCATGTAATGCAAGGCTCGACGGTGGTCATCAACCCGCCCGACGGCGACATGCGCGCCTACCTCACCTCGCTCGAAATGCTGCTTGCCGAGGACGTCGCTGCATTCGCGCCCGGCCATGGCTATCTCATCGGCCGGCCGCACAGGGAAGTGGCGCGCCTCATCGCGCACCGCCTCGCGCGCGAAGCTAAGGTCGTCGCGGCGATGCGCGAACTCGGCGCCGCCACGCTCGAAGAGCTGGTGCCCGCTGTGTACGCGGACGTCTCACCGAAGCTGCATGGCGTGGCCGCGCGCTCGCTCAGCGCGCACCTGGGCAAGCTTTCCGCGGAGCGGCGCGCCCTCGAGTCGGAGGGCCGCTGGCGGCTGCAGCCCTGAGCGCTCGCCCGCCTGCGCGGGCAGCAACCGCCGCTCGAAACCGCGACTCGAGACCCATCGCACCGATGCTAAGATGCGTGCCACGCAACATGCACACCGCAATGCCGTACGCCGCCAGCCAGGCGCACCGTGCCTGCATTGCCGCCCAGCCCACAGGAGCCCCCATGGAAAATGAAAAGACCATGAAGATCATGACCAACCTCGATCGCGGCGAGATCGAGGCGCGGCTCGCCGAGGTGCACGCGATGGCGCAGTCGAAGGGTCTTCGCGAACTTGCCTCCCTGTTCAGCAATGTGGAAGGCATGCCGCGCGCGCAGTTCGAGCAACGCATCTCCAACGCGCTCAAATGGCTCGCCGACAAGCCCGAGCACAATCTCATCACCGCGCAGCTCGAGATGGTCGAGCTGAACCTGCGCAACCTGTAAGCGCACGGCGGGAAAGTGAACGCAGTGCCCCGCTACGACTTCGACCTGTTCTGCATCGGCGCCGGCTCGGGCGGCGTGCGCGCGAGCCGCGTGAGCGCGTCCTATGGCGCCAAGGTGGCGGTGGCCGAGGAAAGGTATTTCGGCGGCACGTGCGTCAACGTCGGCTGCATCCCAAAGAAGCTTTTTTCCTACTCCGCGCACGTTCGCGACGACTTCCATGACGCGGCGGGTTTCGGCTGGAGCGGCCCCGAGCCCACTTTCGACTGGCCCACGCTGCTGGCCAACAAGAACAAGGAAATCGCGCGCCTGAACGGCATCTACGAGAGCCTGCTCACGAAGGCCGGGGTCACGATCCTGCGGAGTCGCGCCACCATCGTCGATGCGCACACGATCGAATGCGGCGGCGCGACCCATACCGCAAAGCACATCCTCGTCGCCACCGGTTCGTGGCCGACGATCCCGGCGATCCCGGGCTGCGAGCACGCCATCTCCTCGAACGAGGCGTTCTTCCTGCCCGAACTCCCCGCGCAGGCCATCGTGGTCGGCGGGGGTTATATCGCGGTCGAGTTCGCCTCGATCTTCAACGGGCTCGGCGTGAAGACCACGCTGGTGTATCGCGGCAAGCGTGTGTTGCGCGGGTTCGATGCCGACCTCGGCACCCGGCTCATGGAGGAAATGTGCAAGAAAGGTGTCACCCTGCGCCTCGAAAGCGATATCGCGGCGCTCGAAAAGAATGCCGACGGCGCGGTCTCGGCCACCTTCCTCGACGGCAGCCACGCGACTGCAGGCGTGGTGATGTATGCCACCGGCCGCAAGCCCAATACACGCAACCTCGGCCTCGAAACCGCCGGCGTGCAGCTCGCCGAGGACGGCGCGATCAAGGTCGACGAGTTCCTCGCGAGCTCGGTGCCCTCCATCCACGCGCTGGGCGACGTGACCAACCGCATCAACCTGACCCCGGTGGCCACCGCCGAAGGCATGGCGTTAGCGCGCACGCTGTTCCGCGGCGAGCCCACGCTCATGGACTACGACAACATCCCCACCGCCATCTTTTCGCACCCCAACGTGGCCACCGTCGGGCTGTCCGAGGAGCTCGCGTTGGCGCGTGGCTTCGAGACGGACATCTACAAGACCTCGTTCCGCGCGCTCAAGCACACGCTCTCGGGCAGCGATGAAAAGACATTCATGAAACTGGTGGTCGACGCGAAGACCGGGCGCGTGCTCGGCGCGCACATGATGGGGACCGACGCCGGCGAGACGATCCAGGGGATCGCCGTCGCGCTCAAGTGCGGCGCGACCAAGGCGCAGTTCGACGCGACCATCGGTATCCACCCGACAGCGGCGGAGGAATTCGTCACCTTGCGGGAAAAATTCAAGGGCTGAGCGGGAGAATCTATGCACAACGAACCTGGGTCACCACCCGACACGCAGTCGAACCTCGCCGCACGCCCCTCTCGCGGCGCCGCGCCATGAACGGCGCCGAAAGCCTCGCGCGCACCCTGCTCGCCTCCGGTATCGAGGTGTGCTTTTCCAACCCGGGCACTTCGGAAATGCATTTTGTCGCCGCGCTCGACCGCGTACCCGGCCTGCGCTGCGTGCTGGGCCTGCACGAAACGGTCGTCACCGGATGCGCCGACGGCTATGCGCGCATGACCGGCAAGCCCGCGGCGACGCTCCTGCACTGCGGTCCCGGCTTGGCCAATGGCATCGCCAACCTCCACAATGCGCGCCGCGCAATGGTGCCGGTCGTCAACGTGGTCGGCGACCAGGCCACCTATCACCGCCCGTATGACGCGCCCCTCACCGCCGACACCGAAGGACTCGCGCGCGCCGTTTCGCACTGGGTACGCACCTGCGCCACCGCAGCCGAAGTACCGGCTGCCGGAGCCGCGGCGGTGCAGGCCGCCCGCACCAGCCCGGGGCAGATCGCCACCCTCATCCTGCCGGCGGACACCGCGTGGAATGAAAGCACCGGCCCGGCCGCCCCCCTGCCGGTGCCCGCGCGCCCGCGGGTTGCCCCCGATACGGTCGCGACCATCGCCCGCGCCTTGCGCACCGGCGCGCCGGCGATGCTGATCCTTTCCGGCAGCGCGTTATCCGAAGCCGGGTTGCGTGCCGCGCACCGCGTGGCGGTCAAGACCGGCGCCAAGCTGCGCGTACCCACCCAGATCGGCCGCATGGCACGCGGCCGCGGCCGGCCGCAGGTCGATCGCATTCCCTACGCGGTGGACCGCGCCCTCGAAGTGCTCGGCGGGCTCGCGCACCTCGTGCTCGTCGGGGCGAAGCCACCGGTGGGCTTCTTCGCCTATCCGGGCAAGCCGAGCGAGCTGTGGCCCAGGGATTGCACGCTGCACGTGCTCGCACGCGCCGAGGAAGACCAGGTGGCCGCCCTCGAGGCGCTCGCCGACGAGCTCGGCGCGCCGCGCGAAGTCGCGATTCCCGAGGCACCGCAAGCCACGCTCGCGACCGGCAAGTTCTCCCCCGAAGCGTTTGCAGGCACGCTTGCGGCGCTGATCCCGGACAACGCGATCGTCGCCGAAGACGCAGTCACCTCGGGCCGGCAGTTGTTC
>JBDTRN010000080.1:0-10935 GCA_039931715.1 Betaproteobacteria bacterium
AATAGAATCGCCCCCCGCCCGATCTGTCGCCGCCGACGACATTTCCGCCAAAACGTGTCGCCGAAAGCCATAAATAGCGACATATATTGACCTGTCGCCACCATCGACATAAACTGAAAATATGTCGCAAAAAGGCAAAAATTCAACCACGTCCGCCTGGCATCCTGACGCCCCCTACAACGCGCTGCCGGATCTTCCTCCCTCGGCTGACCTGGAGACCAGGGTGGTACTGAAGCAGTGCATCCCCGCACGGGCGGCGCTGGCCGAGTTGAAGCAGGCGGCCGAGTTGATCCCCAACCAGAGCGTGCTGATCAACACCCTGCCGCTGCTGGAGGCGCAGGCCAGTTCGGAAATCGAGAACATCGTCACCACCACCGACAAGCTGTTCCAGTTTCAGAATATCGACGAGCGCGCCGACCCGGCGACCCGCGAGGCGCTGCGGCACAGCAGCGCCTTGCTGGAGGGCTTTCACGCGCTGAAGCGGCATCCTCTCAATACCCGTACCGCGGAGCAGGTGTGTACCCGCATCAAGGGCATCCAGATGCAGGTGCGCCGCATCCCCGGCACCGCGCTGGCCAGCGGCCGGAACGGCACCGTGATCTATACGCCGCCCGTGGGTGAAGATCTGCTTCGCACGAAGCTGGCCAATTGGGAACGTTTTCTCCACGAAGCGCTGGACGTTGATCCGCTCATCCGAATGGCGGTGGGCCACTATCAGTTCGAGGCGATTCACCCCTTTACCGACGGCAATGGCCGCACCGGACGCGTGCTCAACAGCCTCTACCTGATCCAGGAGGGGCTGCTGACCCTGCCCATCCTTTACCTCAGCCGGTACATCATCGCCAACAAGGCGGACTATTACCGGCTGCTGATCGGCGTTACCCGCGAACAGGCGTGGGAGGAATGGGTTCTCTACATCCTGAAGGGCGTGGAAGAAACCGCCACCTGGACGACGGCAAAAATCGCCGCCATACGCGCGCTCCAGGCGATGACGGTGGAGCACGTAAAAAGCGCCGCGCCCAAGATTTACAGCCATGAATTGGTCGACCTGATTTTCGAGTTGCCCTATTGCCGCATCCCGAACGTCGTCGACAGGGCCATAGCGCGTCGCCAGGCCGCCTCGCGCTACCTGAAGCAGTTAAGCGAAATCGGTGTGCTGGAGGAGGTGACAGTGGGCCGCGAAAAACTCTTCATCCATCCCAAATTGATTCAATTGCTGACGCGCGACAGCAATCGCATTGCGCCTTATTCGTGAACGAAGCCGAGACCCGCGCCGAGCACATCGACCCTGCGCTGAAGGCAGCAGGCTGGGGCGCGGTCGAAGGCAGCCGCGTGCGGCGCGAGTTCCCGATCACGCCGGGACGCATCGAGGGCTGGGGCGGCGCGGCTGACACGCGGCGCATGGCGAGCCTCCTGGTGGACTGCTGGGAGGGTTCTGCGCTTCGCAACCGCTTGCGGGGCAGTGCTGCACCGCTGACTGCGATGCTCGACTTTTATTTCCACTCGGCCGTCAGCCGCGCGCCTGTTTCGTAAGCGCCACCAGTGGCCGGCTTGGTCCCGTTCGCGTGCCGGTTCCGCCCTGGTTCCGTTCTGGTTCCGTCCTAGTTCTTGACGTGATACCCCGTCTTGAAGATCCACCACACCGTCGCGAGGCACGCCACCAAGAAGAACACGATCATCCCGGCGCTCACCATCACGCTTACGTCGGCCACCTCGTAGAACGACCATCGGAAGCCGCTCACCAGGTACAGCACCGGGTTGAGGAGGGTCACGCTCTGCCAGAAGGGCGGCAGCATGTTCACCGAGTAGAAGCTGCCACCCAGGAACACCAGCGGCGTGATGATGAGGAGCGGGATGATCTGCAGCTTCTCGAAGTTGTCCGCCCAAACGCCGATGATGAAGCCGAACAGGCTGAAGGTGATCGCGGTCAGCACCAGCACCGTCAGCATCCAGAACGGGTGGGCGATGCGTAACGGCACGAAAATGGCCGCGGTGGCGAGGATGATGAGCCCCAGCAGGATCGACTTGGTGGCCGCCGCGCCCACATAGCCCAGCGTGATCTCGACGAACGACAGCGGCGCGGAAAGGAGTTCGTAGATCGTCCCGGTGAACTTGGGGAAGAAAATCCCGAACGAGGCGTTCGACACGCTCTGGGTCAGCAGCGAGAGCATGATGAGGCCGGGCACGATGAACGAGCCGTAGCCCACGCCCTCGATCTGCGGGATGCGCGAGCCGATCGCCGAGCCGAACACCACGAAGTAGAGCGAAGTCGAAATCACCGGCGAGACGATGCTCTGGAACATCGTGCGCCGGGTGCGCGCCATCTCGAACCGGTAGATCGCCTTGACCGCCTCGAAGTTCATGCCGGCTCCTCGACCAGGGTGACGAAAATATCCTCGAGCGAGCTCTGCTCGGTCTTGAGGTCAGTGAAGTGCACGCCGGCCGTGCCGAGGTCGCGCAGCAGCGCCGAGATCCCCGCGTCGTCCACGTGGGCGTCGTAGGTGTAGGTCAGGCGCGAGCCCTCGCCGGCGAGCTCGAGCTTGTAGCCCGAAAGCGCGGGGGGGATGGATGCCAGAGGCGCCTGCAGGTCCATGATGAGCTGCTTCTTGCCCAGCTTGTCCATGAGGGCGGCCTTCTCCTCCACCAGCACGAGGCGGCCCTTGTTGATGATGCCGATGCGGTCGGCGATCGCCTCGGCCTCCTCGATGTAATGGGTGGTGAGGATGATCGTGACGCCGGAAGCGCGCAGCTCTCCGATGAGCGCCCACATGTCTTTTCTCAGGCCGACATCCACGCCGGCGGTGGGCTCGTCGAGGAACAGCACCGAAGGCTCATGCGACAACGCCTTGGCGATCATCACGCGGCGCTTCATGCCGCCGGAGAGCTCCTTGATGCGTGCGTCCTTTTTGTCCCACAAGGACAGGTCGCGCAGTACCTTCTCGATGTGCGCGGGCCTGGGCGGGTAGCCGAACAGGCCGCGGCTGAAAGACACCGTGTCCCACACCGACTCGAAGGCGTCGGTGGTGAGCTCCTGCGGCACCAGCCCGATCATCGAGCGTGTGGTGCGGTAGTCGGTGATGATGTCGTGGCCGTCGACCGTGACCGAGCCGCCCGTCGGGGTGACGATGCCGCAGACGATGCTGATGAGGGTGGTCTTGCCCGCGCCGTTGGGCCCCAACAGTGCCAGAATCTCGCCACGCCGGATCGCAAGGTCCACTTCGCCCAGCGCCTTGAAGCCGCTGGCATAGGTTTTGGAGAGTTTGCTGATGCTGATGAAGTTGTCCATCCGCCCGAGTTTACTGGATTGTCCGTCCTGATCCGCGTTCCGGGCGCGGTGCTTGGCTGGATCGGGCGGCAGGGCACGCGCGCAATGGCAGCCCTGGTGGTGATCGGTATCTGCGTGCCGTGGTTGGGGGCGTTGCTTCGGCCATTCGTCGCCGAAGCGGTGTTCATCCTGTTGTGCATTTCTTTCCTGCGCGTCGATGCAGTCGCGCTGCGGGGCTACGCCAGGCGGCCGGGGCTGGTGATCGCGGCCACCGCGTGGACCTCGCTTGCCGTCCCGCTGCTGGTGGCCGGCGGCTGCCATGCGACGGGGCTCGACACGCGCTCGCCCGACCTGTACCTCGCGGTGATGCTGCAAGCGATCGCCTCGCCGATGATGGCCGCGCCGGCGTTCGCCGCGCTCATGGGGCTGGATGCAACGCTCGTGCTCGCCACACTCGTGACCAGCACCGCGCTCATCCCGCTCACTGCGGCAGCATTCGCGGCGTTTTTTCTCGGCCCCACGCTGGAGGTGGCCTCCGTGTCGCTGGGCCTGAAGCTCACCGCAATGCTGGTGGGCTCGGCCGCCTTGGGATTCGCGATCCGCAGGGTGGTGGGCATCGCCGCGATCCAGCGCCAGCGTGAGCGGATCGACGGGTTCAACGTGCTTGTGCTGCTGGTATTCGTCGCCGGACTCATGCAGAACGTCGCCGAGCGCTTTCTCGCCGGCCCTTTGTTCGCGCTGGGCGTGGCCGCTTTGGTGTTCCTGATGTTTTTCGTCGTACTCGCGGTGACCACGCTGCTGTTCTTGTTTGCCGGCCGGGAGCGCGCCATTGCGCTCGGGTTCATGGCGTCGCAGCGCAATACCGGCCTGATGATCGCCGCAGTGGGTGGAGTGCTGCCCGAAGTTACCTGGCTGTTCATGGGGCTCGCGCAGCTTCCCATCTATGTCTCGCCGCAGGTGCTCGGGCCCGTGGTGCGCCGCTTCGCCCCGGGCAGGGCGACGGCGCGCGCGCCGGTGCCCTGAGACTCCGACTGCAGGCCGCGCCGGGTCGATTTACGCCGGCGCGCGTGCCTGCTGGAATGGTGGGGTCGCTGGACGCGCACCGCGAACCCGCCGCGGTCGGGAGTCTGTACCGCGCGGCTAAGCCGAGGCAATAACCGTTTCCGCAGCCGCGGGGTCGGCGGGGTCAAGCGGCACGAGGCCGGGCAGGCTGCGCAACCACGTGAGCTGCCGCTTGGCGAGCTGGCGTGTGGCGATGATGCCGAGCTCGCGCAGCGCCTTCCTGTCGATCTGCCCGTCGAGGTGCTCCCAGGCCTGGCGATACCCCACGCAGCGCATTGCCGGCAGGTTCGCGGTGAGCGAATGGTGTTGCCGCAGCGCCTCGAGTTCGCCGACCAGGCCCGCGGCGAGCATCGCATCGAAGCGCCGGGCGATGGCTGCATGCAGTTTGGCGCGGTCCGCGGGCAGCAGGGAATAGGCGGTCAGCGCAAAGGGCAGGGGCACGGTGGTGGCCGAGCGCAGCGCCGAGATGGGCGTGCCGGTGGCACGAAAAACTTCCAGCGCGCGCTGGATGCGTTGCGCGTCGTTCGGTGCAAGCCGCGCGGCTGTGGGCGGGTCAACGCGCGCGAGTTCTGCGTGCAGCGCGGGCCAGCCTTTTTGCGCTGCTTCGGCGTCGAGCGCTGCGCGAATCGCCGCGTCGGCTTCGGGCAGCGCATCGATGCCCTGCGCCAAGGCACGGTAGTAGAGCATCGTGCCGCCCACCAGCAGCGGCGTGCGGCCCCGCGCGAAGATCGCCTCCACCGCGGCGAGGGCGTCCTTGCGGAAGCGCCCGGCCGAATAGGCTTCGGTGGGCGCGACGAGGTCGATCAGGTGGTGCGGAACGGCGGCCCGCTCGGCCGTCGAGGGCTTGGCGGTGCCGATGTCCATGCCACGGTAGACCTGCCCCGAATCGACGCTGACGATCTCGACCGGGAGGCGCGCGGCGATGCGCATTGCGAGGTGCGACTTGCCGCTGGCGGTGGGTCCGAGCAGGCACAGCGCGCGCCTGCCGGCCGCGTCACCGGCCACGCAGGAACAGGCGGTCGAGGTCGGCCATCGACAACTGGTACCACGTGGGTCGACCGTGGTTGCAGCTGCCCGAGCGCTCGGTGTCTTCCATTTCGCGCAGGAGGGCGTTCATCTCGGGTGGCGAGAGCACGCGGTTGGCGCGCACCGCTGCATGGCAGGCCATGGTGGAGAGGATCTCGTCGCGGCGCGCAGCCAGCGCCTCGGTGGCGCCGAACTCGCGCAGGTCGGCAAGCACGCTGCGTGCGAGGGCCGGGAGGTCGCCCCCGGCGAGCGACGCCGGCACCGCGCGCACCGCGAGCGTAGTGGGCGAGGCCACGCCGATCTCAAACCCCAGCTTGTCGAGCGCCTCCTGCTGCTCTTCTGCGGTGGCGACCTCGACCGCGTCGGCCTGGAACATCGCCGGCACCAGCAGCGCCTGGCGCTGCACGGCGCCGTCGTCGAGCGACCGGCGCATCTTCTCGAACACGATGCGCTCGTGCGCGGCGTGCATGTCGACCAGCACGAGGCCGGCGGCGTTCTGCGCGAGGATGTAGACGCCGTGGAGCTGCGCAATCGCGTACCCCAAGGGTTGTGATGCGGGTTGTGATGCGGGTTGTGAGGTGTGCTGTGATGGGCTGGCCCCGTCCCCTGGCGCCGAGCCGGGCAAGTTCGGGCGAAAAGCGCCGCCCAGTGCGGGCTGTGCAGGCGCCGGTCGCTCATCGCGGGCCTCGGGAGGGCCTCCGCCGTTTCCTAACAACGCGTAATACGCTGCGGTCGGCTGCTCGACCCCGAGGCCGGGCTGGAAGGGCTGGTAGGCAGGGCGCGGCGCGGCGGAACGGTCGTTGACATCGAGTTGCGCGTACGCCACCGGCGCCTCTCCCGCGGTGGCCGAAAGCGCGCGCTGCACCGCGTGGTAAACGAACTGGTGGATCGAGCGCGAATCGCGGAAGCGCACCTCGGTCTTGGCCGGGTGCACGTTCACGTCCACGCCGCGCGGGTCGAGTTCGAGGAACAGGACATAGGCCGGCTGGCGGTCGCCGTGTAGCACGCCCGAATATGCATCGCGCACCGCGTGCGACAGCAGCCGGTCGCGAACATAACGGCCGTTGACGAAGAAATATTGCTGGTCGGCGCGGCTGCGTGCCGCCTGCGGTGCACCGGCGAATCCGCGCAGCGACAGCGTACCGGCCTCGGCGTCCACCGGCAGGCTGGCCGCGGCGAACTCCTTGCCCAGCACCGCAGCCACGCGCTCGCCGACGGTCTGCACCCGATGGTGCGCGCTGACCTTGCCGTTGTGCTTGAGCACGAAAGCCACATCGGGCCGGGCGAGGGCAACGCGCTGGAACACGCCGTCGCAATGGCCGAACTCGGTGGCCTCGGTGCGCATGAACTTGCGCCGCGCGGGGGTATTGAAGTACAGGTCCGCCACCGAAATGGTGGTGCCGGGCTGGCGCGCGGCGGGCTCGATCGTGCCGTTTACCGGCCCCTCAACGCTGAGCGTGAAGGCATGCGGCGACGCAGTCGCGCGCGAGGTCAGCGTCACGCGCGCCACCGAGGCGATCGAGGCCAGCGCCTCGCCGCGAAACCCGAGCGACCCCACCGCTTCGAGGTCCGCGAGCGAGCGGATCTTGCTCGTGGCGTGGCGTGCCACCGCCAGCGCGAAGTCTCCGCGCGCGATGCCGGCGCCGTCGTCCTCGACCTGGATACGCGCGAGGCCGCCCGCGTCGAGCAGGACCTGCACTTCGCCCGCGCCCGCGTCGAGGCTGTTCTCCAGCAGTTCCTTGAGCACCGAGGCCGGCCGGTCGACCACTTCGCCGGCCGCGATCTGGCTGATCAGGAGGTCGGGCAGCACCTGGATCGGGGCGCGCCGCGCGGCGGGCGGCTCGCCGGGCGAGGACGCCGAATCAGGGCCGTCGGGGGCCGTCGTTGCGTGCTTGGTTTCACTCATCGGGCAAGTATAGCGTTCTGCCCCGCGCCGCCTTTGGCGCCCGATCGGTCACCTACTGCACGGTGCGCGTGCCACCAGCCTTTACAATCGCCGCATGGAATACATCGCTCTCGCATGGGATTTTCTCGTTCGCCTCGACGTGCATCTTGCCGCGTTCCTCGCGCAGCACGGTGCCTGGGTGTATGGCTTGTTGTTCCTCATCGTGTTCTGCGAGACGGGGTTCGTGGTCACGCCCTTCCTGCCGGGGGATTCGTTGCTCTTTGTCGTCGGCGCGCTGGCCGCCACCGGCGGGCTGTCGCTCGGGCTGGTGATGGTCCTGCTGATAATGGCCGCCCTGCTGGGTGACAACACCAACTACTGGGCGGGGCGGTGGCTGGGGCCCAAGGTGTTCCGTTGGGAGGATTCGGTGTTTTTCAGCCGCAAGCACCTCGACCGCACGCAGGCCTTCTACGACAAGCACGGCGGCAAGACGATCGTGATCGCGCGCTTCATGCCTTTCGTGCGCACCTTCGCCCCCTTCGTGGCCGGCGTGGGCCACATGCCCTACCTGCGCTACCTCGCGTTCTGCATCGGCGGGGCGATCCTGTGGGTGGTCTCGGTGACTTCGCTCGGCTACTTCTTCGGCAACATCCCGGCGGTCAAGAAGAACCTGAGCGTGGTGATCTTCACCATCATCGGGTTGTCGCTCCTGCCGATCGTTTACGAATTCGTGAAGGCAAGGCGTGCTGCGCGTTCGCAGCTTCCCGCCGATTGAGGATGCCAGCGCCCGGGTGCTGATCCTGGGCAGCATGCCCGGCGCGGCATCGCTTGCCGCCGCGCGCTACTACGCGCACCCGCAAAACCTGTTCTGGCCGATCATGGGCGCGCTGCTGGGCGCCCCACCCGGCCTCACCTATGGTGCGCGGGTGCGCCTGTTGAAGGCGCGGGGTATCGCGGTGTGGGACGTGCTCGAGTCGTGCGTGCGCGAGGGAAGCCTCGATTCCGCGATCGAGGAGGACACCATCGCGGTCAACGATTTCGCCGCCTTCTACCGCGCCCACCCACTCATCTCGGCGGTGTTCTTCAATGGCGCCAAGGCCGAGGCGGCCTACCGGCGCTATGTGCGCGCCGCGGTCGAGGGTGAGGGCGCGCCGCGCGCGTATTTCCGCATGCCCTCCACCAGCCCGGCGCACGCCACGCTGTCGTTCGGGCAGAAACTGGAGGCGTGGAAAGGCGTGCTGGCTTTCACGCGTGCGCCCGCGAAGTAGTACGCCCCACCGCGCTAAAGGTCCCCGGGGGAAAGTGCGGGTACCATTCCTGCTTTCCGTATAACAGGGCCGATGGCGTTGAGTGCCGTTTAGCCGCCCGCCGGAGCCCGACCGCATGAACCACCCTGCACGCGTGGGGCTCGGATGAGCCCTGAATTCACCGCCCTTGCCCAGTACGTCGCCTCGGGACTGGTGGTCGGCGCGATCTACGGGCTGATCGGGGTGGGGTTCACCACCGTCTACAACGTCACCGGCATCGTCAATTTCGCCCAAGGCGACTTCGCCTCTCTGGGCGCGCTGGGCGCCATCGGCCTGATCGCCGGCGGCGTGCCGCTGCCGCTTGCCTTGGGTATTGCGGTCATCTGCGTGGGCCTGATGGCCGTGCTGATCGAGCGGGTGGCGATCCGGCCGGTGGGCAACGATGTGCTGCGCGGGATCATCATCACCATCGGCGTGGGTGTCGCGCTGCAAGGCGTGGCGGTGCTTGTATGGGGTACCGATGCCCAGCCGCTGCGCGCTTTTTCGGGGGAAAAGCCGGTCAACATGGGCGGTGTGACCGTGCCGCCGCAGGCGTTCTGGGTGGTCGGCACCGCCGCGGTGCTCATGATGCTGCTGTGGCTGTTCTTCACGCGCACCTACGTGGGCAAGGCGTTCCGCGCCTGCTCTGTCAACGCCTACGCCGCCGGCCTGATGGGCATCCCGACCCGCGCGATGCGCTCGTTCAGCTTCTTTGTTTCAGGGGTCACCGGCGCGATTGCGGGCGTCATCGTCGCGCCCATCGCGTTCATGCAATACGACAGCGGCATCTTCCTCGGCATCAAGGGGTTCGTGGCCTGCATCATCGGTGGGTTCGGCAATCCTGTGGGGGCGGCGCTGGGCGGTTTGCTGCTGGGCCTGCTCGAAGCGCTCTCTTCGGGCTACCTCAGCTCGGGCTACAAGAACGCGATCGCCTTCGTGGTGTTGCTCGCGTTCCTGTTCGTGCGCCCCAGCGGGCTGCTGGGCGAGCTCGAGGCGGTCAAGCGTTGAAGCGCGTCGGCCTGCTGGTGGCCCTGCTCGGCGCGGTGTACTTCATCGGCAATGGCTACCTTATCAATCTGTTCGTCGTGACCGCGCTGTTCACGCTGCCGGCGTTGGGGCTGTCGCTGCTGATGGGTTACACCGGCCAGATCTCTCTGGGCCACGCGGCTTTTGTGGGGCTGGGCGCCTACGGCACTGCGATCCTCGCCAAGAGTTTCGGCCTCAATCCCTGGCTCACCATGGCCCTCGCCACCGCGTTTGCGACGCTGGCGGCGTGGGCGATCGGCTGGCTGGTGTTTCGCCTGCGCGGTCACCACCTCGCCATGGCCACGCTTGCCTTTGGCATCATCATCCATGTGGCCACGGTGGAGCTCAAGGGGCTGACCGGCGGGCAGGACGGCCTGTCGGGCATCCCCGCGCTGTCGCTCTTCGGCTATGCGCTCAACTCGGACGCGGCGATCTTTCCCTTCGCATGGCTGATGTGCATCGTGGGCATAGTGCTGGCTGGCAACCTCGTGCATTCGCCCGCCGGGTACGCAATGCGCGCGGTGGCCGAAAGCGAAGCAGTCGCGGCCTCCATCGGCATCGCGCCCGATCGCATGAAGCGCCGCATCATGGCCCTGTCGGGCCTTTACGCGGGGCTCGGTGGCGCGATCTACGCGCACTACCTGGGCTATATCAGTCCCAGCCCCTTCGACGTGGGCTTCTCGGTGCGCCTGCTTCTCATGGTGGCGCTGGGCGGTTTCGCCGGGATCTGGAGCGTGCTTTTCGGCGTGTTCTTCGTGATCATGACCAGCGAATTGCTCAAGCCCTTCGGCAACTACGACGTGGTGCTGTACGGCGTGCTGCTGGTGGTGGTGATGGTGTGGTGCCCGCGCGGCCTCCTCGATGGCCTGGCCATGCTCGGGCGCAGCGGGTTGCGCATGTGGCGTGGCAGCGAGGCGGTCCGGTGAGCGGTGGCCCGCGCAGGCAGGCGGCGCAAGCAGGCGGCGCCGCACGTGAAGGCGAAGCCCTGCTCAAGGTGCGCGGCGTTTCGATGCGTTTCGGCGGGCTGCAGGCGCTGGAGGATGTTTCGTTCGACGTCATGCGTGGCGAGATCCTCGCCCTGATCGGCCCCAACGGCGCGGGCAAGTCGACGCTGCTCAATATCATTTCGGGTGCGCTCGCGCCCACCGCGGGCGAGACGCATTTCCGCGGCGAAAGGCTCAACGGCTTCAGCGCCGACCAGGTCAATGCGCGCGGGCTCGTGCGCACTTTCCAGGGCGCCGAAATCCTGCGCAACATGACCGTGCGCGAGAACGTGGTGACCGCCGGGGTCGCGCGCTGCGGCGCAGGCATCGCCGCCGGGTTGCTGGGCTTCGGCCCCGCGCGTCGCGCGCTCGACGCCTTGTCGCGCGCGGCCGACCAACATC
>JBDTRN010000081.1:0-10935 GCA_039931715.1 Betaproteobacteria bacterium
CGAGGTTGGAGTGGAACCCGGGCTGGCCCGGATCGATCGCCACCGCGGCCGAGAGGAGCTCGACCGCGCGCACCGCCTCGTCGCGCTGAAAGATGAGCATGCCGAGGAAATTGAGCGCCGGGGCGTGGCCGGGCGCAAGCGCGAGGGCTTCGGCGTAGAAGCCCGCGGCTTCGTCGAGGCGCCCTTCGCGATGGAGGGAGAATCCGAGCTGGAAGGCGGCGTCTGCCCGCGACGGCGTGCCGGCCGGGGACAGTGCGGGAAACAGCAGCGTCCTGGCGCGTGCGGCGAGCCTGGCCAGCAAAGCGCCGCCGATCAATTCAATTCGCAACTCGGTGCCCAACGCAATGCGCAACTCGGTGCGTACCTCAGTGCGCGGGCCCTTTCAATGTGCAATGCAGTCGCGGCCGGGTGGGTAGTCGGTCATGAGCACCAGCACAGGAGGAACGAACCCGTCGGTCACTGGGAGATAGCCCCGCGAGTCCATGCACGACATGTAAACCAGGCGACTTGGATACAGCTGTTCGACCTTTTCGCCGTTGTAGCTCGAATTGGCATAACGTTGGGCAATGCACTTGGCCGCCTGCGCCACGCATTGCTCGCGGTCGGCAAGGAAGGCGCCGTAGGGCGTGTTGTCGCGGTGGAATTGCACCGTGTTGTAAGGCCCGCATCCGGCGAGCAGCGTAGCGCCCACGAATGCGCCGACGGCAATGGCTAGCTTAGTTTTCAAGGTAAGGCCCCCTTCGTGGGGTTTACTCTACCGTAAACACCGCCGCGAAGTATCATCGCCCTTCATGCCGGCCGCGCCGGCGGCATCCGCAAAGGAATCCCCATGCCCCAGCAAAACCGCCAGTTCAAGCTGGCCGCGCGTCCCGCCGGGATGGTCAAGCGCGGCGACTTCGAGTTCACCACCGCGCCCGTGCCCGAGCCCGGACCCGGCGAAGTCCTGGTGCGCGTTCAGTACGTGTCGCTCGACCCCGCAATGCGAGGGTGGATGAACGAAGGCCGCTCGTACATCCCACCGGTGGCCATTGGTGAAGTCATGCGAGCGGGAACGGCCGGCAAGGTGATCGCATCGAACAACCCGCGGTTCGCAGTGGGGGACTACGTCGCGGGCTGGGGCGGCGTGCAGGACTACGTCGTCTCGCAGGGTAACGACATCACCAAGGTCGATCCACGTCTTGCCCCGCTGCCGGTGTTCCTCGGTACGCTCGGCATGCCTGGAATGACCGCGTATTTCGGCCTGCTCGAAGTAGGCAAGCCGAAGGAAGGCGACACCGTGGTGGTGTCCGGCGCCGCCGGTGCGGTGGGCACCGTGGTCGGGCAGGTGGCAAAGATCAAGGGCTGCCGCGTGGTCGGGATCGCCGGGGGCGAGGACAAGTGTCGCTGGATCGTCGACGAGCTGGGGTTCGACGCCGCCGTCGACTACAAGGCCGGCGACGTCAACAAGGCGCTGCGCCAGCATTGCCCCAAAGGCATCGACGTGTATTTCGACAACGTCGGCGGAGACATCCTCGACGCGGCGCTGGCCCGCATCGCGCGCAACGGCCGCATCGTCATCTGCGGTGCGATCTCGCAGTACAACAACACCACGCCGGTGAAGGGGCCGTCGAACTACCTGTCGCTGCTCGTCAACCGCGCCAGCATGACCGGTATGGTGGTCATGGACTACACCGACAAGTTCGGCGAGGCGGTGCGCGAGATGGCCGGCTGGATCAAGGCCGGCCAGCTGAAGACGCGTGAACACATCGTGGACGGGCTGGAGACGTTTCCGGAAACGCTGCTCATGCTGTTCAAGGGCGAGAACACCGGCAAGCTGCTGATCAAGGTTGCAGATGACTGAGGCAGGCAAGTCACGCGAACCGCATCCGTTCGACAGCGCCATAAGCCTTGCCCCGCTGGGCGAAGGCCGGTTCCGCGGCCATACCAGCGAAAAGTACTGGAATTTCGTCGGCCCGTTCGGCGGGATCACGGCGGCCACCGCGCTCAACGGCATCCTGCAGCGCGACGACCGCATCGGCGACCCGCTGTCGCTCACTGTGAGTTTCATGGCGCCGATCAAGGCTGGCGCCTTCGAGGTGGAGACTAAAATCGTGCGCTCCAACCGCTCGACGCAGCACTGGTCGGTGCAGGTGGTGCAGGACGGCGAGCCGGTACTGGGCGCGATCTCGGTGTTCGCCCTGCGGCGTGATACCTGGGGCCTGCGCGAGGCCGTTCCGCCCGAGGCTCCGCCGCCGCAGGCGTGCAAGCGGTTCGAGCCGCGCCTCCAGATCGTGTGGCCGCGCATGTACGAGATGCGCTATGCGCGCGGCAGTTTCGGCGTCGAGAACCCCGACAGCGTCACCCACGCATGGTTGACCGATGTGCCGCCCCGGCCGCTCGACCATGCGTCGCTCACCTCGATCTGTGACGCGTTCTTCCCGCGCATCTTCCTGCGCCGGCCGCACATGGCGCCGATCGCGACGGTGTCGCTCAACGTGTACTACCACGTGGATGCGGGCGAGCTTGCCGCCGAGGGCAGCGCACATGTCCTTTGCGTGGCCAAGGCGCAGGTATTCAACAAGGGCTACTACGACCAGGAAGGGCAGGTCTGGGGGCGTGACGGCAAGCTGCTCGCCACCACCCAGCAGGTCGCCTGGTACAAAGAGTAAGGCGGCTTTGGGTTCGCCCACTCACCCTTCGGTGTAGATCGACCCTTCGAGATACAGCGCCGCACGCCCGGCGATCGACACGCGCTCGCCGAGGTCTTGGCAGAACAATTCGCCGCCGCGTGCTGAAACCTGCCGGGCATGCAGTTTCTGCCGACCCAGCCGCCGCGCCCAATACGGCACCAGCGTGCAGTGCGAAGAACCGGTGACCGGGTCTTCGGGCACGCCCATGCGCGGCGCAAAGAAGCGCGAAACGAAGTCGCATTGCTCCCCCGGCCCGCTGACGATGATGCCGAAGGTGTCGACCTGCACGAGGGCTGCGAAGTCGGGCCGGACCGCGCGCACGGCTGCTTCCGACTCGAGCACCACGAGGTAATCACGCGCGCGCAGGACTTGCACCGGCTCCTCCGCGCCCAGCCCCAGGCTGCCGAGCAGCCCCTGGGGAGCGGCGGCCGGTTCGCCCGGTCGCGCCGGGAAATTCATCGCCAGCCGTTCACCGGCCTTCCTGACCTGAAGAAGACCGCTGCGCGTGTCGAACGCGACTTCTTCGGCCCGCACGCCCAGCTTTTCGAATAGCACCCACGCGGTCGCCAGCGTGGCGTGACCGCACAGGTCGACCTCCGCGGTGGGCGTAAACCAGCGCAGGTGGTAGCGGTCCGGGCCGGCCACGAAAAAGGCGGTCTCGGCGAGATTGTTCTCGGCCGCGATCGCCTGCATCACGTCGTAGTCCAGCCACGCCTCGAGCGGGACCACGCCCGCCGGGTTGCCACCGAAGACCGTGCCGGTGAAGGCATCGACCTGGAAGAACGGAAGTTTCATGGGCCTCACCAAGACGGGGATGCGCGGGCCGCGCGCTCGACAAGTGTCAGCAGCAGGAGGGAGTAGCGAAGCGCAGGTTCGGTGCGCATCGGCTAGTCATTGACCTTCGCGCCGGAGGCCTTGACCACCGCCGCCCACGTGGCGACTTCCTGGCGCAGCTGGCGGGAGAATTCCTCGGGCGTGTTGCCCACCGGCTCGGCGCCTTGTTCGACCAGCCGCTGGCGGATGTCGGGAGCGTGCGCTGCACGGGCGATCGCGTCGGCCAGCCGGGAAACGATCTCGCGGGGCGTGGCCGCCGGCGCGAGAACGCCGTACCAGACCACCACATCCATGTCGACGCCCGATTCCTTCATGGTCGGCACGTCGGGCATGAGTTCCGCGCGCTTCGGCCCTGTGGTCGCGAGCGGCCGCAGCCGGCCGGACTTGATGTGAGCGTTGATGGCGGGGATGTTGGCGTAGGAGAGCTGCACTTCGCCGCCGATCAGCGCGGTGAGCGCGGGCGCGGTGCCCTTGTACGGGATATGCACGATGTCCGTGCGGGTCAGCGTCTTGAACAATTCGCCCGACAGGTGCTGGGTGCTGCCGGCACCCGCGGAGGAATAGTTGAGCTTGCCCGGGGCGGCGCGCGCCTGGGCGATGAGCTCGGCCACGCTTTTCAGCGGGAGTTGCGCGTTGACCACGAGGATGTTCGGGCTCGAGGAGAAGATCGACACCGGGGCGAAGTCGCGCAGCGTGTCGAACCCCGGATTCTTGTAGAGCGACATGTTGATGGCGACCGCGGCGGTGTTGATGAGCAGCGTGTAGCCGTCGGCCGCCGAGCGGGCGACGTACTCATTGGCGATGTTGGTGCCGGCCCCGGGGCGGTTCTCGACGAGCACCTGCTGGCCGAGCAGTTCCGTGAGCTTGGATGCAAGCAGGCGCGCATTGATGTCCACGCCGCCCCCGGGCGTGAAGCCCACCACGAGCTTTACGGGGCGGGCCGGGTAAGCCTGCGCGAGCACGGCGCCGGGCAGCGCCAGCGCAAGCGCGAGGACGACCAACAGGCGGGGAAATGTGAGCATCAGGCGCCTCCGAATCGATACAGTTTCGCGGCATTGGTGGCGAACAGGGGTTCGCGCACCGAGTCGTCGGGGAGCCACGCGTCGAGCTGGTCGACGAGGTCGGCATCGTTCGGCATCCAGCCGCCGGCACCAAGCCCCGGATGCGGCCAGTTGGTGCCCCATACGCAGCGGTCGGGGCGGGCCTGCAGCAGCGCCTGCACCAGAGGCCGCATGTCCTCGCAGGCGGGCGTGCCGCTGTCAGACAAGCGATACCAGCTCGATATCTTGGTCCAGCAGTCGTCGCGTTCGGTCAGCAACCGGCGGATCACGCCGAACCCGGCCGAGCCGACGCCTTCGCCGCCACGCACGCGCCCGAGGTGGTCGAACACCAGCGGCACGGGACAGCGGCGCAGGCGCGGCTCGAGTTCGACCCAGTCGGAGGACTTGGCCACGTTGATCTCGAGGTGCCAGCCGAAAGGCGCAAGGCGCTTGGCGAGCGGTTCGAGCATCGCGGTGGTCGCGCCGCTGGGATACTGGTCCATCAGGCGCGCGCCACGAAACCCTGCCGCGCTCAGGCGCTCGAGTTCCGCATCGCTGGTCTCGGGGCGGATGGCCGCGACGCCGAGGAAGCGCCCTGGGTGCTCGCGCAGGAAATCGAGCGTGATCGAGTTGTCGAATCCGTATGGCGATCCATGCACCTGCACGCCGCGGACAACGCCGAGCGCGGCATGCAGCGCAAGCCAGGCTTCGCGCGTGCACGGCGGCGGCGTGTAGCGCCGGTCCGCTGCGAACGCATACCGCCCGAAGCGGTCGAAGATATGCGCGTGGCAGTCGACCGTGCCGGCGGGCAGCGGACGGGCCGGTGCGCGCAATGCGTCGCTCGGCGGGAGGAAATATTTCATTGTGCTTTGCACGGCGGTGGATTTAACCTCAGGTTGCGGCGCGAGTAGGGGCTGCAACGTGTGTGGCGTACTGTAACCTATCGCCAGATAGAGAGGGCTCATGCAGGCAGACCGTTACGGGCTTGAAATGTCCTGCGCATCGCAGGATGCGCGCGATGCGTATGTGGAGGGCGTTGACCTTTTCCTGTCGGCTAATTTCGGCTCGGAGGCCGCGTTCGGCCGCGCCATCGCGGCCGAACCCGGATTTGCGCTCGCGCATGCCGCGCTCGGGCGCACGCAGCAGTTGTATGCGCGAATCGACGCGGCCAAGGCTTCGGTGGCGCGCGCGCGTTCCCTGAGCACGACGCTCCCCCGCCGCGAGCGGCGCAACGTCGAGATCGTCGCCAGCCTCGTCGACGGCGTTGGAGCGCCGCCGCTGGCGGCGGCGCTCGAGCACCTGGCGGAATTCCCGCGCGACGTCATGGTTCTCGCGCCGTGCACCGGCGTGTTCGGGCTGATCGGTTTTTCCGGCCGCGCCGGCCGCGAGATGGAGCAGGTGCGCCAGCTCGACGCCCTCGCCGGCGAATATGGCGAGGACTGGTGGTTCCTCTCCACGCACGCTTTCGCCCTGAGCGAAACCGGGCAGGTCGAGGCCGGGCGAAAGCTGATCGAGCGTTCGCTCGCCACCTACCCGCGCAACGCGCATGGCGCGCATGTCTTTTCCCACGTTCTCTACGAAAGCGGCGAGGACGCGGCCGGCCTCGCCTACCTCGAGGCCTGGATGCGCGACTTCCCGCGCGAGGCGCAACTGCATTGCCACCTGAGCTGGCACCTCGCGCTGTGGCACCTGGAGGCGGGCAACATCGACGCGGCAAGGCACATCTATACAAGCGCGGTGCGCCCCGGCGGTTCGTGGGGCCCCCCGATCAATACGCTTTCCGATTCGGCCTCGTTCCTGTGGCGCTCGCAGCTCGCCGGCCATCGCAACGCCGCGGCGGCCTGGGGCGAGGTGCGCGACTATGCGCTCAAGGAGTTCCCCCGCGCCGGGGTGACGTTTGCCGACGTGCACAGTGCGGTCGCGTACGCGGCATCAGCGGACCGCGACGCGCTGCAGTCATTGGTGGCCCAGCTCCGCGAGCGCGAAGCAGCGGGCAAGCTGGCCGCCGGCCCGGTGGTGCCGGCACTGGCCGAGGCGTTCGGCGCGTATGCCGGGCGCCAATGGGATGCGGCCGTCGCATGCATTGAGCCCGTGCTCACCCAACATGAGCGCATTGGCGGCAGCCGCGCGCAACGCGACCTGATCGAGTGCACCCTGATCGCAGCGCTCGCCAATGCGGGGCGCGATGCCGACGCCCGCCGGCTTGCGGTCCGCGGCGCGCGGACCCGCAGTGTGAAGGCGGCAGTGTGAAGGCGACAGCGTGAGGGTCGTGTCATGAACGGGCTTGCTTTCGCCACGAGGGCGGTGTGATGCAGAACGCCGCCGGCTATCCGCTCGATCCTGAGGAGATGCAGCGCAGGCTCGCGGTCATGCGCGAGGCCTATCGCGCGAAGGCGCCGGAAAAGATCGCCGAGATCGAAGCCCTGTGGCTGGAAGCGTGTTCCGCGGGCGTTTCCGCGTCGGGGCGCGAAGCGTTGGTGCTCGCCGTGCATTCCATGGTGGGCAGCGCGCCGACGCTGGGATGCGAGGCGCTCGGCGCCGCGGCCAGGACGCTCGAAGGTGCCCTGCGCGCGGCCTTCGCGTGCGAAACGGTGGCGCCGGCCGGTACGGCCGAAATCGGGAGGCTGATCGCGGTGCTGCGCCAGTCGATCGCCTGAGTACCGCGGTGTCCGTGCCCCGGCCGCTGAATTCGGCGCGCACCATCAACCTGTCGCTGTGGGCCGCGGTGGCATTCCTTGGCCTGGTCGGCGCCGCCGCGCTGTGGAGCATCGACTCGTTGCGTGAGCAGGCGCGCGCCTCCGAGCGGGCCGAGAGCATGCTCGAAGCCGCCAGCGTGCTGCGCACGCGCATGAGTGCAGCGCAGTCGGCGCTCCTGCTCTACGTGGCCACGGGTGACGAAAAGGAGGTCCCCGGGCTCAACCAGGCGCTCGGCGCCGCGCGGCGCGGCCTCGATGCGTTCGAAATCACCCTCGATCCGGAAGATCGCGCCGCCAGCACTGGCAAGCTGCGCGAATTCTTCGACGACCAGTTTGCGCGCATGGAAGAGGTCAGGCGCCTGCGCGGCCAACAGGGCTTCGGTGCGGCGCTCGAGGTCGTGCGCTCCGACGCCTACCAGGGCCGCATCGCATTGCGCGAGGACTTCATTGCCGAGCTGACGCATCGGCGAGCCGACGCTCTCGCCGGCGTTCGCGGGCGCACGCAGACGCTCGGCAGCGTCGCACTCATCCTGGTGGTGGGGGCGGGCATCGTGGCCAGCGCGGTCCTGCTCTTCGCCAACCACCTCGCGCGGCGCTACCGGCGCCAGCGCGACGATTCCGGCGCGCGGCTGCGCGACAGCGAGCAGTTCCTGCGTACGATCACCGACAACATCCCGGCCATGGTGAGCTACCTCGACCACGAGGAGCGCTACCGCTACCACAACAAGATCATGCTCGACTGGATGGCGGTCGAGGAGGGCGACGTCTACGGGCACACGCTGCGCGAGGTGATCGGCGAGGAGGCCTACGCCGTGACCGGGCCGTATATCAAGCGGGTGCTGGCGGGCGAACTGGTGAGCTGGGAGCGCGAACAGACTGGCGCGCGCGGCGACCACCGCGACCTGCACATCGTGTGCATCCCGGACCGCGATGGTGCGGGCAAGGTGGTCGGGCTGTACGCCTTCCTCACCGACGTGAGCGAGGAAAAGCGCCTCGCCCGGCTCAAGAACGAGTTCGTCTCGACCGTGAGCCACGAACTGCGCACGCCGCTCACCTCGATCCGGGGTTCGCTCGGGCTTATCGAAGGCGGCATGGCGGGAGTGCTGCCCGACAAAGCCAAGAACCTCGTGTCGGTCGCCAAGAACAACTGCGAGCGCCTGATCCGGCTCATCAACGACATCCTCGACATCGAGAAGATCGAGGCGGGCAAGATCGACTTCGACATGAAGCCGCTCGAGCTCATGACCCTCGTGACCCAGTCGCTGACCGACAACGAAGGGTATGCGCGCTCGCACCAGTGCAGCCTGGTGCTCGCGGCGCAAGTGCCCGACGCGACCGTCACGGGCGACCGCGACCGGCTGCTGCAGGTCATCGCCAACCTGCTGTCGAACGCCGCCAAGTACTCCCCGCCGGGGGCGAGCGTGAAGGTGGCCGTCGAGCGCAACGGCGAGCGCATCAAGGTCTCAGTCACCGACGTCGGGCCGGGCATCCCCCGCGCCTTCCGCGGGCGCATCTTCCAGAAATTCTCCCAGGCCGACTCCTCCGATACGCGCAAGAAGGGCGGCTCGGGCCTGGGCCTGTCGATCTCGCGGGCCATCGTCGAGTATCACGGCGGCACCATAGGCTTCGACACGGTGACGGCGGAGGAGGCCGCCGACGCGGTCACCGGCACCACGTTCTGGTTCGATCTGCCGGCCACGCGCGTGTACCGGGCCGACGAGGATTCGGCGCGCCGGCTCATCGCCGACCTCGCGGCGCGGCACGGCGGCCCGCGCGACGTCCGTCCCGCCGTGCTGCACGTAGAGGACGATGCCGGCCTGCGCTCGGTGGTGGCGATGATGCTCGAGCCGTTCGCGCGCACCGAGGCCGCAACGACGCTGGCCGAGGCGCTCGCCAAAGTGGCGAGCGAGCGCTACGACCTCGTGCTGCTCGACATCTCGCTGCCCGACGGGTCGGGGTGGGATCTGTTCGACAAGATGCGCGAAGCGAGCCAGCACCCGCCGGTGATCGTGTTCTCCGGCTCCAACGTGGGCCATGAGCGTATGGCCGATGTGGATGGCGCCCTGCTCAAGGCGCAGGCGAGCGAAGACCAGCTGGTGGCCATGATCCGCCAGGCACTGATGGGCGAGGCGCCCGAATCTCCCGGGAGCAAGGCATGAGGCGCGAACTCAAGCGCATCCTCTACGTCGAAGACGAAGAGGACATCCGCATGGTCGGTGAGATGTCGCTCGTCGATGTCGGCGGCTTCGAGGTCGGTGCCTGCCCGGGCGGCGCCGAGGCGCTCGCGATGGCGCCGGGATTCGCGCCGGACCTGATCCTGCTCGACGTGATGATGCCTGGCATGAACGGACCTTCGGTGCTCAAGGCGCTGCGCGACCTGCCCGGCATGCAGGATGTGCCGGCCCTGTTCATGACCGCCAAGATCATGCCCGCCGAAATCGCGGAACTGAAAGCGGCCGGCGCGCTGGAGGTGATTCCCAAGCCGTTCGATCCCATGACGCTGCCGGATGAGATTCGCGCCATCTGGGCGCGGGTGACCTAGCGGTTCTCCTCGCGCCTGCGGGGCTCGCCCTCGCCGCAGCCCTCCCGGCCTCGGTCATAATCGGCGCTCCCATGGGGCGATCCGACGCCCTCTCAACAACCCAACAAAAAGGACAGGGGACTTCCATGGACGTGCGTGCGGCAGTGGCATTCAAGGCGGGCGCGCCTTTGAGCATCGAAACCGTGCGGCTCGAAGGGCCGCGCGCAGGGGAGGTCCTGGTCGAGATGAAGGCCACCGGGATCTGCCATACCGACGAATTCACGCGCTCGGGCGCCGACCCCGAGGGCTTGTTCCCTGCCATCCTCGGCCACGAGGGCGCCGGCATCGTGGTCGACGTGGGGCCGGGTGTCACCAGCCTGAAGAAAGGCGACCACGTGATCCCGCTCTACACGCCCGAGTGCCGCCAGTGCAAGTCATGCCTGTCGCGCAAGACCAACCTGTGCACCGCGATCCGCGGCACGCAGGGCAAGGGCGTGATGCCTGATGGCAGCAGCCGGTTCTCGCTCGAGGGTAAGTCGGTGTACCACTACATGGGCTGCTCGACCTTCGCCAACTTCACCGTGCTGCCTGAGATCGCGTTGGCGAAGATCCGCGAGGACGCGCCGTTCGACAAGGTCTGCTACATCGGGTGCGGCGTTACCACCGGCATCGGGGCGGTCATCAACACCGCCAAGGTCGAGGTGGGCGCCAACGTGGTGGTGTTCGGTCTGGGCGGCATCGGCCTCAACGTGGTGCAGGGCGCGCGCATGGCCGGGGCGAACATGATCGTCGGCGTGGACCTCAACCCGGCGCGCAAGACGCTGGCGGAAAAATTCGGCATGACCCACTTCGTCAACCCGAAGGACGCCGGTGCCGACCTCGTCGCCCACCTGGTCGAACTCACGGGCGGCGGTGCGGACTACAGCTTCGAGTGCATCGGCAACGTCGAGGTCATGCGCCAGGCCCTCGAGTGCTGCCACCGCGGCTGGGGTGTGTCGGTGATCATCGGCGTGGCCGGCGCGGGGCAGGAGATCAAGACGAGGCCTTTCCAGCTCGTCACCGGGCGGGTCTGGAAAGGCACGGCCTTCGGCGGCGCGCGCGGCCGCACCGACGTGCCCAAGATCGTCGACTGGTACATGGAAGGCAAGATCAACATCGACGACCTCATCACCCAC
>JBDTRN010000082.1:0-10903 GCA_039931715.1 Betaproteobacteria bacterium
TGGTGCACGACGGCCAGGTGGTGAACAAGGGCGAGATGATTGTCGACGGCCCGGTGGACCCGCATGACCTGCTGCGCTTGCTTGGGGTGGAGGCGCTCGCGCGTTACATCATCGACGAGGTGCAGGACGTGTACCGCCTGCAGGGCGTCAAGATCAACGACAAGCACATCGAAGTCATCGTGCGCCAGATGTTGCGCCGTGTGCAGGTCGAGGATCCGGGCGAAACCGCGTTCATCGTGGGCGAGCAGGCCGAGCGTGCCGAGATCCTCGAGGACAACGAGCAGGCCGAGAAGGATGGCAAGAAGCCGGCCACGTTCTCGTACATGCTGCTGGGCATCACGAAGGCGTCCCTGTCGACCGATTCGTTCATCTCGGCGGCCTCCTTCCAGGAGACCACGCGCGTGCTGACCGAAGCGGCCATCATGGGCAAGAAAGACGGCCTGCGAGGCCTCAAGGAGAACGTCATCGTCGGCCGCCTGATCCCGGCGGGTACGGGGATGGCGTACCACAACATGAGAAAGCAGCAGGCTGCCGAGCCGGCGCCCCCGGAGTTCGCTCCGGCCGGCGAGGAAGCGCCTGTCGAGGCCACCGAAGGGCAGTAGGCAAGACGGACACTTCGTGGCCGGAAAAGGGCAGCTTCGGCTGCCCTTTTTCTTATAATCACGGGCAACCGGAGAGACCATGGGAAAAGTGGAAGACATCGGCCCGCAGGCGGGCGTCGAGCGCGCAGCGCGGGTAGACCTCGCCGCGGCCTTTCGGCTGGCCGTGCGCCTGGACATGCACGAAGGGGTGTGCAACCACCTCTCGCTGATGCTGCCGGGCACGCGCGACCGGTTCCTGCTCAACCGTTTTGGCCTGCATTGGTGCGAAGTGACTGCGTCGAACCTGCTCACGCTCGACGCCGCGGGCAACGTGCTCGCCGGGGAGGGCGAGTTCGAGAAGACCGCGTTCTACATCCATTCGCGCATCCACCTGGCCAATCCCAACGCGGCCTGCGTGCTGCATACCCACATGCCCTACGCGACCGCCCTGACGCTGACCGAGCCCGGGCGCCTCGAGATGGTGGAGCAGAACGCCCTGCGGTTCGTCGACGACATCGCCTACGACGACGAGTACAACGGGCTGGTGGTCGACAATGCCGAGGGCGATCGCCTCGCGCGCGTGCTGGGCGACAAGCGCGTCATGTTCCTCACCAACCACGGCGTGATCATCGTCGGCCCGAGCGTGGCCGAAGCGTTCGACCTCATGTATTACCTCGAGCGCGCCTGCCGACTGCAAGTGCTCGCGCTGTCGACCGGCCGCAAGCTGCGACCGGTCACCGAAAAAGTCGCGCGTGCGACGTACGCAATGCTGCTCGAACAGAACAGCGCGTACTCGACCGCGCATTTCGGCGCGCTCAAGCGCATCCTCGACCGTGAGGATCCCGATTACGCGCGCTGATTCCCCTGGCGCGAAGCCTGCTGGGCGGGCCGCGCCCGATCGCTCCCCGGGGCCGGGACCGGTCGAGGTGCGCGCGGCAGGTCCGGGCGATCTCGCCGCCATCCACTCGATCTATGCGCAGCACGTCCGGCACGGCCTGGGGTCGTTCGAGGAAGTGCCTCCAGACCAGGCCGAGATGCGGCGGCGCTTCGACGATGTAACCACCCAGGGGCTGCCTTATCTGGCTGCGATAAGCGGCGGCGAGCTGGCGGGGTACGGTTATTGCACGCTGTTCCGCACCCGGTCGGCGTATCGCTTCACGCTCGAAGATTCGGTTTACGTGAAGGACGGCCTTCAGGGCAGGGGCGTGGGAAAGGCGCTGCTAACCCTCATGATTGACCAGTGCGCCGCACTGGGTTACCGGCAGATGATCGCGGTCATCGGAGACAGCGGCAACGCCGGGTCGATCCGGTTGCACGCGAGCCTGGGATTCCTGCGCGCGGGAACGCAGCGCTCTACCGGTTACAAGTTCGGCCGCTGGGTCGACACCGTCACCATGCAGCGCCCGCTGGGCGAAGGCGACGTTACGCTGCCCGCGGGCGATCCGAGCACCGCCTGATTCAGGCGATGCCTGGCGCGGCGCGCTGCTCCGCCATTTTCAGCAGCGCGTACAACGCCTGCAGGCGAGGTGCCTGAACCGCGTATTTTTCCGCCAACCGCACCACGTTGCCGAGCAGCGCTTCGGTTTCCATCGGCCGGCCGGCGAGCTGATCCTGGCCCATGCTGGAAACGTAATTGGGCAGCTTGCGCGTGCCGGCGATGAGCTTGTCCGCGGTGTCGGCCGGGATGGGGTGGCCCGCTTTGGCAGCGACCGAGGCGAACTCGCCAATCGCCTCGCGCACCAGGGCCGTCGTGCGCTCGCTGCCGAGGATGTCCTGGGTGCCCAGGCCACCGCCAAGCGCCGAAATCGGATTGAGCACGCTGTTCCAGGCGCACTTCTGCCAGCGTGCTCCGACGATATCGTCGGTTGCCAGCGCGCTCGACCCCCCCTGTTTGATGAGGTCGGCGAGCCGCGTTGCCGTGGTGGACGCCCCCCCCGGATAGCGCCCGAGGACGAGGCGGGTGTACTGGGAATGGTGCTTCACCACGCCCCCTGCTTCGCGGCTCACCGCCGCATACGCGACGCCGGATACGAGTTCGTTGGCAGGAAATGCGGCGGCCACCGGCGCATCGATGTCGATGCCGTTGGCCACAAACACGATGACCGTGTCCTTGCCGAGCGCTGGGCGGATCAGCGCCACGGGGTCGGTCCGCGCTGTGAGTTTCAGGCATACCAGCAGGAAGTCCGCGACTCCGCGGTAATCGGCGCTCGATCGCACCACCTGCGCCGGGCGCCACGACAAGTCGCCGAGGTGGCTGTCGATGCGGTATCCCTGCGCCGCGACGACGTCGAAATCGGTGCGCGCCACTGCCGACACTTCGCAGCCGGCGCGGGCAAGCACGCCGCCGTAGAAGGCGCCGATCGCACCAGCGCCGATGACGAGGACGGTGCTCAGGGGACGAGGACGACTTTGCCTTTCACCTGCCGCGCGGCCATCATCTTGAGCGCGTCCGCCGCTTTTGCGAGCGGGAAAGTCGCCGAGATGTGCGGCTTGAGCCGGCCCTCGGTGAACCACTGGCCGAGCTGCTTCACGCTGGCCAGGAACTCGCGCGGCTGGCGCTTGGTGAAGTCGCCCCAGAACACACCCACGATGGAGCACCCCTTGAGCAGGGTCAGGTTGAGCGGGATCTTCGGGATCTCGCCTGCCGCGAAGCCGACCACAAGCAGGCGCCCGCGCCAAGCGGTGGAGCGCAGCGCGAGCTCGGTATAGGCCCCGCCGACGGGGTCGTACACGACGTCCACGCCCTTGCCGCCAGTGATTGCCTTGATGCGCTCGCGCAGGTCTTCGCTCGAGTAGTTGATGACCTCGTCGGCACCGTGCTGGCGGCAGACTTCGAGCTTCTCGGTGCTCGACGCGCAGGCGATCACCTTCGCACCGAGCGCCTTGCCAATCTCGATCGCTGCGATGCCGACGCCCCCGGCGGCACCGAGCACAAGCAGGGTTTCACCGGCCTTGAGCGCGGCGCGGTCGCGCAGCGCGTGGTCGGAGGTGCCGTAGGTGAGGATGAAGGAGGCCGCCACCTCGAAATCCATGCCCGCCGGCATGGGGATCAGGCGGTCGGCTTCGGTCTTCACTTCCTCGGCAAAGGCTCCTGCGCCGGTGAAGGCGATCACCTTGTCACCGGGCTTGTGGCTGGTCACGCCCTCGCCGACCGATTTCACCACCCCCGCGAATTCGCTGCCCGGCGAGAAGGGCAAGGGCGGCTTGAACTGGTACTTGTTCTCGATGATGAGCACGTCGGGAAAATTCACGCTAGCGGCCTTCACCGTGACCACGACCTCGCCCTTGCCGGGCACCGGCGCGGGGATGTCTTCGTAGACCAGCGTTTCGGGCGGGCCAAAGGCCTTGCACAGGATGGCTTTCATAAGGGTCAGGGGTCGCTCCGGGGGGGACGCTCGGCGGGGAGGCAATGATAGCCCAGGTTGGAAAGCCGGCCGGTGACCGGCGGGCAATGTCGCGGCACACGGCGCGCACAACCCGCTACGGCAATGCGCCGTTGCAACCGCAGGCCGGCGCGCGCCACCATGGGCGGCGGCCAGCCATAATTATTGCCGTTTATGGATAACCAATTGCCGCAAGACCGGCCCGGCGAGCCAGTCTTGCGGCAGAAATGTTCATGATTTATCTATGAGCGCGCGGCCAGGCCGCCGTCGACCGTGATGTAGATGCCGGTGGTGTAGGACGAGCGGTCGGAGGCCGTGAAGGCCACGGTCCATGCGATTTCCTCTGCCGTCGCGGGCCGGTTGAAGGCCATCCCGGAGAACAGCTCTTCGTAGCGGCTCGCGTCGCCGAACTTGGTCATCGCCATCTGCTTGTACAGCAAGAGCAGGCGGTCGGTGGCCACCGGTCCCGGGCTGACACCGACCACGCGGATCCCGTCCGCGTGCGAGGCGCCGCCGAGCGCCCGGGTGAACGCCATGAGACTCGCGTTGGCCGCGGAGCCGGCGATGTAGGCCGCGTTCAACTTTTCGCCGGCATTGCCGAGCACGTTGACGATGACGCCGCGCTTCTTTTCCTTCATCTGCGCGTATATGGCGCGGGTGAGGTTGATGTAGCCGAATACCTTGAGGTCCCATGCCCGGCGCCAGGTGTCCTCGTCGACCTTGAGCAGGTCGCCGCCGGGGATCGCGCCGGCGTTGTTGACCAGGATATCGACCGGCCCGGCCTCGGCCGCCCATTTGGCGAGGTCCTCTGCCGCGCCGCGTTGCGACAGGTCGGCAGCCCTCCACGTGACCGTTGCGCCAGTGCGCGACTTGATGCCCGCTGCCGCCGCCTCGAGCGCGGCGCCGTCGCGCGACGCGATCATCACCGAACAGCCCTCTTCGGCGAGCACCTGCGCGCTTGCCAGGCCGATTCCCTTCGAGCCGCCGGTCACCAGCGCGCGCTTTCCCTTCAGGTCCAGATCCATGAAATTCCCCTATGTGCGCGGCGCGATTTTGGTTAGGCTTGCCGCGTGTTGGACAAATGCGAGCCAATGCGCGGACACTTTACCTTTGTCCGCCCCTCCACGAAAAGGGACGTTCACATGCCCCACCTGACCACCGACGATGGCGTAAAGCTGTACTACGAGGACACTGGCGCCGGCACGCCGATCGTCTTCGTCCACGAATTTGCCGGCGACCACCGCAGCTGGGAGCCGCAGGTGCGCTATTTCTCGCGCAATTACCGCTGCATCACTTACAGCGCGCGCGGTTATGTGCCCTCCGACGTGCCCAGGAACTTCGACAGCTATTCGCAGGAGCGCTGGCGCGACGACATCCGTTCGGTGATCGACGCGCTCAAGCTCACCCCGCCGCACATCGTCGGCCTTTCGATGGGTGGATTCGCCACGCTGCACTTCGGCATGGAGTACTGCAAGAAGGGATCCGCCGCGCGGGCCCGCTCGCTCACCATCGCGGGCTGCGGCTCGGGTGCGCACCCGGCGATCTACAAGCAGTTCCAGGCCGACGCGCTGGCCCTCGCCGAGCGCATCCGCTCCGAGGGCATGGGAAAAATGGCCGCCACCTACGGCCACGGCCCCACGCGCATCCAGTTCCAGAACAAGGACCCGCGCGGTTTTGCCGAGTTCGCCCGCCAGCTCGCCGAGCATTCCCCCGAGGGTTCGGCCAATTGTTCGCAGGGCTACCAGGGACGCAGGCCGTGCATCTACGACATGACCGAGCAGATGGCGGCCATCGACGTGCCGGCGCTGGTGCTGACCGGCGACGAGGACGAGGCCTGCCTCGAGCCGTCGCTGTTGCTCAAGCGGACGATCCCCAAAGCGGGCCTGGCCGTGCTGCCCAAGAGCGGCCACGGCATCAACCTGGAGGAGCCGGCGCTGTTCAACCAGTTGCTGGCGGATTTCTTCCACCAGGTCGAGACGGGGCGCTGGGGCGCGCGCGATACGCGCGCGGCGCTCACTTCGGTATTCGGGCCCGAGGGGCGGCCAAAGATGGCGGGGGCGGCCTGACATGCCCGGCCGCCTCAGGGTAGAGAAGGAAGGCGCGATCGGCTGGCTGGTGCTCGACAACCCCGAGCGCCTCAACGCGATTTCGAGCGCCATGTGGGGCGGTTTCCCCAAGGCGATGGCGCAATTCGACGCCGACTCCGAGGTGCGCGTGGTGATCCTGCGCGGCGAGGGTGACAAGGCGTTTGCCGCCGGCGCTGACATCTCCGAATTCGGAAAAGCGCGCGAAACCTCAGGCCAGGTGGCCGCCTACGATCGCCTGCTGGACGAGGCACTGCACGCGCTGCAGGGGTCGGACAAGCCGGTCGTGTCGATGATCCGCGGCTACTGCATGGGCGGGGGCGTGGAAATTTCGCTCGCGTGCGACCTGCGGTACTGCGCGGACGACGCCCAGTTCGCAATCCCCGCCGCGCGCCTGGGGCTGGGTTACGGCATCGATGGCACCAAGCGCCTGGTCGAGACCGTGGGCCATGCCAATGCGCGCGAAATATTCTTCACCGGGCGCCGCTACGGCGCCGTCGAAGCGAAGGCGATCGGGCTGGTGCACCGGGTGCTGCCGGTCGCCGGGCTGGAAGCTTTCGTGCGTGATACGGCCGCCACGCTCGCTGAGAACGCGCCGCTCACGATCGCCGCGTCCAAGGCCATGATCGAGGAATTCGTGCGGCCCTCCGGCGCGCCGGACTTTGCACGCGGGCTGGCGGCGATCGAGCGCTGCGCGGTGAGCGAGGATTACCTCGAGGGCCGCAAGGCCTTCATGGAGAAGCGCAAGCCGCGGTTTCGCGGGCGCTGAACCCCGCGCCGGCCCGACCGCGTGCGTTCCAGGGCACGCGTTTCAGGCCATGCGCCTCAGACTTCGCGCAGGAGGCCGAGCGCGGCGAGCACCGGTGAGTCGGTCACGCGAAACAATATGCTGTCCCTGTCGGCGGCATGGAAGTGCGACCGCCACGCAGGGGCGGCTACTACATCGCCGCGTTTCCATTCGAAACTTTGGCCGTCGATCACCGTGCGGCCTGCGCCGTGTAGCACGGTGTAGACGTTGTTCGCCGTCGTTTGCACCGGGGTGGTAGGTACGCCCTGCGTGAGTTGCATCATGTACAGGCCCATCGTGCGCAGGGCGGGGCTGCCGAGTTCGACCTGGCGCCCGAACCTGGCATCCTGCGGGGCCGTGGCCAGGCGCGCCTCGGTGGTGGCGAAGGGGTAGATGAACGGCGACTCGGGCCTTACGTGGCCGGCCGCCTCAACCCCTTGCGGGTGAGGATCGAAAAAGATCGGCTCCAGCAGTTGCACCAAGGGCACGTCAAGATAGTCGATCCAGGTGGCCGGGTGCACGCCGTCGTGGCCGTGGCCGTGCCACGAACCCGAAGGCGTCAGCACCACGTCGCCCGCGTGCATCGGGATCTGATTTGCGTTCACGGTCGTGTAGGCACCACCGCCTGCGTCGAGCACGAGCCGCAGCGCATTGGGCGAATGGCGGTGCGAGCGCGCGGTTTCGCCGGGCAGGATCATCTGGTAGGCCACCACGAGCGTGCGCAACGTGGAGTAGATGTTGCCGGCCACCGGGTTGATGAGGATCAGGTTGCGGCGCTCGGCCTGCTCGGTTGAGACCAGCCGCGCAGCGGAATCAAACGCGGCCGCCGCATCGGCGTAGCGCCATGCACAGGGCAGGAAATTTTTCTTTGGTTGCGGCCACATGGCCGGCTCGGGCTTGTTCCAGCCCGCACCGATGGCGCGCTCGGCCAGGAGCGGGTAGAGCTGTTCGAGCGAACCGGCCGCGCTGAGGGCGGCACTGTCGCTGGCGGCGGGGAGGGTGGCGGCGTCCATGGAGTCTTTCTTGGGATGGGCGAAGCTTACGCCGCGAGGACCCGCCGCGCGATGGCGGATGCGAACCGCCGATGCGACAATCCCAACTCCTGAGGAGGGGCCCCGCCATGAAGGTTTCCAAGCGCGACGCGCCGCGCGCCAAGTCGCAGCGCGCGGACTCGCAGCTCCGTGTGCGCAGACTGCGCGTGCGGCCCGTCGCGGTACCGATGCGTTTGCCCTTGCAGACCAGCACCGGCGCAGTGAGCATCGCCCCCCTCGTGCTCCTCGACCTCGAAACCACGGCGGGGATCACCGGGCGGTCCTACCTGTTCGCCGTCGGACGGCCACACCTGAAACCCATCGTGGCGTTGTGCGAGGCGATGGGCGAAATGATCGCCGGCGAACCGATCGCCCCCTTCGAACTCGAGAAGAAGCTGCGCCAGAAATTCACCCTGCTGGGGGTCCACAACATCGTGCTGTTTGCGATGGCCGGGATCGACATGGCGGCCTGGGACGCTTACGCGCAGAGCCTGGGCCAGCCGCTGGTGCGGGTGCTGGGCGGCACGCCGCGCCCGGTGCGCGCCTATAACTCCAAGGGTCTCGGCATCATGCCGTTGGCGCCGCTGGCCCGCGAAGCGGCGGCGCTGGTCAAGGAGGGCTTTTCGGCAGTAAAACTGCGCCTGGGCCGCCCCGACCCCAAAGACGACCTCGCCGCGCTGAAGGCAGTCAAACGGGTGATCGGGCCCGGCATCACGCTGATGAGCGACTTCAACCAGGCCCTGAGCGTGAACGACGCCATCCTGCGCGGGCGCATGCTCGACGACGAGGGCGGCCTGTACTGGATCGAGGAGCCCACGCGCGCTGATGACTTCGAAGGCAACGCACGCATCGCCGCCGAACTCGCAACGCCGGTGCAGATCGGCGAGAACTTCATGGGACCCGAGCAGATGGCGCAGGCGATCGCCGCGGGCGCCAGCGATTACGTGATGCCCGACGCGCAGCGCATCGGCGGCGTGACCGGCTGGATGCGCGCGGCAGCGCTCGCCCAAGGCGCGGGCCTCGAAATGTCGTCGCACCTGTTCCCCGAGTTCAGCTGCCACCTGCTGGCGGTGACGCCGACGTGCCACTGGCTTGAGTACGTGGACTGGGCCGAACCCATCCTCGAGCAGCCGCTGACCATCGAGGATGGTCATATCCGCGTGCCCGATACTCCCGGCGCCGGCCTGTGCTGGGACGAGAAGGCGGTGGCCCGATATGCGGCCTGAAGCGATGCGGCTTGAAATGAAGTGGCTTTTCTTCGCGCCCTGAGCATGTTCAAACGCCACTACCCGTTCTGGCCCTCCGGCCTGCCGAAAAGTCTCGCGGTGCCGCAGACAAGCCTGTATTTCAACCTCTACGTGTCAGCGCGGCGCTATGCGCAAAAGGCAGCGATCCATTATTACGGCGCGGACCTGACCTACGCCGGCATGGACGCCGAAGTCTGCGCGCTCGCCGGCTACCTGCAACGTTGCGGGGTGAAGCGTGGCGACCGGGTGCTGCTCTACATGCAGAACAGTCCGCAGTTCGTGATCGGGTATTACGCGATCCTGCGTGCCGATGCGGCAGTGGTGCCGGTCAACCCTATGAACCGCACCGAGGAATTGCGCCACTATGCTGAGGACAGTGGCGCGGCGCTGGTGCTGTGCGGGCAGGAATTGTGGCCGCAGGTCGAGCCGCTCCTCGGCGCATCCGGCCTGGCCCACTGCATCGTCGCGGCCTACTCGGACTATATCGACCCCGCGACCGACCTGCCGGTGCCGGAATTCGTGCGCGCCGCGCGCCTGCCTGCGCCGCACCCCAAAGAGGGTGCCGTCACTCTGTGGTCGGACGCGCTCGCGGCCGGCGCGCTGCCGTCGGCGCACCTCGCGGGGCCGGACGACTTGGCCGCGCTGCCTTATACGTCGGGGACCACCGGCAAGCCCAAGGGGTGCATGCACCCGCATTCGACCATCATGTTCACCGCCAACGGCGGCGTGTACTGGGGGTCTGCCACCAGCGACTCGGTTGTGCTCGGCGTGCTGCCTATGTTCCACGTCACCGGCATGCAGGGCAACATGAACACGCCCATCATCGTCGGTGCCACGGTGGTCATGATGACCCGCTGGGACCGCGACTGCGCCGGCGAGCTCATCCAGCGCTGTCGCGTCACCGGCTGGACCAACATCACCGCGATGCTGATCGATTTCCTCGCCAACCCGAACCTCGACCGCTACGACCTTTCCAGCCTTACGCGCGTGGGCGGCGGTGGCGCATCCATGCCGGAAGCGGTGGCGAAGAAGCTGGAGGAGAAGATCGGCCTGCCGTACATCGAGGGCTACGGCCTGACCGAAACCGCGGCGCCCACGCACGTGAATCCCGTGCAGCGGCCCAAGAAGCAGTGCGCGGGTATCCCGTATTTCGACACCGACTCGCGCGTGATCGACCCCGACAAGCTGGTCGAGCTCGGGCCGAACCAGGTCGGCGAGATCATCAGCCGCGGCCCGCAGGTGTTCCGTGGATACTGGAACCAGCCCAAGGCCAGCAGGGACACCTTCGTCGAATTCGACGGCCACACGTTCTTCCGCACCGGCGACCTTGGCTACTTCGACGAGGAAGGCTATTTTTTCATCACCGACCGCCTCAAACGCATGATCAACGCCGCCGGCTTCAAGGTGTGGCCTGCCGAGGTGGAGGCGATGTTGTACGCGCACCCCGACATCCAGGAAGCCTGCGTGATCTCGACACGCGATGCCTATCGCGGCGAGTCGGTGAAGGCGGTGGTGGTGCTCAAAGCGGCCTCACGCGGGAAGGTCGACGAGGGCGCGATCATCGAGTGGGCCAAGGGCCACATGGCAGCGTACAAGTACCCGCGCGTGGTGGAGTTCGTGGCCGAGCTTCCCAAGACCGGCACCGGCAAGGTGTTCTGGAGAAAGCTGCAGGAGGTCGAGAACGCGCGCCAGGCCGGGGCCGGCGTTAAAATCGGGGCATGAAAAAATCCTTGCCTGTTTTGGTTTGCATTGCCGCCGTGGTCCTGGCCGGTGGCGTTTCGGCTGTATTG
>JBDTRN010000083.1:0-10854 GCA_039931715.1 Betaproteobacteria bacterium
CGCTGGACACAAGGTTGCGCCGGCGCAGCTTGCCGAACAGTTGCTCGAGGTACGAAAGCGAAATGTGCTGGCGCTCGCTGATGGCCGAAAGCGTCACCGGACCGCCGCCCTGGCGCAGCGCCAGGTCCACCATGGCGGTGACCGCGAACCTGCCTTTTGTGGTGAGTCTCATGGGAGCTCCTTTGGGTGTTCCGGGGCAATCCTGATTACGGCGCTGCCGCGATGGGCGGCGGGGGTCCGGGATTACCCGATCTAATTAGTCAAGTATACCGTATCCGACTGGATTACTCAAGTAATCTTGGCCGGCTATTTCACCGCCCTGAGCGGTTCCTCGGGCTGCCCGCGCTGGGCCACTTCGCGCTCGAGCCGCTCGAGCTTGGCGCGCAATGCGTGCACCGTTTGGTCGAGCTCCTCGGTGTGCTCGACGAGGCCGCGGAGGGTTTCCGAAACCGGGTCGTCACAATCCTGTACCACTGCATAGGCCGCGAAGCGCGCGGCTTTCGGCGCATCGCCTTCGACTACGTGCCCGGGAATGCCCACGATGGTCGCGCCCGGCGGGACTTCGCGCACCACCACCGCGTTGGAACCTATCTTGGCACCATCCCCGACGAAGATCGGGCCGAGCACCTTGGCGCCGGCGCCGATGACTACGCCCTTTCCCAAAGTCGGGTGACGCTTGCCCCCGCTCCACGACGTGCCTCCGAGGGTGACCCCGTGATAGAGAGTGCAGTCGTCCCCTATTTCGGCCGTCTGGCCGATGACCACGCCCATGCCGTGGTCAATGAACACCCTGCGGCCGATGGTCGCGCCAGGGTGGATCTCGATGCCGGTGAACCAGCGCCCGAGGTGTGACACGAACCGGCCAGCCCAGAGCAGGCGCATGTCCCACAGCCAACGCGCCACGCGATGGATCCACAAGGCGTGCATGCCGGGATAGCAGGTCAGCACTTCCCACGTCGTGCGGGCGGCGGGATCGCGGTCGAAAACCGCCCGAATGTCTTCGCGCAATCGGCTCAGCATGATTCAATCTTAAGGAAGGCCTACCGATTTAGTCAACTATTCCCCGTTGGGGTTCCCGCGCTTCGACAGGGATTTCAACAACCCCCTGATAATGTTTACTTCTTCGCGTTCCGTCCGGGCTCGGGCGAAGAGCCGGCGGAAGCGCTCGCGCAGCCGCCCGGGGTTGGCGGGATCGAGGAATCCGCTCGCTTCGGCCGCCTGTTCCAGATGCCCGTACAGCCCCTCCAGCTCGGCTATCGTGGCCAGCGGCTCGGCACGCGCAGCCACCAGCGCACCCGCGGTGGCGGCCATGCGCAACTCGTACGCGACGACCTGCACCGCCTGCGAAAGGTTGATCGAGCTCCACGCCGGGTCGGTCGGGATGCGCACCTGGTGCTGGCAGGCGAGCAGTTCCTCGTTGGTGAGGCCGGAAGCCTCGTTGCCGAACACGAACGCGATCGGGCCCGACTGCGCATCGGCCAGCGCCGCGGCGGCGGCCTCGCGCACCGCGAAATTCTCCGGGCCCCACTCGCGCAACCGCGCCGAAAGCGCATAGGCCCCCACACAGTCCCCGATAGCCTCCGGGAGCGACGCGTGCACGCTCGCGGCGGCCAGCACGTCGTCGGCGCCGCTTGCAAGGGCGGTGGCCTCAGGATCGGGAAAGCGTTTGGGCGCCACCAGCGCCAGCGAGCGCAGCCCCATGTTCTTCATTGCGCGGGCGGCCGAACCAATATTGCCGGGATGGCTGGTGCGCACGAGCACAATGCGGATGGCGTCGAGCGGAAGAATGTCGGCGGTAGGAGTCATCGGGGCGCGGGTGATCCGGGGCCTAAGTTTAGAATACGCACTCGATTCGCCGCATTTCTTTCAAACCTCAGAAGAATCCCAAATGCATCCGATGTTGAACACCGCGGTCAAGGCGGCGCGGCGCGCAGGCTCGCTCATCAACCGTGCCACCCTCGCGGGCGGCTTCGAGGTGCAGACCAAGCGCGCCAACGACTTCGTCACCGAGATCGACAAGGCCGCCGAGGCCGCGATCATCGCCATCATCCGCCAGGCGTATCCCGAGCACGCGATCCTCGCCGAGGAGTCGGGCGAAGACGCCGGCAGCGCGAAGAACGAATACACCTGGGTCATCGACCCGCTCGACGGGACCACCAACTTCATCCACGGCTTCCCGCAGTACTGCGTGTCGATCGCGGTGCGCTATCGCGGGCAGATCGCGCATGCCGTGATCTACGACCCGGTGAAGAACGAACTCTTTACCGGTTCCAAGGGCCACGGCGCCTACCTCAACGACCGCCGCGTGCGCGTTACCAAGTGCGCCCACCTGCGCGACGCACTGGTGGGTACCGGCTTCCCGTTCAAGGAAATGGGCCGCATGGACCTGTACATGAAGCAGATGCGCACCGTCATGACCTCCAGCGCCGGCGTGCGGCGCGCAGGCGCCGCCGCGCTCGACCTGGCCTACGTGGCCTGCGGGCGCATGGACGGATTCTGGGAAATGGGCCTGTCCAAATGGGACATGGCTGCGGGCGCACTGCTCATCAAGGAAGCCGGCGGGCTCGTCGGCGGCCTGGCCGGCGAAGACGACTGGTATGAAACCGGCGACATCGTGGGCGGCACCCCCAAGGTCTTCGCCCAGTTGCTCGACGCGATCCGCTGACGGCGCGCGTGATGGCCAAGCCGGCACTTGTCGTGTTCGATATGGCCGGCACGACCATCGAGGACAGCGGCCAGGTGCCCGAGGCCTTCACCTACGTGCTGGGCACGCACGGCATCGCCATAAGCGAGGCCGAACTGAATGCGCTGCGCGGCGCATCCAAACGCGATGCGATCCGCCACTTCGTCGCGCGCTCCGGGCAAGGGGATGTGGAAGCGCGCACCGATACCGTGTTTGCCGGATTTCGCGATCGCCTCTCGAAACTGTTCCACACGGGCGGCGTGAAGCCCGTCGCGGGAGCGGCCAAAACTTTTGCATGGCTGCGCGCAAGAGGCATCCGCGTCGCGCTGAACACGGGCTTCGACCGCACCATCGCCAACCTGATCATCGAATCCGTGGGCTGGCAGGCGGCGGTGGACGCGGTGGTCTGCGGCGACGACGTCGCCAGCGGCCGCCCCTCGCCCGATCTCATCTTCAAGGCCATGGAGCAGACCGGCGTGGCCGATGCCCGCAGCGTGATGGCCGTGGGTGATACCGTGCTCGACCTGCGCGCCGGCCGCAACGCCGGCGCGGGATGGGTGGTGGGCGTGCTCTCGGGCGCCCACGGCCGCGCGCAGCTCGAAGCCGAGCCGCACGATGCGTTAATTGGCAGCGTTGCGGAACTGCCGGCACTCCTCGAAGTCCACACTACAGCATAGAATCTGCGCCACCCATGTCAGACGACCTCGATTTCGCCAGCACCCAGCCCATTCCGAAGCCCGCCGCGGCCGAGGCGCCGGCGCGCAACGCCGTGCAGGGCACCGCCCAGAGCGCGGTCTACAGCCCCGCGCTCGCGCTCGAGTTCTTCCGCGCCACCGGCACGGTCGAAGACAAGCCTGCCGGCAAGCCGATCTTCGCGGAGAACGAAAAGGCGGGCGGATTTTTCGCCAAGGCGGCGCGCATGTACCTGCTGCTCGACGGAGAAATCGGCCTCATGATCAAGGGCAAGTTCTTCGGTGTTGTGAAGGCCGGCGAGATCTTTGGCGAGCTGGCAGTCATCGCCGGCCTGCCGCGCAGCGCAACGGCGATGGCCAAGACCGACTGCAGAGTGCTGTCGCTGGACGAAAAGCAATTCCTCGCGGCACTGCAGAAGACCCCCGACTTCGCGCTCATGCTCATGAGCAGCATGGGACAGCGCCTGCGCCAGAGCATCGCCCGGCTGGCAGGGTCGCCCGCCGCGGCGAATTCGCCCCCTGTGGAGCGCAGCAACGTGATCGACAGGAAGATGCTGGTCGAACTATCGCGCGAGCTGGGGGGACAGCCCCCGGCAGCTTACGGCCAGGGCAAGGTGATCGTTGCAGCGGGCGCCGTCGGCGCTTCGATGTACGTCGTGATGGATGGGCTGGTCGCCATCTCCATCGGCGACCGGGTGGTGGAGCGCGTGGGGCCGGGGGGAATATTCGGCGAAATGGCGCTGGTAGACCGGTCGGCGCGCGCCGCCGCCGCCACAGCAGCGACCAACTGCTCGCTCATCAGCATCGGACGCAATGAGTTCCTCGCCCTGGTCAAGGCCAAGCCTGCCTTCGGCGCCCTTCTGCTCAAGTCGCTCGCCGAACGCATGCAGTACCTGGCCCAGCAGGTCGCGCAGCTCGGCAGCTGACCCCGCCGCGCGTTGCGCTGGCGGGCGCGGGACTGCCGGGGGGATCAGGCGGGGTTGGCCATCAGCATCCACGACAGGCCGAACTTGTCGGCGACCACGCCGAACAACGGCGAGTAGAAAGTCTTCTCGAGCGGCATGTGGACCTGGCCGCCCTGTGCGAGCGCTTCGAACATGCGCCGCACGCTCGCCTGGTCGTCCATCGAGATCGTCAGCGCGACGCCCTTGAACCCGGCCTGGCCCGAGCACATCCCGTCGGAGGCCATGACCAGCGAGTCGCCGACCTTGAACGCTGCATGCATGATCTTGTCGTCCGAACCCGCGGGCAGGCCGGACGGGCGGGACCCCGATCCCCCGGGGCTTTCGCTGTACTTCATCTTCATCTCGAGTTTTGCGTCGATGGCCTTGGCGTAGAAATCGAGCGCTTCCTCGCATCGGCCTTCGAAGAACACGTACGGCTGGACCAGCATTTGAATCTCCTTGGGTGAGGGGAACGGAATTACATCTGCAACAATCGCCGCCGCATTGACTGTGGCCGAAATGCGCGCCGTCGACCAGGCCTGAGTCGCGCGTCGGCGGCTCAGGCGTCGACCACCACCTTGAAGCCACCCCAGATCATCCGCTTGCCGTCGAACGGCAGCTTCTTCGGGTCCATCATGGCCACCAGGCGCTTGTCCTTCATGACCTTCTTCATGATGCTGTCGCGGCTCGCCCTCGACTTGTAGACGATCCACGAGAAGAACACGACCTCGTCCTTCTTCAGCTTCACGCTCTGCGGGAAGGACGTCCACTTGCCCGGCTTCACGTCGTCAGCGATCGCCTCGCGGTATTCAAGCGCGCCATGATCCATCCAGACCTTGCTTGCCGTGCGCGCCATGCGCTTGTAGGCATCGACATTCTTTTTCGGTACCGGAACGATGAATCCATCTACATAAGCCATGCTGCCTCCTTGTGTGTGCGGAAATCAGTGCGCGAGAAACCGTGCGAGCTTTTCCATGGAGCCGCCCCAGCCGCGTTCGTGGCCGTCGCGTGCCGCCATGTCGAAGAACTGTTCGTGCAGCAGCGTGAAGCGGGTGCCCTTGCCCGCCGGTTCGAAGGACAGCGTCACCTGCGACACGCGCTCGGGGGTGCTGATCCAGGCCCACGTGAATACCAGGCGGCGTTGCGACACGACCTCGCGATATGCGCCGCTAACGTCGTGCGATTCGCCGTCCAGCGTCTTGAACACGACGTGGAAGCGCCCGCCGGCGCGGAGGTCGACCTGCGCGAGAGAAACCGCGCCAGCGTCGGGCCCGAACCACTGCTTCAGCGCTTCCGGTTGCGTCCACGCATCCCAGACCGCGGCGGGCGGGGCGTCGAACTCACGCACGAGCGTGAGGCTGGGCCGGGCGGAGCCGGCGGCCGCGCCGGATGGCTGGATAATGCCTGCGGTATCGGTTGCTGCGGATGTGGCCATTCGATCGAACTCCTTTCGTCGATAAAGAAACCGTCCCAGGGCGTCGAGCAATGCGGTGAAAAGCGCGCGATCCCCGGACGGCAGCGTCACTTTTTGCGGCTGCGCGACCGCTTTCGCGCCGCCGACTGCACGGTCCTTAGGTAAGCGTCAAGCCTGTCCAGGCGCGGCTCCCAGAAAGCGCGATAGCCCTCCACCCATGCCGAGACTTCCCTGAGGCGTGCCGCCTCGATCCGGCACGGCCGCCATTGCGCTTGCCTGCTGCGTGTTATCAACCCCGCATTCTCGAGCACCTTCAGGTGCTTGGACACGGCCGGCAGGCTCATGTCGAACGGCGCGGCGAGTTCGAGCACCGACGCTTCGCCCCCCGACAGCCGGGCGAGGATCGCCCTGCGCGTGGGGTCGGCAAGGGCGGCGAATGTGGTCGAGAGCGGGTCGGGCATCGGCGTGGCAATGGGAGAAGGCAGGATGGTATTTAACTAAAAGGTTAATTACAAAAGCAGGCTGCGTCAACAGCCTTCTTGTACATCAGCGGCTCGACTAACGAGTTCCTATAAGATATATTTCGTATGTATCTTTATGCGCCCTGCAGCTTGCGACCCATTCATGCCCTCCGCCGCTCTTTGCACCGAAACCGAAATCGCCGCGATGGTTCACGCCTTCTACGCGAAGGTGCGCCTCGATCCGGTGCTCGGCCCGGTCTTCAACGAGCATGTGGACGATTGGGATTCCCACCTCGCGAAGCTGGTGGATTTCTGGTCCTCGGTCCTGCGCGGCACAGGGCGCTTTTCCGGGGCGCCAATGCCGAAGCACGCCGCCCTGCCGGGACTCACTGCCGAGTTGTTCCAGCGGTGGCTCGTGCTGTTCCGCGAAACCACGGCCGCGCTGCCCAACCGCGCCATGGGCGAGCAGGCCAATATGCTGGCCCAACGGATCGGGCGCAGCCTCTGGTACGGCTACCAGTTGAGCCACAGCCCCGATGTTCTGCCGCGGGATCTCCCGCTTGGCTGAGCTTCAACCTTTAAGGCAACGCGATTGCGCCACGAGCGCGCCGCAGTGGCGGGCGTTCGTCGAGTTGGGCTTCAGGCCGTTGTATCTGGCCGGGTGCGGCTGGGCCGCCCTTTCCATAGCGTTGTGGATCTATGCGCCGCAATGGCTGGTTGCGCCGCTGGGCGGGGTCGCCTGGCATGCCCACGAGATGCTCTGGGGGTTCGTCGCCACCATCGCTGTCGGTTTCCTGTTGACGGCGGCGAGCAACTGGACGGGCGTCAATCCACTACAGGGGGCACCGCTCGCCATGCTTTGCGCGCTGTGGGTCATTGCCCGCGTGGGCTTCCTCGTGCCGGATGCCACGGCTTACCTGCTGGCGGCCCTGTCGGAGCTCGCCTTCTTCGGCACTGCCGCGCTGGCACTGGCACGCTCGGTGTACGGAACGCGCAATCGCCGCAACTATGGAGTGCCGCTAATGGTGCTCGCGCTCGGCATCGCCGATGCGCTGTATCTTGCCGCCGTGCGGCAGGGCGACTATGTTGGCCTGATGGTGCATTTCCACACCGGCCTGCTCTGCATGGCCGTCATCGCACTGTTGATAGCGCGCCGCGTGATTCCCTTTTTCGCCATGCGCGCCGTACAGGGCCTGTCGATTCCCATGTCAACAATCGCCGGGCAATGGCAGATCGGCGCGGCCGTACTTGCGATTTTCGGCACCTTGATGCAATGGCCGCAGCTCGCGGCATCGGCGCTGGCGGTCGCCGGTACGCTGGCATTCGCCCAAGTGATGGCCTGGAAACCCTGGAGGGTGCGCCACCACCCCCTGCTGTGGATACTCTACGCCGGCTATTGCGGACTGGGCTCGGGCCTGCTGGTCGCGGCGGCACACGCATTGGGATGGATTGTGCGCATCGCCTGGCCGGCTCACGTTATCGGCATGGCCGGCTTCGCGGTGCTCATCATCGGCATGGTCACGCGCACCGCGCTGGGCCACCTGGGCCGTCCGTTGCAGACCGACCGCGGCATGGTGGCGAGCTTTGTCCTCGTAATCGCCGCTGCCGGCTTGCGCTTGCTTGCATTGGAGGCCCTCCCGTTCGGGCCGGCGGCGCTTCACGCCGCGGCGCTCGCATGGATTGCGGCCTTCGCTCTGTACCTGTGGCGGTTCTTTCCGATGTTGATCCGGCCGCGCCTATCCTGACCGACGGAGCATTGCCATGCGGCTGACTGCCATGACCGACTACGCGCTGCGTCTCCTGATGTATGTCGGCACGCAACCGGATCGCCTGTGCACGATCGCCGAGATCGCGCAGGCCCACGGCCTCTCCGAGGCCCACCTGATGAAAATCACCCACCAGCTCGGGCTGCAGGGCTGGATCGAGACCGTTCGCGGCAAAGGCGGCGGCATGCGCCTGGCGCGTGCGCCGGCCGATATCAACCTGGGCGCGGTCGTGCGCGGCATCGAGCCCGACTTTGAATTGGTCGAGTGCTTCTCTGCCGGCAATCAGTGCGCCCTCACAGGTCATTGCCGGCTCGCCGGAGTCCTGGAAGACGGACTGCGGATATTCCTGAAACATCTGGAGGGATACACGCTGGCCGACCTGCTCCCCGGCACCGAGCTGCCGGTGATCTCCATTCGCCGCGCGCGGACAAGCAGTCCCCGCGCACGTTGAAGCTGGACCCTCAGCCCGTCGTATTGACGGTGGGCCATTCGACGCGGCCTCTTGACGAGTTCATCGCCCTGCTTTCGGCCCGCTCGGTGACCCACCTTGTAGACGTGCGCACCGTGCCCCGCTCTCGCCATAACCCGCAATTCAACCGCGACACACTTCCGGACGCACTCGCGGACGCCGGCATCCGTTATACGCACGAGGCAGGATTGGGGGGATTTCGCCGCACGACCCCGGAGTCCCCGAATGGGGGCTGGCGAAACGCGTCGTTCCGCGGTTACGCCGATTACATGCAAACCGCAGAATTTGCCACACACCTGGCCTCGCTAATGAAACTGGCAAAGCACGAAAAAGTGGCACTGATGTGCGCCGAGGCCGTGCCATGGCGCTGTCATCGCTCGCTGATTGCGGACGCATTGCTGGTTCATGGTCTGCGCGTGGAAGAAATCATCAACCAGACCAAAGACCGGTTACACACGCTGACTCCATTTGCCAAGGTGAACGGAAAGGCAATCACGTATCCGCGGCCGGATGCGACAGACCCTGTAGTTTCGGGTAAGCCCAAATAGAACGAGGACGTTCAGGAATCTGCGCACTTTGGCACTGAATCACGCCTCCGGCATCGCTCACGCCAGGTCGTAGCGATCCAGGTTCATCACCTTGTTCCAGGCCGTCACGAACTCGCGCACGAACGCCTGCTCCGAGTCGCTGCACGCATAGACTTCTGCAATCGCGCGCAGTTGCGAGTTCGACCCGAAGACCAGGTCGACGAGCGTTGCCGTCCACTTGGGCGCGCCCGTCTTGCGGTCGACTCCCTCGAATACGCCCTCGGTTCCGGCGGACTTTTTCCACTGCGTCTTCATGTCGAGCAGGTTCACGAAGAAGTCGTTGGTCAGCGTCTCCGGCCGTTTGGTGAACACGCCATGCGCCGCCCGCCCGACATTCGCATTCAGGGCGCGCAGGCCGCCGATGAGCACGGTCATCTCGGGGGCGGTCAGCGTCATGAGCTGCGCCTTGTCGACCATCAGGTCGGCCTGTTGGTCTTCGAGCCCCTTACGCACGTAGTTGCGGAATGCATCCGCGCCAGGCTCCAGCACGGCGAAGGCGTCCACATCTGTCTGCGCCTGCGACGCGTCCATGCGACCCGGAGAGAACGGCACCTGCACTTCGTGGCCGGCCTTCTTCGCCGCTGCCTCGATGGCCGCGCAGCCGCCCAGCACCACCAGGTCGGCCAGCGATACCTTCTTACCGCCGAACTGCGCGGCATTGAACTCTGCGTGGAGCGCTTCGAGCTTGCGCAGGACTTTGCCCAGTTCCTCCGGCTGGTTGGCTTCCCAGTCCTTTTGCGGCGCGAGCCGGATGCGCGCGCCGTTGGCACCACCGCGTTTGTCGCTGCCGCGGAAAGTCGTGGCAGAGGCCCACGCTGCGGCGACGAGCTGCGGAATTGACAGCCCGGACGCAAGAATTTTTCCCTTCAGCAAAGCGATGTCCTGCTCATTGACCAGCGGGTGGTCGACAGCGGGGATCGGATCTTGCCAGATCAGCTCTTCCTTGGGGACCAGCGGCCCGAGGTATCGGGCCTGCGGACCCATGTCACGGTGCGTGAGCTTGAACCACGCGCGCGCGAACGCTTCGGCGAAGGCCTTGGGATTCGCCATGAAGCGGCGCGAGATCTTCTCGTAGGCCGGATCCATGCGCATGGCCATGTCGGCGGTGGACATCATCGGGGCGTGACGCTTGGCCGGGTCGTGCGCGTCGGGCACGGTGCCGGCGCCCGCGTCGCCTTTGGGCTTCCACTGGTGGGCACCGGCGGGGCTCTTGGTGAGCTCCCACTCGTAGCCGAACAGGGTTTCGAAATAGCCGTTGTCCCACTGGATGGGGTTGGGCGTCCAGGCGCCTTCGAGGCCGCTGGTGATCGCGTCAACGCCTTTGCCGCTGCCGAAACTGTTGCTCCAGCCCAGGCCCTGCGCCTCGACATCCGCGCCCTCGGGCGCCACGCCCATGTGGGACGGATCGCCCGCACCGTGGGTCTTGCCGAAAGTGTGGCCGCCGGCAACCAGTGCCACGGTCTCCTCGTCGTCCATGGCCATGCGGGCAAAAGTTTCGCGGATGTCGCGCGCCGACCCGAGCGGATCGGGTTTCCCGTTGGGGCCTTCGGGGTTCACGTAGATGAGGCCCATCTGTACCGCGGCAAGCGGGTTGGCGAGCTCGCGGTCCCCGCTGTAGCGCTCGTCGCCGAGCCACTCGGCCTCGGCGCCCCAGTTGATGTCCTCCTGCGGCTCCCAGATGTCAGCACGTCCCCCGGCAAACCCGAAAGTCTTGAAACCCATCGAATCCAGCGCGACATTGCCGGTCAGGACGATGAGATCCGCCCATGAGATCTTGCGACCGTACTTCTGCTTGATCGGCCAGAGCAGGCGGCGCGCCTTGTCGAGGTTGCCGTTGT
>JBDTRN010000084.1:0-10848 GCA_039931715.1 Betaproteobacteria bacterium
CATCGCCGTGGGGTCGCCACGCCGGCTTTCGGCACCGGTGATGGTTGCCTGGCGCAGCTCGGCGAATTCGCTCGGCGGGAACACCGGCTCCTTGAGGACCTCGGCGGCCAGGCGCAGCGCACCGGCGAGGTGCTCGCGCTGGGTGTCGATGCCGGCGCCTTCGCCGTTGATCGATACGTTGGCCTTGAGTTTCTCGAATGCTTCCTGCAGTTCGGCGCGCGTGTGCTTGCGCGTGCCGCGCATGAGCATGGCGCCGGCCAGCGCGCACGAGGTGCTGCGGTTCGCCTTCGAGGCTTCGTCGCCCCAGTGCAGCGCGAGGCGCGCGATGACGTTGCCGCCGCGGGTTTTCTTGGGCAACAGCGCGACGCGGATCCCGTTGGACAGCGTCTTGCGGATGACGCGTGACTCGATGTTGGCCGGGGAGGGGTCGAATGCATCGCCAAGCTCCGGCGCCTTGCCCCCCGCATACCCCGCGAGGGCCCTGGCGAGGTCGGGTGTGGGAGGGATCTCCGCCCGATCCGGGCGGTCGGTCGGGACGAATGCGCCCAGCACGCGGTTGGCCGGCTTGAGATAGGCCGTCGCCACGCGCTGCACGTCGGCGGCGGTGACCTTGCGCAGCCGGTCGCGGTACAGGTAGAACAGGCGCCAGTCGCCGGTGGCGCCGAATTCTCCCAGCGTGGGAACCAACGCGAGGGTGTCGGTCTGGGTTTTCTCGAAGTCGTTGAGCAGGGCGGTCTTGGCGCGCTCGACTTCCTCCTCGCGCACCGGCTCGGCGGCGAGGTTCTCGAGCGTGGCAAGGAGGGCGTCGCGCACCGGCTCGGTGGCGGCGCCCTTGGGCATCCCGGCGCCGAAATACATGAAGCCCGGGTCGCGCAGCGAGCTTTCGCCGCCCCAGATCGAGGTGGCGAGGCCTTTCTGGACGAGGGCACGGTGCAGGCGCCCGGTGGGCTGGGTGGCGAGCAGGTGCACAAGCACGTCAATGGCGGGATAGTCCTCGTGGCCGCCCGAGGGCACGCGATACAGGCTGCCCAGCATCTGCGAATCCCCGGCGCGGCGCAGCACGACGCTGCGCTCGCCGTCCTGGGTGGGCTCGGTGGTATACATCTCGGGCAGCTTGCGCGCGGGCCTGGGGAGCGGGCCGAAATGCTTCGCGGCCATGCCGAGCGCCTGCTGCTCGTCGAACTTGCCGGCGATGATCAGCATCGCGTTGTCGGGCTGGTAGTAGGTGCGGTAGAAGGCGCGCAGCCGCTCGATGGGAACGTTCTCGATGTCGGAGCGCGCGCCGATCACCGAATTTCCATAGTTGTGCCACGGGAAGGCGATCTGCAACATGCGCTGGCGCAGCACGCGACCGGGATTGTTCTCCCCCGATTCGAACTCGTTTCGTACCACGGTCATTTCGCTGTCGAGGTCGGACTTGCGCACGAAGGCGTTGAGCATGCGGTCGGCCTCGACGCCGAGGGCCCACTCGAGGTTGGCCGGCGTGGCCGCGAGGGTCTCGTAATAATTGGTGCGGTCGTAGGAGGTCGAGCCGTTGAAACGCACGCCGCGGCTGGAGAATTCCTCCTTGAGCTTCGGATGCTTCGTGGTGCCCTTGAACAGCATGTGCTCGAGCAGGTGGGCCATGCCTTTCTCGCCGTAGCCTTCGTTGCGCGAGCCGACGAAGTACGTGATGTTCACCATCACCGAGTCGATCGAGCCGTCGGGCACCAGCAGCACGCGCAGCCCGTTGTCGAGGCGGTATTCGGTCACTCCCTCTACCGTGGTGACCTTTTGCGGGCCGGCGGCTAAGGCCGGCTGGAGACTCAGCGCGGCCATGGCGAGGAACGCGAAGCGCAGCAGTGAGCGGGCGAAACGGGTGGGCGGCATGGGATTTTTCTTTGGCGGGCTTGCGAAAGTGAAATTGGATCGGCGCGGCGCAAGTTGGTTCAAAACAGCACGCCGAACAGGTGGAGTGCCAGCATACCGGCAAAGATGGTGAGGAAAGTGCGCCGCAGGCGCCACGCCACGGCAATCGCCACCAGCCCGGCCAGCAAGCGCGCATTGTCAAGGGACACGTCGAGGCTGCCCGAGTGCAGGAGCAGTTCCGGGGCGTAGATGGCGGTGAGGACGGCGGCCGGCACAAAGCGCAGCGCGCGGCGCAGGAGCATCGGGAGCTGCACACTGTCGGGCAGTACCAGGAACGAGCAGCGCAGCGTTACGGTCAGGAGGCCCATGGCGAGCATTGCAATCCAGACTGTCGCGAGGCTCATGTGGGCTGCCTGCGCTCGGTAAGCAGTCCCGCCGCGATCCCCGCGACCGCCGCCAGCAGCAGGCCGAGGCGCATCGGCAGCGGCGCCGCAACGACCACGGTGACGCCCGCGGCGAGCGCTGCGGCCACCATCGAGCGGTCACGCAGCAGCGGCACCGACATGGCAATGAATGCGAGCGGGGCAGCGAAATCGAGCCGCCACGCCGCTGGCACCGCCGCCCCCGCGATCACCCCGAGGATGGTGGCCGCCTGCCATGTCGCCCAGATCGGGAACGCCACGCCGAGGCAGTACCAGTGGCGGTCGGCCTCGCCCGGATGCTGGGTGAATCGGGTGATGCACAGCGCATAGGCGTTGTCGGAGAGGATGTAGCCCAGGCCCAGGCGCCAGCGCAGGGGCAGGCCGGCGAGATGGGTGCGCATGGAGGCGCTGTACATCACGAAGCGCAGGTTGACGAAAAACACGGTCACCAGCACCACCGCCACGGGCGCCGCAGCGCCCAGGAGCTGGGTGGCGGCGAGCTGGGAGGCGCCCGCGAAGACCACGAACGACATCAGGATGGATTCGAGGGGCGGGATCCCGCCCGCGACCATGGCCACCCCGGTCACGATCCCGAACGGGAAAACGCCGAGCAGGACCGGCGCGGACGCGACCAGTCCGGCGCGAAAGGCGGCAGGGGCTTGGGAACTCACGGGAGGCGGATTGTACCGGCGAGCACCGGCGTGGATTGGCGCCGCCCTTGAAACCCGGCCCGGGCGCCCCCACCTCCGGCCCACTGGCTCCATTCAGCCAGGGAGCCCAATCAAGAAAGGCGCGCGAATGACTCAGACAGCATCCCGGGAGACCCTCGGGTTCCAGGCCGAGGTCAAGCAGCTGCTCAAGCTGATGATCCACTCGCTCTACAGCAACAAGGAGATCTTCCTGCGCGAGCTCATCTCGAACGCCTCGGACGCGGCCGACAAGCTGCGCTTCGAGGCGCTCGCCGACAACTCGCTGTACGGCGAGGACGCGGAGCTCAAGATCCGCGTGAGCGTCGACAAGGATGCGCGCACCATCACGATTGCCGACAACGGCGTGGGCATGTCGCGCGAGGAAGTCATCGCCAACATCGGCACCATCGCCCGCTCGGGCACGCGCGAGTTCCTCGACCGCCTCACCGGTGACCAGAAAAAGGACGCCAGCCTGATCGGCCAGTTCGGGGTCGGTTTCTATTCCTCCTTCATCGTCGCCGACAAGGTGACCCTCACAACGCGCCGGGCGGGCCTGCCGGCCGACGCCGGTGTGCGCTGGGAATCCGATGGCGGCGGGGAGTATTCGCTCGAACCGGTCGATCGGCCCGAACGCGGCACCGAGGTGGTGCTCCACTTGCGCGAAGGCGAGGACGACCTGCTCGAGCCGTGGCGCATCCAGTCGATCATCCGCAAGTACTCCGACCACATCAGCCTGCCGATCCTGCTCACCGGCGAGGACAAGCCGGTCAACCAGGCGAGCGCGTTGTGGGCGCGTCCCAAGTCCGAGGTGACCGAGGAGCAGTACAAGGAGTTCTACGCCCACGTGGCCCACGACCCCGAGCCGCCGCTTGCCTGGACGCACGGGCGGGTGGAGGGCCGGCAGGAATACACCCAGCTCCTTTACATCCCGGCGCGCGCGCCGTTCGACCTGTGGGACCGGCACCAGCGCCGCGGGGTGAAGCTGTACGTGCGGCGCGTTTTCATCATGGAAGATGCCGAGCACCTCATGCCGGGGTACCTGCGATTCGTGCGTGGCGTGATCGACTCGAACGACCTGCCGCTCAACGTTTCGCGCGAGATCCTGCAGGAAAGCAAGGACGTCGAATCGATCCGCGCCGGCGCGACGCGGCGCGTCCTCGCGCTGCTGGAGGACCTGGCGGAGAACCAGAAAGAAAAGTACGCCACTTTCTGGAAGGAATTCGGCCGCGTGATCAAGGAGGGCGTAGGCGAGGACCACGCCAACCGCGATCGGCTCGCTAAGCTGCTGCGCTTCGCCTCCACCCAGGCCGACACGCCGGATGAGACCGTTTCGCTGGCCGACTACGTCGCGCGCATGAAACCGGGACAGGACAAGATCTTCTACGTCACGGCGGAGAGCTTTTCGGCTGCGCGCTCGAGCCCCCACCTGGAGGTGTTCCGCAAGAAGGGCATCGAAGTGCTGCTCATGCACGACCGGGTCGACGAATGGCTGGTGAGCAACCTGCCCGAGTTCGAGGGCAAGCAGCTCGCGTCCGTGGCGCGTGGCGGCCTCGACCTCGGTGATGAAGCCGAAAAGAAGGAAGCCGAGGAAAAAGGCAAGGAGTTCGGCGACCTGACCGGGCGGATCAAGAAAGCGCTCGACGCCCGCGTCAAGGAAGTGCGCGTGACGATGCGCCTCACCGAGTCGCCGGCCTGCCTCGTGGCCGACGAAAACGACATGGGCGGAAACCTTGCGCGCATCCTAAAGGCGGCCGGCCAGAAGGCGCCCGAGTCACCGCCGATCCTCGAGATCAACCCGTCGCACCCGATCGTGCTGCGTCTCAAGCACGAAGACAAACGCTTCGACGACTGGGCCGCGCTGCTGTTCGAGCAGGCCCTGCTGGCCGAAGGCGGCGAGCTCGAGGACCCGGCCGGATTCGTCAAGCGCCTGAACAGCTTGTTGCTCGACCTGTCCGCGTAAGCGGTCGAGCCCGCCCCGTAACGCAAACGGGAGGGGCGCGCCGCGCCCCTCCCGCCGGGATAGTGCGTGCAGCGTGCGTCAGCCGAGCTGCTTCAGCATCGTGTCGGCATCGCTTACCTCGAACTTGCCGGGGCCTTCGATGTTCAGCGATTTGACCACGCCGTCCTCGACCAGCATCGAGTAGCGCTGCGAGCGCACACCCATGCCGCGCGCGGTGAGGTCGAGTTCGAGGCCTAGCGCCTTGGTCCACAGGCCTGAACCGTCGCCCATCATGCGCACTTTTCCGATGGCCTTCTGTTCCCTCCCCCAGGCAGCCATGACGAATCCGTCGTTGGTGGCGACACACCACACCTCGTCGACCTTCATGGCCTTGAGCTTGTCGACGTTCGCCACATAGCCCGGCACGTGCTTGGCCGAGCAGGTCGGGGTGAACGCCCCCGGCAGCGCGAAGATCACGATCTTCCTGCCCTTGGTGGCTTCGGCCACGCTGACTTCCTTGGGTGGCATGGGGCAGGCTGCGTCGAACTCGACGGATTCGGCAAGCTTGCCGTCGGGCACGCGGTCGCCAACTTTGATGGTCATCTGGTTCTCCTGTTCTTTGGATGCGAAATGATACCTCAGGCTCCCAGCGCAGCCGCGCGCCCGCGGCGCAGGTCGACGCCGCGCAGGATGGCCAGCCCGATGGCGAAATACACGCCGAGCACCATGATGGCGGTGCGATGGTCGCCGGCGAAAACCCATGTCATGAGGCCGTACGAAAGCGGGCCGAAGATCGACGCGAGCTTGACCGCGAGGCCCCACAAGCCGAAGAACTCGCCCAGCCGGGCCGGTGGCGCAAGCACGCCGACGATGGCGCGCCCGGCGGCTTGCGATGCGCCCATGCACACCCCGGCGATGTTGGCCGCAATCCAGAATGCGGTGAGTCCCTCCGCCATGCCCGCCGTCAGCACCATCGCGATCCAGCCCACCAGCGTGAGCGCCACGGCGCGCACGTGCCCGATGGCGTCCTGCACGTAACCGAAGGCGAATGCGCCGACCGCGGCGGTGACGTTCACCACCAGGATCAGCACGATGGTCTGCTGGGTGGAGAAGTGCATGGCTTCCTGCGCGTAGATCGCCGCGAGCGCGATCACCGCCTGGATACCGGCCTGGTAGAACACCACGCACACCAGGAATCGCCGCAGGTCGCGGTACCGACCCGCCTCGCGCAACGTCTGCAGCACCCGGCCCCAGGATGCGGCGATCACCCCTTCGCGCACCGCATGCGGGACGGCGCGCTCACGCAGGAAAAGAAACGTCGGCAGGCTCACCACGGCGAACAGGGCCGCGGTGATGAGCATCGTGACCGGCACGAAGTCGCTGGCCGGCATGCCCCGCGCCTGGGCCCAGGTGATGTAGGCGAGGCATACGCCGAGCGACAGTATCCCGCCGAGGTAACCGATGCTCCATCCCCATCCGGACACCCGGCCCATGGCGTCGGAATCGGCCAATTCCGGCAGGAACGCGGCGATGAGGTTCTCGCCGCTGCCAAAGAAATAATTCGACACCACGATGAGGACCAGTGTCGCGGCAAGAGTCTCCGGCCCGGAGAACCACAGCAGTGCCGTGCCGGCCACGCAGCCCACCGTGCTGATCGCAAGGAGGCGCTTCTTGGCCGCATGCGCATCGGCCCAGGCCCCCACCAGTGGGGCGGTCAGCATGATGAGCGCATACGAAACCGACAGTGCCGCAGTCCAAGCCAAGGTGGCCCACACCGCCTTTGCGGCCACCACCGACACGAAGTAGGCGCTGAACACGGCCGTGATCACCACGGTGGTGTAGCCGGAATTGGCGAAGTCGTACATCGCCCATGCCCAGACCTCCCGGGGGCGGACGTCGGCGCCCAGCGCGCTTGGCGAAGTGCGTGGATTCATTCTGGAGGGGCCCTGGGATTGGCTGGGGTCTGGATTGTAGCGACCCCATGACGGCCCTGTATCCCCCGGGCGCGCGTTGGAGGCGGGCAGTCGCGCTGCTATAGTCTTGCGATCTTCCCCCGGAATCGCCGCATGGCCGCAGTGCAACCCCAGGTCGCCGAACATCGCGTCACGCTCACCGAGTTGCTCGATTGGCTGGTCGAGGACAAGCTGGCCGCGACCGAGCCGGCCGAGCTGCTGAAGAAGGAGCGCCGCTACTACCGCGGCACCTCGCATCCGCTGGTGATCATCGCCGACCAGAAATGGAAGGATGCGCGCGCCCCGCACCGGCTGCTCTCGCTCGAGTCCATGACCGAGTGGATGGCGGCCCGCGTGGGGCTGGAATACGTCCATATCGACCCGCTCAAGATCGACTTTTCCGCGGTCACCGAGGTGATGTCGTCGGCGTACGCCACGCGTTTCCGCGTCCTGCCCGTAAGCGTGAACAGCAAGGAGGCGGTGATCGCCACCGCCGAGCCGTACATGCGCGACTGGGAGCGCGAGCTTGCCAAGATCCTCAAGCTCGAAGTGCGCCGCGTGATCGCCAATCCGGTCGACATCGAGCGCTACCAGGTCGAGTTCTACAACCTGGCCAAGTCGATCAAGGGGGCCAACAAGGCCGGCGCCGGCACTTCGGGGATCGGCAATTTCGAGCAGCTGGTCGAGCTGGGCGCGGCCAACAAGCAGTTCGACGCCAACGACGCGCACATCGTGCGCATCGTCGACTGGCTGTGGCAGTACGCCTTCGAGCAGCGCGCGAGCGACATCCACATCGAGCCGCGGCGGGATCTTGGCATCGTGCGCTTTCGCATCGATGGCGTGTTGCACCAGGTCTACCAGATACCGGCAGTGGTGCAGGCGGCGATGACCAGTCGCATCAAGATTCTCGGTCGCATGGACGTGGTGGAAAAGCGCCGCCCGCAGGACGGGCGCATCAAGACCCGCACGCTCGACGGCCAGGAGATCGAATTGCGGCTGTCCACACTGCCCACCGCATTCGGCGAGAAGCTGGTCATGCGGATTTTCGATCCCGAAGTGCTGGTGCGTGACTTCGCCGAGCTGGGGTTCTCACTCGAGGACCACAACCGCTGGAAGGAGATGACCGAGCGCCCCAACGGTATCGTGCTGGTCACCGGCCCGACCGGCTCGGGCAAGACCACCACGCTGTATTCCACCCTCAAGTCGCTCGCCACGCCCGAGGTCAACGTCTGCACGGTCGAAGACCCGATCGAGATGATCGAAGGGACCTTCAACCAGATGCAGGTGCAGTCGAACATCGACCTGGGGTTCGCCGAGGGCCTGCGCGCGCTGATGCGGCAGGACCCGGACATCATCATGGTGGGCGAGGTGCGCGATCTCGAGACCGGCGAAATGGCCGTGCAGGCCGCGCTGACCGGGCACCTCGTGCTCTCCACGCTGCACACCAACGATGCGCCAACCGCCATGACGCGCCTGCTCGAGCTGGGCGTGGCGCCATACCTGCTCGTGGCCACGATCAACGGCGTGATGGCGCAGCGGCTGGTGCGCATCCTGTGCCCGGCTTGCAAGCGCAAGATCGACCTCAGCCGCGTCGAGGACGTGACCGCATGGGATGCGCTGGTGTCGCCGTGGAAGACCAATCGCCCGGCGGCCATCTACAAGCCGGTCGGGTGCCTTGAGTGCCGCATGACCGGGTTCCAGGGCCGGATCGGCATCTACGAGGTCCTGACCTGCACGCCGGCGATCAAGGAATTGCTCTCAGTAGGGGGCAATGAGGCGGGTATCCGCCAGCTCGCGATCAAGGAAGGCATGCGGCCGCTGCGCCTGAGCGGGGCACTCAAGGTGGCCGCCGGCATCACCACCATCGAGGAAGTCGCCAAGGTGGCACCGCCGGCCCGCGACGTCCTGCGCGTTCCCGACCCGGCCGGGTGAAAGTCCTCGACACCCTGGTCCAGCGTGCGCGCCAGTTCGGCGTGGGCCGCTCGATCGCCGTCTACCTCGTGATCGTCATCGGGCTGGCGCTCGCCTGCGAGCTGGCCATCGATGGCATGGGGGTTGACGCCTCCAAGGCGGCCACGCCGCTGCTGACCGCGCTGGGCATCGCCGCGCTGGTGGGCGGTTTTGTTTTCTTCCTGTTCCACGGCGCGGTCGAGGACCGCGAGCGCGCCGGCGCGGCGCTGGCCGCGAGCGAAGGGCGATTTCGCAGCCTGACCTCGCTCTCGGCCGACTGGTTCTGGGAGACTGATGCCGACCACCGCCTGAACTGGATCGCCGGTGGCGAATCGATGCTCAAGCTGTTCGGCGCATCGCTCGCCTATGGGCAGCGCCCGTGGGAAATTGGCGGCGTGGTGGCAAGCCCCGGGGGCCTCGCGCAGCTGCAGGCGGCGCTTGTGGCGGGCCAAGCCTTCCATAACCTCGAACTGAGCCGGCCGGGTGAGGGCGGTGGGGCGGCGTGGCACCTGATCTCAGGGGAGCCGCACACGGACGCGGCCGGCCTGTTCCGCGGCTATCGCGGCGTGGGGCGCGACATCACCGAAATGAAGAATGCGGCGCGCGCACTGTCGAGCGCCAAGGACCGCCTCGAAATGGCGCTCGACGCGGGCGCGGTCGTGATCTGGGAAAGCGACGTCGTCGCCGGACGGATGATCCTCGGTGAAGGCTGGCCGCGCCTGCTGGGCGAGCCGGCGACATCGCGCAACCTGCCCGTGAGCGAACTCATCGAGCGGGTCCATGTCACCGACCGGGCAGGGGTGCTGCAGGCGTCGAAGCGCGCGGTGCGCGGCGAAACGGCGTCGTTCAGCGCCGAGGTGCGCGTGCGCACGGCCACGGGCAACTGGACATGGGTCGAGGGCTCCGGCCGGGTGGTCGAGCGCGACGCGGCAGGCCGGGCACTGCGCATGACCGGGACGGCGGTGGACATCGACCGCAGGAAACGCGCCGAGGACGCGATGCGCGACGCTGAAGCGCGCTACCGCACCCTGGCCGACCTATCTCCCGACGCCATCCTCCTGCAGTCCGAAGGGCGGATCGAATACGTCAACCGCGCGGCGACTGCCATGCTCGGCGCCTCGCCCGCGATGCTGCTCGGCCGCGACTCGATGTCGATGGTGCATCCGGAGGACCGCGACTTTGTGCTCGAGCGTGCGCTGTACCTGCGCTCGGGGCCTGGCAAGAGCGATTTCCGCGAGCGCAGGATGATCCGACCCGATGGCGGCGTGGTGGCGGTGGAAGGCGCGAGCGTGTCCTACCTCGAGCGCGGCCGCCTGGTCATCCAGACCGTATTGCGCGACATTTCCGACAAGGTGCGTGCGCGCGAAGATCTCGCCGAGCGCGAGCAGCGGTTCAGCGACGTGGTCGAGGCCGCCGGCGAGTACGTCTGGGAAACCGATGCCGAATTCCGCTATACGTGGCTGTCGGGCCGCATCGAGGCTGTGCTGGGGTATCCGCACTCCGACCTCGTGGGACGCCGGCCGCACGATTTCATGCCGCTGGGCGAAGCGCGGGTCGTGGGCGCGCACCTGGCGCGGCACCGCGAGCGGGCCGAGGCCTTCCGCGACCTCGTGCATCGCTCGGTGACCAAATCCGGCCGGGTGGTGTGGCAGAGCATTTCCGGCATCCCCGTGCGCGATGGCGAAGGGCGCCTCAAGGGCTACCGGGGCACCGGCGCGGACATCACCGCCAGGCGCCAGGCCGAGGAGCGCATCCAGTACCTCGCCACGCGCGATGCGCTCACCGGGCTGCCCAACCGCCTGCTGCTGGCCGACCGGGCTCAGCAGGCGATCCTCAATGCGGGCCGGCACAAGGGGCGCATCGCGGTGCTGTCGCTGCACCTGGACCGGTTCGAGCGCGTCAGCGAGACGCTGGGGCACCGCATCGGCGACGCGGTGCTGCGCGCCGCGGCCGAGCGTCTGGCCAACACCCTGCGCCGCGACGACACGCTCGCGCGCGTGGGCGGCGAGGAGTTCGTGTTGCTCTGGGATGGCACCCGCGCGCTGGAC
>JBDTRN010000085.1:0-10823 GCA_039931715.1 Betaproteobacteria bacterium
CCTCACCCGCTACACCAAGTTCACGCTAGGGAACGCCATGCCCATTGCAGCCACTGCCGCAGGACGCGACGCCGGATTCCGGGAGGACGCCATCACCACGAGGCGCCTCATGGCGTATGCCGCCGGCATCGGCGCCGAGGATGAGGCCTATTTCGACGACATGCCGAGGTTGACGCGGGACTCGAGCGACGAGCCGGGCGCACATCGTGCCGTGCCGGGGGTCTGGGGACACCCGGCTTTTTGTGTGGCGCTCGAATGGCCGGTCGTCAGTGGGCCGGCTTACCTCGCCGCGATTGGGCGCTCGCCCGATGCCCCGCGCGGTGCGGTGCACGTGCTGCAGGACTCGAGCTTCCATCGCATGATCCGCTCAGACGACACCCTGCGCACGCACGCCCGGATCGCGCAGGTGCGCCAGACCAGCGCCGGTGTTTTGGTCACCAGCCGGGTGGAGATCAGTGTCGCCACCTCAGGGGACCCCGTAGTCACGACTTGGACGGCGGCGATGTTCCTGCGCGACTCACTCGACGGGCCCGCGGCGCTGGGAGAGGAGCCGCCAGTGCTACGGCCGGATGCGGGTGTGAGCGGAGCCGCGCCGCAGCGCCTGGACATCGCCACGTCGGCGGGCCTCGCCCACCGCTATTCCGAATGCGCCGCGATCTGGAACCCGATCCACACCGAGCGCGCCGCCGCGCGCGCGATCGGCCTGCCGGGCATCCTGCTGCACGGCACCTGCACCTGGGCGCTGGCCGGGCAGGCCCTCATCCACGCCGTCGGCGGGGGGCAGCCGAAGCGGCTGCGCCGCTTGGCGGGACGGTTCAAGGCCATCGTGCTGCCCGGCGACAGGCTCGAGCTCGAGTTCGCGCCGCAGTCAGGCGAAGTCGGGGCCTGGCAGTTTGCGGTGCGCACCCCGAGAGACGATCTTGCGATCACGCATGGAGTGGCGGAGTTCAGCCAATAAGCCGACCGCGCCGCAAGACCGCGCCGTGAAGCCCACGGAGGCGGGGCGGCGCGAGTAAATTCCAGGCCGGGCGCAGTGTCACGGACGCGGCCGCCGGAAAGGATGGGTGGCCGACAGCCCGCCATCGACCGCGATGGCCTGGCCATTCACATACGAGGCTTCGTCGCTCGCGAGGAAGGCCGCCAGCGCCGCAATCTCGTGCGGCTCGCCGAAGCGGTTCATCGGGTTGAGCTGGCCAATCCTGGCCGCGCTGCCGCGCTCCCTGGCGAAGTCGAATATCGGCTTGGTCATGCCGGTTTCGATCAGGCCGGGGCAGATAGCGTTGACGCGCACGCCGCTGGCGTAAAACGAATTCGACGCCGTCTGCACAAGGCTGATGACGCCGGCCTTGCTGGCGCTGTAGGGGTTGCCACCGGCGTTGGCGCGCAGGCCCGCGACCGAGGCCGTGCAAACGATCGAACCCGCTTTCCGCGCCACCATATGCCGTCCGGCATGCTTGATCGCGAGGAACGGGCCGATGAGGTTGACGCGCAGGATCTCCTGCCATTGCTCGACGGTTTGCTCGAACAACGGCACGAGGCCCCCGCTGATGCCCGCGTTGGCATACACGACGTCGAGGCCGCCGAACTCCGCGAGCGCGCGCTTTACGTAGGCCTCGACGTCGGCCTCGTTGCCCGCGTCGGCCGCCATCGCCACCGCCTTGCCGCCCGCCGCCACGATGCGCGCGACGGTTTCCTGCACAGCATCGGCTGTCTTGTCCACGGCCAGGACCGTGGCGCCCTCGCGCGCGAACAGCAATGCGCTGGCGCGACCGATGCCGCTGCCTGCGCCGGTGACGATTGCACGCTTTCCATCGAGCCTGCCCATGGGGTTCTCCTGAAGAAGTGGGGTGCCCTACTTTATGCTGCGCGGCCTGTGAGTCAGGACGGGTAACTGTAAATGTACCGGTACCGATACAAAAAAGGCTGGAGAGCCGCGCGGCGCTTGACTCCGAGAAATCGAAAGTTAGAGATTGTCGGAATCAAGGATAACGACGCATGAGCGCCTCGAGGTTGCGCGCGAGCTGCGGGGCCAGCGCGACGATGCGGTCCACCGTGTGGCGCACGTGCGCTTCGACCGCGTTGCGGTTGGTGCGGTAGTCGGGAATCACGTCCTCGATGTCGGGCAGCCATTCGGCGGCCTCGCCACACGCCTCGAGGAACAGCGGCGCATCGCGGCCGAAACGCTCGCGCAGCACCGCCTGGTGGTCGGTGCTCATTGGGATGACGAGATGCGACTCGTCGACGATCGCCTGCGTCAGCGTGCGCCGGTTGTGGCTGCGCACGTCGTAGCCCTTCGAGTACAGGTAGCCCTGCGTATAGGGCCGCACCACGTGGGGATAGTCGTGGGTGCCGGCCGAGGAGACGTGCACGGCCTCGTTGCCTTCGAGCAGCGCGCGCAGCGCGACGTCGGCAGTGAGGCTGCGGAAAATGTTGCCGGTGCAGACGAAAACGATGCGGTACGGCGGACTCTGGCGCAAGGCCCGTTCTCCCTACTCCCGCCGGCGCTGGCGGGCCGCCTTGGCTTTCTCCGGGTCGGGCAACCATTCGACCCGCCGGAAGAAATTTTCGCAGGTGCCTTCGGCGCGATTGCCGTAGGTGTGGATACCCGCCACCTGGCCGTTGTGGAAGTACACCGTGAGGTAGAGGTCGGCGAACTTGGGGCTGTTCGAGGTCTGGCACCACAGCCACGCTTCCTGGCTGCCTTCGTACACGCGGTTGCGCGGCGGGCCCATGACCTGCTGCACGCGCGCCTTGTTCATGCCGAAATCGACGTCGTGCATTTTCGATTCGAACAGGTACAGGTCGCGGTCCGCCACCAGCCCACTGGTCACCGACGCGCAGCCCGGCAGCGCCAGGACAAGCCCGAGCGCAACGACGGCGGCCAGCCCGCGCAAGCCTGGACCGCCATCGCGCTCGTCAACCAAGGCGGCGCGCCCCGGTCACTCGGTGATGTAGTCGGTGATCGGGGTCCACTTGCCGTTCACGATCTGCGACAGGCGCGCCCGGTTCGAGCCCAGGTGCTTGGTCTTGGTGAACGACATTTCGTCGGCGCCGAACATGTCGCGCGGCACGCTGAACTTCTCAATCGTGTTGATGAACGTGTCGGTGGTGAGGGTGGGGCCGGCCTTGTCGGCGATCCGGGAAAACAGGTCGATGATCTGGTAGCCGTACACCGAGAACACCGCAGGGTCTTCCTTGTACTTGTCCTTGTACTTGACCGCCCAGTCGCGCACGTTCTTGGACGCATCGTCCATGTACGGGTTGTTGACGGTGTTGGTCGCATAGAACCCGTTCATGGCCGGGCCGCCGAGCTTGTGGATGAGATCGGTATAGGCCGCCGAGGAGCCCATGAAATCGACGTTCCAGCCGAGCTTGCGCGCGGTGCCGATGGCGCCGAGGGTCTCGCGGATGATCGTCCCCAGCACGACCAAATCGCAGCCGGCGTCCTTCATCTTCGCGATCTGCGAGGAGAATTCGGTCGCGCCGCGCTTGTAGGTGGTCTTCTCGGCCAGGGGCAGGTTGATCTCCTTGAGCCCGGCCTCGGCGCCGCGCAGCACCTCGAGCCCGAAATCGTCGTCCTGGTACATCGCGCATACTTTCTTGTAACCCTTGGCCTTGACCATGTGCTTGACCCCGGCGCGCATCTGGTCGTAATAGGTGGCCGCGAATGAATATTTGAGCCGATGCAGCGGCTCGTACATCTCGCGCGCTGCGGTGATCGGGAAGAGGTTGGGCACATTCTTGTCGAACAGGATCGGCATCGCCGCCAGCGCCGTGGGCGTGCCGATCAGGCCCACCATTGCGAAGATCTTGTCTTTCTGCACCAGCTTCTGGGTGGCGAGGACGGCCTTCTTGGGGTCGTAGCCATGGTCCTCGACGATCAGCTTCAACTTGCGCCCGTGGATGCCGCCTGCGGCATTGATCTCGTCCACTCGCATGTCCATGCCGTGCCTGACCTGCTTGGAGAATGCGACGATGGGCCCGGAAAGATCCTGCTCGGTGCCGATCACGATCTCCGACTTGGACACGCCCTGTGTCTGCGCGAACGCGAGCGACGCCGCGCCAAGCGCAGCCACCGCCAGCCCTGCCAATGCAATTTTGGTATTTTTCATGGGGTACTCCTCCTCGTGTTATGCGGGGCTACTGTATCACCGGGCGCTGCATTCACGCCGCCTCCCGCGCGTACATCTCGTCGATGAGGGCGCGGTACTTCTCGTTTACCAGCTTGCGTTTGAGCTTCATGGTCGGGGTGAGCTCCTCGTCCTCGGCGGTGAGCTTGGCCTCGATGAGGCGGAATTTCTTCACCTGCTCGACCCGCGCAAACGCCTTGTTGGCCCGGTCGATCTCGGCCTGGATGAGGGCCTGGATCTCCGGTCGGCGGCACAGGCTTGCGTAATTTGAGAACGGGATCGCCTGGTCCTGGGCGTACATCTCGACGTTCTCGTGGTCGATCATGACCAGCGCCACGAGGTAGGGCCGGCGGTCGCCGATCACCACCGCGTCGGTGATGTAGGGCGAGAACTTGAGCTGGTTCTCGAACTCCGACGGGGTGACGTTCTTGCCACCGGCGGTGATGATGATGTCCTTCATGCGGTCGGTGATATAAAAATACCCTTCCGCGTCGACGCGGCCGACGTCGCCCGTGCGCAGCCAGCCACCGCGAAGCGTCTCGGCGGTCTTCTCGGGCTGGTTGAGGTAGCCCATGAAAATCGATTTCCCACGCGCGATCAACTCGCCGTCCTCGGATACATCGACCTCGGCATGGCGCATGCGCGGCCCGATCGAGCCGGGCTTGAGCTTGCCGGCCAGGTTGGAGGTGATCGCACCGCACGATTCGGTCTGGCCCCAGACTTCGACCATCTCGAGGCCGAGTGCCATGTACCAGCGCACGAGGTCGGGGGAAATGGGTGCCGCCCCGGTGATCAGCACGCGCGCGCGATGCACGCCGATGGCCCTGCGGATGTTGTTGAGCACCAGCGTGCGCGCAACCCAGAACCTGGCCGCGAGAAGGACTGGAATGGGCGTGCGCTCCTCGCGCCGTTGCGCGACCTCGCGGCCGATCCCGATTGCCACGGAGTAGGCCCACTGCTGGAACGCGCCGGCCTCCTTGAGGCGGATCAATACCGCCGAATAGAATTTTTCCCAGATGCGCGGCACGGCGGTGAATACGGTGGGCGCGATCTCGCGCACGTTCTCGGGCACCGTCTCGGGGTTCTCGACGAAATTGAGCACCGCCCCCGAATACAGCGCGTGGTATTCGCCGCCGAGGCGCTCGGCGATGTGGCACAGCGGCAGGAACGCCATGCGCTCATCGCTGGGCCCCTGCGGGAAGGCCTCCTGGTAACCCTTCACTGTGGCGAGGATGTTGTCGTGCGAAATCATCGCGCCTTTGGGTTTCCCCGTGGTCCCCGAGGTGTAGACCAGGATGGCGAGGTCGGCTGCGCCGCGGGCATCGACCCGCTTTTCCCACTCGCCGGGATGACGCGCGTCGTGGTCGGCCCCCAAGGCGCGCAGCTTCTCAATGCTCATGACCTGCGGATCGTCGAGTTCGCGCAGGCCCTCCATGTCGAACACGATGATCCTGCGCAGCGCCGGCAGCCGGTCGCGCACCTCCAGCGCCTTGTCGAGCTGCTCCTCGTCCTCGACGAACAGGTACACCGAGCGCGAGTCGGTCATCAGGTACTCGGTCTGCGCCGCGGCGTCGGTGGGGTAGATCCCATTCGAAACGCCGCCGGCGCACAGGATGCCCATGTCGGCGTACACCCATTCGCGGTTGGTGTTGGCCTGGATAGACGCGGTCTCGCCCGGCTCGAACCCGAGAGCGGCGAGGCCCATGCCCACTTCGCGTGCAATTTGCCCGAGCTCCGTCCAGGTCACCGCGCGCCAGATGCCGAACTCCTTCTGGCGCAGGATCACCTGCGGGCCGCGCTCGGCCACGCCTTTGCAGAACATCTGCGCAACGTTTACCGGTTCCATGGCGGGCTCATCTCCATTGCTTTTTCTTCTTCCAGCGCCGATGGCCGCGCACGCCGGCTTCCTTGATGCCGAGATAGAACTCGCGGATGTCCTCTTTCTCGGCCAGGCGCTTGCAGGTGTCCTCCATCACGATACGGCCGGCCTCGAGCACGTAGCCGTAATCGGCGGTGGCGAGCGCCATATGCGCGTTCTGCTCCACCAACAGGATGGTGGTGCCGCGCTCGCGGTTGATGCGCACGATGATTCGGAAGATCTCGGCGGTGAGCTTGGGCGACAGGCCCAGGCTGGGCTCGTCCATGAGGATCACGGTCGGCCGCGAGAGCAGCGCACGCGCGATGGCGAGCATCTGCTGCTGGCCGCCCGAGAGCTGCCCCGCCTCCTGCCTGGCACGCTCCTGCAGGATGGGGAAGTAGCCGTAGACGGTTTCCATGTCCTTCGCCACGCCGTCGGGGTCCTTGCGCGTATAGGCACCCATGCGCAGGTTGTCCTCGATTGACAGGAGCGGGAACACCTCGCGCCCCTCGGGGACATGGCCGATGCCTGCGCGCACGATGCGATCGGGCGCCAGGCCCTGGATCTCCGCACCGCGCAAGCGCACCTGCCCCTTGCCCGGGTCAATGATGCCGGAGATGGTCTTGAGGATGGTGGACTTGCCCGCCCCGTTGGCGCCGAGCACGGTCACGATCCTGCCCTCCTCCACCGCGAGGGTCACGCCGCGCAGCGCCTGCACGGGCCCGTAGCTCGACTCCACGTTGGCCAGTTCGAGCACCGGGACGACAGCGCTCATGCCGTGGCGCCGCCGAGGTAAGCCTCGATCACCGCGGGGTGGGACTGCACCTCGCCGGGCGTGCCCTCGGCGATCACCCTGCCTTCGCTCAGCGCGAGCACGCGGTCGGACACGCGCGACACGAGGTTCATGTCGTGCTCGACCATCAGCACGGTAATGCCGAGCCCCTTCTGGATGTCCTCGATCCAGAACGCCATTTCGTCGGTCTCCTCGGGGTTGAGCCCCGAGGAAGGCTCGTCGAGCAGGAGCAGGCTCGGCTCGGAGGCGAGCGCGCGGCCCAGCTCGATCACCTTGCGTACGCCATAGGGCAGGCCACCCACCATGCTGTCGCGATGGTGGGCGAGGTCGAGGAAGTCGATCACCTTCTCCACCGCTTCGCGCTGGGCCACTTCGGCGCGGCGAACCTCGCCGGTGAACAGCAGCTCCTGCCACAGCGAAGTCGTGCGATGGCGGTGGCGGCCGATCAGCAGGTTCTGCAGCACGGTGGCGTGCTCGAACAGTTCGATGTTCTGGAACGTGCGTGCGATGCCGAGCTCGGCGACACGGTGCTGGGCAAGGCCAGTGAGGTCGCGCTCCTCGAACAGGATGCGCCCACTGCTGGCCGCGTAGATGAGGCCGATCAGGTTGAAGATGGTGGTCTTGCCGGCACCGTTGGGGCCGATGATGGTGTACACCTCGCCTCGCCCGACCTCGAACGACACGTCGTCGACGGCGACCACCCCGCCGAAGCGGATGCCGAGGTTCTCCACCCGGAAGAAGCTCACCGCAGGCGCTCCGATTTCATGTAGCTCTTCTGGCGCCGGAACATGCCCTTGCGATAGAACGGGAACAGCTCGAACCAGGTGCGCACCTTGAGCCAGCGGCCGTACAGCCCGAGCGGCTCGAACACGATGAAGCCAATGAGCACCAGCCCGAAAACCACCGCCTGCAGCCCCGAGCCGCCGACGTTGCCGGGCAGGTAGTCCTTGGCCACCGCGATGAGCTGCGGCAGCACAATCAGGAACGCGGCGCCGAGCACCGCGCCGTGCAGCGAGCCGATCCCGCCGAGGATCACGATGGTGACCAGTTCGATCGACTGCAGCAGGGTGAACTGCTCGGGCGAGATGAAGGTCACCTTGTGCGCGTAGAGCGCGCCACCGATGCCGGTCAGCGCCGCCGAAATGGCAAACGAGAGCGTCTTGTACTTGGCAAGGTTGACGCCCATGCAGCTGGCCGAGATCTCGGAATCGCGGATCGCGACGAACGCCCGGCCCGTCGGCGAGCGCAACAAGTTCAACAGCGCGAGCAAAGAGAGCACCGTGAGCGCAAGGCACAGGTAGTAGAACGCGGCGTCGCCCCCGAGAGGCACGCCGAAGAGCACGATGGGCTTGAGGTGCTGGCCGGAGTTGCCACCCGTAAGGCTTTCCCAGCGCGTGATGACTTCCTCGACGATGACGTTGAACGCGAGTGTCGCGATGGCGAGGTAGATGCCCTTGAGGCGCAGCGCGGGCAGGCCGACGACGAGGCCCAGCGCGGCCGAAAGCAACGCGGCGCTCGGCAGCGACACGAAGAACGGCACGCCCCGCGCCTGCATCAGCGCCTCTGTATAAGCGCCCACCGCAAGAAAGGCCGCATGGCCGAGCGAAATCTGGCCGGTGAAACCCACCAGCAGCATGAGGCCGAGGCCGACGATCGAGTAGATCAGCACGAAATGCAGCTGCGACATCACGTACTCGTCCAATCCGAAGGGCAGCGCGAGCAGGACGGCGAGGAGCAGCCCGTACCAGAATACCTGTCCCGGATGGCTGAAAAGGGCAATGTCCTGCTCGTAGCGCGTCTTGAAGATGAATCGCATGCGCTACACCTTTTTCCTGGCCGTCTCGCCGAAGATCCCGGAGGGCTTGAAGAGCAGCACCACGAGGACGACGACGTAGGCGGCGACGTCCTTGAAACCTTCGGGCAGGTAGAACCCGGCCAGCGCTTCGACCAGCCCGATGATGAGGCCGCCGACGATGGCACCGGGCACGCTGCCGAAGCCGCCCACCACGGCGGCGGGAAACGCCTTGAGGCCGATGAAGCCCATGTTCGAGTGCACGAAGGTCACCGGCGCGAGCAGGATGCCCGCGAAGGTCGCGACACCAGCCGAAAGCCCCCACACGAGCATGTTCACACGGCGCACCGGGATCCCCATGTACGCGGCGGCGAGCTGGTTCTGCGAAGTCGCCTGCATGGCCACGCCGAGTTTGGCGAATCGGAAGAACACGTACAGCACGATGCACAGGGCGGTGGTCATGCCGATCACCGCCAGCTGCTGGACCGAGAAAATCACCTGCCCGAGCCGCACCACCCCTTCCGAGAACGGCGTCGGCAGGGTGTAGGTATCGGTCCCCCAGCCGGGCACCATGGTGACCACGCCGCGCAGCACATAGCCCACGCCGATGGTGATCATGACCACCGTGAAAGCCGGCTGGCCGAGCACCGGACGCAGCACAAGCCGCTCGAGCAGCATGCCGACCACCGCCATGACGGACAGCGCGAACAGGATCGTCGCCCAGTAGGGCCAACCCAATGTGACGCTGGCAGTGAGCGCGAAGAAGGCACCCAGCATCATGAGGTCGCCCTGGGCGAAGTTGACCGTCTCGGTGGCCTTGTAGATGAGCACAAAGCCCAAAGCCACGAGGGCATACACACAGCCCTGCGCCACGCCGGCCACCGACAATTGCAGCAACTGGTTGAGCACTCCCCCACCTCCGCGGCGGATTCTACCAAGCCGTTACGAGGGCCAATTGCATTTCGCAATGGTGCACCCTAGACTGGCCCGCAGCCCCTTCACACTGCCATGCGCAACAACCATCGGACATGAAAACCGTTCGCGTCGGCGCGGGGCTGGGCTTCTACGGCGACTCGTGGCGCGCGGTGCACGCCTCCATCGAGCGCGGCGGAGTGAAGTACATCGGCTCGGACCACCTCGCCGAGCTCACCCTCGCAATTCTGCAGAAAGACCGCCAGAAGGATCCCGCCGCTGGATACGCGCGCGACGCCGTTCCCATGCTCACGGACCTGTGGCCCGTCGCCGCACGGCACGGCGTCAAATTCGTGCTCAACGCCGGCGGCCTCAACCCGCATGGCGCGCGCGAGGCCATCGCCCGAGCGTTCCATGCCAAGGGATGGAAGGCGAGGATTGCCACGGTCTCGGGCGACTCGCTCACCGAACGCATCGACGAACTGCTCTCGGCGGGTGAATCGCTCGCCCACCTCGACACCGGCGCAGACCTCGCGAGCGTGCGCGACCGCCTCCTGTTCGCCAATGCCTATCTGGGCGCCCAGCCGATCGCCGAGGCGCTCGAGCGCGGCGCCGACATCGTAGTCACCGGCCGCGTGGCCGATGCGGCGCTGTTCCTCGGGCCGCTCGCGCACGAATTCGGCTGGCGCTGGGACGACTGGGACCGCCTTGCGCAAGGCCTCACGGTCGGACACCTGCTGGAATGCTCGGGCCAGGCGAGCGGCGGAAACTTCGGTGCCGCCGGCGAATGGCAGCGCATTCGCGATTTCCTGCACCTGGGCTACGCGATCGCCGAGGTAAGCGAGGACGGCTCGGCGATCATCACCAAGGCGTCCGGCACCGGCGGGCGGGTGTCTTTCGACACCGTGCGCCAGCAACTGCTCTACGAAGTGCATAACCCGCACGCCTATATGTCTCCCGATGTGGTGCTCGACATGGGCACGCTGAAACTGGAGGACGAAGGCGGCGACCGGGTGCGCGTCACCGGCGCCGCGGGCGCGCCGCGAACCGACACCCTGAAAGTGGTGGCGGGCTACCACGACGGCTGGATGGGCACCGGTGTCATCGGCTACGCGTGGCCCGAGGCCTATCTCAAGTGCGAGGAGAGCGCCCGCATCGTCGAGGGCCTCATGCGCGAGCGCTGCATCGAAGCCGGGGAAACCCACGTCGAGTACATCGGCTACAACTCGCTGCTGGGCGCGAATGCCGACCCCGCCCACCGCGACGAATTGAACGAGTGTTTCCTGCGCATGACCATTCGCACCGCGGACAAGCGCACTGCGGACGGCTTCGGGCGGC
>JBDTRN010000086.1:0-10771 GCA_039931715.1 Betaproteobacteria bacterium
GCCGGCCGCGCATTCCCAACGTGATGTCCTCGGGCTGGCACCTGCACCAGTCGCTCAACAAGGCCTCCGACGGCGCGAATGCATTCGTTCCCGCCAAGGAGGGCGAGCAGCTTTCGCCGTTGGGAAAAAACTACCTCGCGGGGCTGCTCGCGCATGCGCGCGGCGCAAGTGCGCTTTCCACTCCCACGATCAACGGCTACAAGCGCTACCGCCCCAATTCGCTCGCCCCCGACCGGGTGATCTGGGGCCGCGACAACCGCGGCGTCATGCTGCGCGTGCTCGGCGGACCGGGCGATCCGGCCACGCGCATCGAGAACCGAGTGGGCGAGCCGGCGGCCAACCCGTACCTGTATTTCGCCTCGCAGATCCTGTCAGGTCTCGACGGCATGCAGCGCAACCTCGAGCCGGGGCCTTCAGCCGATGCGCCTTACGAAACCGAGGCCGAGGCCCTGCCGGCTACGCTTACCGACGCGCTTGTCGCACTGCGCGCCGACGCCTGCCTCAGGGAAGGCCTGGGCAGTGCATTCATCGACTATTACTGCCGCATCAAGGAGTCGGAGATCGCCCGCTTCAACCTCGAAGTGAGCGAGTGGGAGCACCGCGAATACTTCGAGATGTTCTGAGGCGCGCTCGCCCTACTTCACCCCGAGCTGCGAGGAAAGCGACCGGTACGCCTTGTACTGCGCCTCGACGAAACGGCGCGTTTCGTCCGGCGGCATGATGCTCGGGATCGAGCCGCGGCGCCTGACCTGCTGGTTCCATTCGGCATCGTCGCGCGCGGCGGCGAGCACCCCGGCCCAGCGCTCCACCACTTCGCGGGGCAACCCCGGCGGGCCATACAGCGCGCTCCAACCCGACACCGTCTCGAGATCCGGCATACCCACCTCGGACGCGGTCGGCACATCGGGCGCCTCGGCGACGCGCGCCTTGGTCGAGACGACGAGCCCGCGCAGGTCGCCCGAGCGCATCGCTGCGGTGTAGGGTGAAATGCCGTTGCAGGCGAAATCGACGTGGCCCCCGAGAACGGCCGCCACGGTATCGCCTGCGCCCTTGTAAGGCACCTTGACCGCGGCGTCGTACTTGAGCCCGGAGTTGAGGAACATCTTGACCGGGAACACCACGCTCGCATCGGCGTTGCCGGTCGAGGCGTAGCTGAGCTTGCCGGGCTTGGCGCGCACCGCGGCGACGAGATCCTGGAACGTGCGCAGCGGCGACTTGCCCAGCACCACGCACACGTACGGGTCGCTCTCCAGCACGCCGAGGAAAGTGAAGCTGTCCCACTTGTACGTCGTGGCCGGGTCGAGCGCCGGCGCCACCGCCTGCGAGCCCACACGCGCAAGCAGCAGCGTATAGCCGTCGGGCGCGGCATCGGCGACGAACTGGGAGCCCACGATCCCGCCGGCACCGGTACGGTTGACCACCACCACCGGCTGGCCGAGGGATTTTGCCGCCGTCACGGCAATTGAGCGCGCCGCGAGGTCGGCGTTGCCGCCCGCGCTGTACGGCGAAACGATGGTGACCGGCTTGGCCGGGTACGGCTGCGCCGCGACCAGCAATGGCGTCGCCGCCAGCAATGCCGCAAGCCCGCGGCGCAATCCCTCGAACATGTACTGCCTCCTTGTATTTGCCGCGCCCTCTGCGGCTGCGGGGCGGCTATTTATTTTCCTTCGTACATAAAATGATGGCATCACTTGGTGAGCCGCGCAAGGTCGAGGGACCCGCCAAACGCAAATTCGGCCAGCGCGAGGCAAGCGGCGGCCGAATCGGCGCTGTGCGATGCAAGCGCGAGCAGCAGCGCCTCGGGGTCAGGCAGCCCGGCGCCGCCTGCCGCGCGCTCGCTGCGCGACGAATCCCTGGCCTCCAGCCGCTCCTGCACACCCTTCACATAGCTGGGAGTGCGCCCGAGCGGGCCGGCGAGCACGATGCGCTGCGGGTCGAGCATCGCACGCACCGCATTGAGGGCCTCGCCGAGTTGCGCGCCGCTGGCATGGAAAGCCTGGCGTGCCTTGGGCTCCCCCTGGCGCTCCCGCTCGATGGCCGCCAGCAGTTTTTGCGCGGCCGCCGCGTCGTGCTCTCGTGCGACGCGCCGCGGCGGCACCAGCCCGAGGCGCCGCAGCACGCCGGCGGCGGAGGCGACCGTGTCGAGGCACCCGCGCCGGCCGCAGGTGCACAGCTCGGTTGCGCCCGCCACGCTGAGGTGGCCGATCTGCCCGGCTGCGTTGTGCCGGCCGCGAACGATGCGGCCGCGCTCCATGACGCTGGCGCCGATTCCCATGGCCGCGTTGACGAGCACGCTGTCGCCGATGCCGGCTCCCTGGCCGAAACGCTGTTCGGCGAGGTTGAGCGCGTGGTGCATGGATTCGACCGCCACCGGCAGGCCTAGCGCTGCGGACACGAGGTCAGCCACGGGCAGGTCGCGCCAGCCCAGGTTGGGCGACTCGATGATGATCCCTTTGTCGCGGTCGACCACCCCGGCCGAGGCGATCCCGACGCCGAGCACGCGCTGGCGAGGGATGCGCGCGAGCGACAGCAGCGAACGGACCTCGCCCACGAGAAGCTTGAGCGCGGCGCGCGCCGAGGGCTGGTCGAGGAGCTGGACTTCCTTGCGAGAAACGCATTCGCCGCGCAGGTCCGCGATGCGAATCCACTGCTCGAACGCCCCGACGCCGATGCCGATGACATAGGCGCCTTCGGCGCATAGCGCAAGGTCCACCTGCGGTCGCCCGCGCGCGGCGGGGCCGGCTTCGCGCGAGAGCTCGCGCACGAGTCCCGCCTCGACCAGCTCGCGCGTAATGCGCGACACGGCCGCGGGCGTGAGGCCGGTGGCCTGCGCCAGGACGGTGCGCGAAACGGCGGGCGCACGGAACAGGTGCTCGAGCACCAGGCCGCGGTTGTGGCGGCGCAGGTCACCGGGGACGGCGTGCTGCTTGCTAGAATCGGTTCGGTTGATTTTTTTCATGGGACAACGAATGCGGGTTGCGCTGGTCGGTGGAACGGGCCTGATCGGCACGGCAAGCGCCGAAGCGCTCGCCGTGGCGGGTCACCATGTGACGCTGGTCTCGCGCCACCCGCCGGGCAGCACGCCCGCGGGCACCGAATGGGTGTGCGGGGACATCGGAGACTCCGCCGCGATCCAAGCGGCGCTGGCCGCTGCCCGTCCCGATGCCGTGCTGCATCTCGCAGCTTACCTACAGTTCGCCTGTGAGCAAAACCCAGCCGTAGCGGTGCGCGTCAACGTCGACGGGACGCTGAACGTGCTGGAAGCCTGCCGCACGCTGGGTATTGGACGCATGGTTTTCGGCGGCAGCATCGCGAGCTATGGCGAGCGCACCGACCTCATGCGCGAGGACGATCCGCCCTCGGCCGCCACCGGCCTGTACGGCATGACCAAGCGCCTGGGCGAGATGCTGGGGGTGCGTTATGCCGGGCTCTACGGGCTGACTTTCGTATCGCTTCGCTACGGCGGCGTGTTCGGGCCGGTGGAGGTGAAGAGCGCCGGCATGGCGCTGGTGCGCCAGCGCATCAAGGAAACCGCGCGCGGCGAGGACGTGGCGATCGAAGGCGCCAGCGGCCGCGAACACTTCCACCTGACCCACGTGACCGACGCCGCAGGCGCGACCCTGGCCGCCCTGCTCCATCCCCGCCCCGCGCATGCGATCTACAACGTCGCCGGCCCGGAGGAAAACTATATGAGCCTCGAGGAAATGCATGCCGCAGTGCGCCGCCTCGCCCCCCACGCCGGCCGTGCCCTGTTCAGCGGCCAGGGCAAGAGCGCCGGCCCGGTTGACACCATCCGCCTGCGCACCGACCTCGGCTTCTCCCCGTCGGTATCCGTCGACGCCGGCCTTGCGAGCGACCTCAAAAGTCGACTCTGACTCGACTTCAAGAGTCGGTTCAGAGTCAGCTCATTTGACACGCCCGACATCGTCCGGTAAATTTAATTACCGTTGTGAATTAAATATCGGAAAGGAGCCCGCCGATGCCTGCCACCCAGCCCGACTCCCCTGCAGCGCCGCCGATGCCGCCCTCGCCGCTGTCGCGCAACCCGGGACTGTGGCGGGGCAGTGACCTCCAGGACTCCGAGGACTGGATCTTCCGCTTCCCGCCCGAGTCGCTGACGGAGATCCGCGCCGCGCTTGCCGCCGTGCAGGCGCGAGGGCTCAACGCACCCGCGTTCGGCAAAGCCGACTTCCCGCTGCCGAAATTCTCCACGGTGCTTGCCCACATGCTGGAAGAACTCGAAAACGGCCGCGGGTTCTTCCTCATGCGCGGCTTCCCGGTGACCGAGTTCACCGAGGCCGAGTGCGAGATCATCTTCTGGGGCCTGGGCCAGCACCTGGGAATACCGCTGTCGCAGAACGCCGAGGGCCACGAGCTCGGCCATGTGCGCAACCTGGGCCTGGACATCAACAAGACCAACGTGCGCGCCTACCAGACCACCGCCGAGCTGATCTTCCACAACGACCAGAGCGACGTGATCATGCTCATGTGCCTGAAGGCGGCGCGCTCGGGCGGGCAGTCACGGCTGGTGAGCGTCACCGCGATCCAGAACGAGATCCAGCGGCGCCGCCCCGACCTGCTGGAAGAACTTTACAAGCCGTTCTACATCGACCGGCGCGGCGAAAGGGGCCGCGAGGACGAGGGCGACGAGCCCTTCTATGCGATGCCCGTGCTTTCGTATCACAAGGGCTTGGTGACCGTGCGCTATATCCGCGGCTACATCGAGTCGGCGCAGCGCTTTCCCGAGGTGCCGCGACTCACGCCGCGGCAGATCGAGGCGCTCGACCTGTTCGATGCGATCGCCAACGAGCCCGGCATGGCGCTGGCGTTCCAGATGGAGCCGGGCGACTTCCAGCTCGCCAACAACTTCTGCGTGCTGCATTCGCGCACCAATTTCGAGGACTGGCCCGAACTCAAGGACCGCAGGCACCTGTTGCGCCTGTGGGTCTCCGCGCCCAACAGCCGCGAGCTGCCGCCGTGCTTCGAAACACGCTTTGGCACCTGCGAGGGCGGCAAGAAGCGCGGCGGCATCCCGCCGCGAGCGGAGGCGGGCGTGGCCGTGAAGGACCAGGTACAGGAGTTCAGGCTCGAAAAGGTCTGACAACTTCGGTTCGCAGCCCGGGTGGCGCAGAAGCGCCACGACAGCGAAAATGCGCTTTGCCGATCCGCTGCCCCGCGACCTTTCAGGAGAACGCGCATGTCCTACGAACTCGATGCCTTTACCGCCGACTGCCACGCCATCTTCAGCCGCGATCCCGGGCCAGGTGGCCGCGAAGAAGTGCGCACGCTCCTGGAAACCTTGCTGAAGAACAAAGCGTTCGTCAAAAAGCATTGCGTCGACATGAAACCGGGCCTGCACCTGCTGTTCGAGGACCCGGAGCTCAAGTTCCAGGTCCTCGCCCACGTCAACGAAAATCCGCGCGTATCCCCGCCGCACGACCACGGCGCTTCGTGGGCCATCTACGGCCAGGCCACGGAATACACCGAGATGACCGAATGGGAGCGGACCGACGACGGCGCTGACCCCGCGCACGCGACCCTCAAGGCGAAGAAGACCTACCGGCTCACGCCGGGCCATGCCGGGATCTACCAGGACGGGACGATCCACTCGATCGACTACCCGGCCAAATCGTGCTTCGTGCGCGTGACCGGCACCAACCTCGATCGCATCGCGCGGGTCATGTTCGACCTGAAGACCGGCGCGGTGACACAGATGTCGGCGCAGCGCGCCACCTGAGGCTGCATTCGCGTACCACCCGGGCGCCCTCCCCGGGTTCGCGATGCAAAACGCCCGGCGCGCAGGGCCGTCGATTTGCGCCCCGGCGACCTGCTAATGTTCGGCCCATGCCGAAAATCACCTACGTCCTCGTCGACGGCTCGCGCAGCGAAATCGAAGCCGCAACGGGCGCGAGCGTCATGGAAACCGCGATCAAGGGCAACGTGCGCGGCATCGACGCCGAATGCGGTGGCTGCCTGTCGTGCGCCACGTGCCACGTCTACGTAGACGAGGAATGGGCGACACGCCTGCCCGCGCCCGAACCCGACGAACTCGACATGCTCGGCTTCACCGCAGCCGAGCGAAAACCCACCAGCCGCCTGTCCTGCCAGGTCAGGCTCGACGCATCCCTCGACGGGATCGTCGTGCACATCCCCCCCAAGCAGTCCTGACATGCACGTCGCCGTCATCGGCACGGGCATCGTAGGCGTGTGCAGCGCCGCGTGGCTGCAGCGCGACGGACACGCCGTCACCTTCGTCGACCCGCGCGATCCGGGCGAAGCCTGCTCTTTCGGCAACGCGGGTTCGATGTCGCCCTCCGCTTGCCTGCCGGTGGGCATGCCGGGAATATGGAAAAAGGCGCCCGGATGGCTGCTCGACCCGCTCGGGCCGCTGACGATCCGCTGGCCGTACCTGCCGGTGGTGGCGCCGTGGCTGGCGCGTTTCGTCGCCTATTCCTCGCGGGCCGAAGTGGTGCGCATCGCCACCGCGTTGCGCGGTCTGCTGGCGCCGATCTTCGAGGCCTACGCGCCGCTGCTCGAGCGCGCCAACGCCAATGCCCTCGTGCGCCGCTCGGGCTGCCTGTATGTCTATTCGTCACGCGAAACCGCGCGCCAGTGGCAATGGGGCATGGACCTGCGGCGCAGCCTCGGCGTGGACCTGCGCGACGTCGACGAAGACGAACTCGTCTCGCTCGAGCCCGACCTGCGCGGCAAATTCCGCTTCGGCCTGCTCGCGCCCGAGAACGGCTCCACCCTCGACCCATCGCGGCTGGTGAAGGCGATCCACGCGCGCTGTGTCGAGGACGGAGCGCAAACCGTGAAGGCCGCGGTGAGCGGATTCGAGCGCTCGGGTTCGCGCGTAAGCGGCCTCAAACTGGACACTGGCGCAACGCTGGCCTGCGATGGCGTGGTCGTCGCGGGCGGTGCTTGGTCGGCCTCGCTCGTGCGCCAGCTCGGCACACGCATCCCGCTCGAAACCCAGCGCGGCTACCACGTCACCGTCGCAAGCTCCAACCTGGGGCTGGGCCACACCATCATGGCGCTCGAGCACAACCTCATGATCAACCCGATGGCGATGGGGCTGCGCCTCGCCGGCTCGGTGGAATTCGCCGGACTCAAAGCCGCACCCAACTACGCGCGCGCCGGCGTTCTGCTCGCCAAGGGGCGCGAGCTTTTTCCCCACCTCGACACGAGCCGCACCTCGGAGTGGATGGGGCACCGTCCCTGCCTGCCCGACAGCCTGCCGGTGATCGGGCCGGCCCCTGGCACGGACAATGCGTGGCTTGCCTTCGGCCACGGCCACGTGGGAATGTGCGGCGGCGCCACCACCGGCCGCGAGATCGCGAACCTCGTTGCGGGGCGCTCACCGCAGGTCGACCTCGCGCCGTTCCGGGCCGGCAGGTTCTGAGCCGGTCGACGGCGCGTCGAAATGCATCGCACCGAACCTCCGCTCCGACGAATCACCGAACGACCGAAGCGCCGATCAACCCCATTCACGCTACCAATGCCAGGAGCCAGCATGAAAAAAATCTTGAGACTCGCGCTTTCGGCGCTGCTTTTAGCCGCCGCGACCGGCACACATGCGCAGGCCTACCCCACCAAGCTGGTGCGCATTGTGGTGCCTTTCCCGCCCGGTGGGAGCACCGACCTGCTGGCGCGCAAGTTGGCCGAGAAACTGCAGGCCTCGATGGGCCAGTCGGTCATCGTCGAGAACAAGCCCGGCGCGGGCGGCGCGGTGGGGTCGGACTACGTCGCCAAGTCGCCCCCCGACGGCTACACCCTGTTAGTGGGCGTGACCGGCTCGCACGGCATCAGCGTGACCCTCAACCCCAAGCTGCCGTACCACCCGCTCAGGGATTTCGTGCCGATCACCTCGATCGTGTCAGCGCCGCTGGTGATCGTGGTCGGTCCCGCGATCCCCGCCAACACGCTGGCCGAATACATTGCGTATGCAAAGGCCCATCCGGAGCGGGTCACGCACTCCTCCCCTGGCAACGGCACCTCGATGCACCTCACCGGCGAAATGTTCAATCAGGCCACCGGCACGAAACTCGTGCACGTCCCCTACAAGGGCAGTGCGGGCGCGGTAAACGACCTGATCGGCGGGCAGGTGCAGTCGATGTTCGGCGATTTCCTCGTCGTGCTGCCGCAGGTCAAGGCGGGCCGCATCAAGGCGCTCGCGGTCACCTCGGCCCGGCGCCATCCGCTGCTGCCCGACGTGCCCACAGTGGCCGAGTCAGGCTATCCTGGATTCGAAGCGCTGTCGTGGCAGGGCTTGTTCGCCCCCGCGGGAACGCCGCCGGAAATCGTGGCGAAGCTGAATGCGGAGACCCTCAAGGCCCTGTCGAGCGAGGATTTCCGCGAGGCCTTTGCGCGACAGGGGTTTCTCGTCGCGGGCAGCACGCCGCAGGAATTCCGCGCCTTCATCGAAACCGAGATCCCCAAGTGGGCGCGGATCATCAGGACCGGCGGAGTCACGCTGCAGTAATCTGCGGCCACCGCGCAGTTTTTTCGCGCCGCCGTGAGGGGTGTACTGCCGCCGGCGCAAACATCGCACCACCGGCGGAGTACTGAAGCGGCCCGACCGGTTACTTCTGGTCGAAGAACTCGGCGTTGAAGTCGGCGGCCACGGGCTTGGCGGCGTGGATGCGGGCGGCGTCTTCCTCTTCGAAGGTTTCGGCGAGCTTGAAGCTCAGTTTCGCCATGCTGCCGGCCTTGCCCGGATCGGGCACCTTCGAAATGAGCTGCACATAGATCTCGGCCGCGAGGTCGCGCACCGGCCGGCCGACCGAGTGTGTCTCGAGCGCCGCCGGCGCTGCTTTGGGGGGGGCTGCGTGTCCGCTCATGGGAATCCGATCACAGTGGGTTGCGCTGAAGGGGATCGATCTTAAGCCAGAAGCGCCCGCCCCGGACCGCGATTGCCATGCCTGGGGCGCGTTCGCTCGCCCCGCCTGGGGCGCGTTCGATCACGCCGCCTTGGGGGCGCCCACTGCTTCGGACGCAATCCCATAGCCTGCCATGAGGCCGTCCACCACCGCGTGGTAGTGCTCCCACGGTGCTTCGCGGAAATTGTGGTTGCGGATGATGAACGAGGCGCCGGCGTAGAATTTTTCGTACTGCGCATGCCGCCCCGCGAATTCCGAGCCCACGAGGTCCCATGCGAGCTTGAACAGCTTCATGCGCTCCACCGCCGGAAGCTGCGGCGTCTGCCAGTAGGTTTCGAACTCCTCGCGCATCGCGGGGTCGGCCATCACCGTGATGTCGGCGGGCATCTGGAACACCGACCCGCCGCACAATTCGCGCAGGATGTCGATGATCGCGGAGTGCCCCTCGGTGCACCAGTTGAGCGCCGCGTACATGTAACGCCGGTTGTACGTCTTGTAGCCGGCGGGCCAGTCCTCCGCATCCTGGATCTGGCCGGCGATCATGCCGCCGAGGGTTGCCTCCAACGCGCTCAGGCGTCCGAGCGTCTCCCTCACCGCGGGAATCTGGTCGGCGCCCGAGGCCTGCGCCACGCGCGAGGCCACGCCCACGACGAGCTGCATCTTGGCGTGGAAGCGCACGTTCGACTGGTGGTTGCCGTAGCAATGCGCGGGGGTCTTGATGTAGATCTCGCGCGCGAGCACGGCGTCGTTGTGCACGAACACTTTCTCCCACGGCACCTTGACCTCGTCGCACATGACCATGCTGTCGGTCTCGTCGAAGCGGTAGGTGAGCGGGTTCTCGAACTCGACCTTGGCATCGCGCTCGAACGGCTTTCTCGACCAAAGCGTGAGCCCTTTGGCGTTCACCGGCACCGCGCAGGTGATCGACTCGGCGAGCTGGGTGGGCGCGAGCGGGATCAGGTTGCCGACCCAGATTTCGTTGGAGAACACCGCGCCGGTGGCGAGCATCTTCATGCCCGAGATGACCACGCCGTCGTCGTCCTCACGCACCACGCGCAAGGTCGGGATCGGCAGGTTCTGCTTGACGTAGAACTCGGGGTTGCGCGCGGCCTGCGGCGGGATCACCGCGTAGCAGGCGTAGGTGTCGTTTTCGCGCATGTGCTGGTAGTAGCGCAGCAGGTTGTCGGCGTACTTGCCGAAGACTTCGGCGTTGGTGGCCATGCCGGTGACGAAGCTCGACACGTGGTCGGGCGAGCGGCCCAGGTGCCCGTAGCTCAGATTGGCGATCGCGCGGTGCACGTGGGTGCGCTTCTCCAGGTCGGCCTTGCTGCGCGCGGGAAGGAAGTACGCGCTGTAGCGCTGGCCGCCGTCCTCGTAGCTCATGGCGTCGCGGTTCTCGGGCGCGCACTTGAGGTCGTAGATCGACGCGATCGAGTGCGCGGCATTGCGAAACGCCGGGTGGGTGGTGACATCGGTGACTTTCTCCGCGCCGATGTAGACAGTGCGCCCGTCGCGCAACTGCTCGAGGTGTTCCTTGCCGGTCTTCAACATCGCGTGCTCCTCATCTCGTTCCGCGCGCTTCTCGCGCGCCAAATTCTGACCCTCCCCCTCGGGGGAGGGGTGGGAGGGGGGCTCCTTCAGCCTTTTTTTCCAGTCGTCTCGTAGTAATGAATTTCATACATCAGGCAGCCGTCCTTCGACGAAAACGGGCCGTGGTCCACCCCGGGCGGACGGCAGGCATAGGTGAAGGCGTTGGACGTTTCGCCGCCCTTGCCCTTGTCGTCGTTGCCCACGATGAGGTCGCCCTGCACGAGGAACACCTCTTCCCAATGGTCGTGCACGAAGGGCACGGTGGAAAACGCACCCGGGTCGAGCTTGAGCAGGCGCGT
>JBDTRN010000087.1:0-10705 GCA_039931715.1 Betaproteobacteria bacterium
GCCTGCGCCGCGCTTTCGCGCTCCTGCGCTTGCTGGAAACCGAGCGCATCGTGCCAGTCGGCATCGGCTGGCATGAAGCACGACGCCGTGCGCTGGTTGAAATCGAGTGCCGGGTCGAGGCCCGGCAGCGGTTTGCCCTCGTCCATCTCGGCAAGCTTCCTCAGGATCAGCCGCCGGTAAAAGATCACCGCCTTGTCACTGGTGCCCAGGTGCTCCTGGGTGCGGTCGCAGATCGGGCCCATGCCCTCCTGCACCGCACGGTCCTGGATCGCCGCGCCCTCCACGCCGGAGAAATTCGTCGTCGCCATCATTCCCCGATCCTGCAAGTGCATGTTGGCTAGGGTGTGCCTGGTGCGGTAGTGCGGCGCACTGGTTTCGTGGCCCCAGTTGGCGTAACTCGCCGGCACGTTGAGCGCGGTGTCGGGATTGAAGTGGATGTAGAACGTGTAGCAGCTGGTGTCGTCGATCGGCAGCCACGCCTTGAACAGGCGCGACTCGTGCGGGCCGGTCGCGATGTAGGTGTAGAAGGGCGCCACCCATTCGGTGGTGCGAACATAGTTCACCTTCGGGTCGGCGGTCTTGCGAACCGCCGCGACGCGCATGAGGTAGGGCGACTCCTCGCAGTGGATCGCCGGGATGCCGTCGGACATGAGGTCGGCGATCGACTGCCAGCCCGCGCCGGCCCAGCTCTTGTCCTTCTCGAGCTGAAAATCGCGGTGCAGGTAATTCGGGTGGGCGGGATCGAGGTCGCCCTCGAGCCCCTGCAGGTAGTTGCAGTCCTGGTACATCTTGACCACCAGCAGGTGCGGCGGCGCGAGGCGCGTCCACGGGAAGTCGGGAAAAGGCGGCTCGAGCTCCTTCGGCCCCAGATAAGCCCACAAAATGCCGCCGGCTTCGCGCACCGGGTAGGCGGCCTGGCACAAGTTCTTCGCCAGCTTGCTGTCGGCGGGCTCGGCCGGTGTTTCGAGCACGCGGCCGTCGTGCGCGATCTTCCAGCCGTGGTAGAGGCAGCGCAGCCCTCCTTCCTCGTTCCGGCCATACACGAGCGAAGCGCGGCGGTGCGGGCAGAACTCGTGCATGAGGCCGGGCTTGCCCGCCGGGTCGCGGAAGGCCACCAATTTTTCGCCTAGCAGGCCGACGCGCACGGGCGCCCCGCCGGGCTCGGCGATCTCCTCCAGCTTGGCCGCCGGGATCCAGTAGCGGCGGAAAAAGCGGCCGAGCGGCTTGTCCGCCCCGACCTGCGTCATGCGGTCGTTGTCTTCCTTGGTCAGCATGGCTGCCCCTCGACGTGGCCCGCGGTCCGCGTGGCCTGTTCATTGTGATATACAAATACCATAATCCACACCCAACGCAATGGCAATCCGGGAAAGCGAAATGAAGGGAATCGAGGGCCGCGTGGCCGTGGTTACCGGCGGTGCAGGCGGCATCGGCGCAGGCGTGGCGCGCGCTTTCGCAGCTGCAGGCGCCCGCGTGGTGATCGGCGACGTCCTCGAGGAGGACGGGACTGCGCTCGCCGACGAACTCGGGGCGGGCTGCCGCTTCGTCGCCACCGACCTGCGCCGGGACAATGACATCGGGCGGCTGGTGGACACCACCGCGGAGACTTTCGGCGGGATCGATTTCGTCATCTGCGTCGCCTGCACCTATGCCGACCGCGGCGCCGAATCCAGCCGCGCCGAGTGGATGAACGGCTTCGAAGTCAACCTGTTCGGCCACATTGCCCTGGTTCAGCGCGCGCGCGGGTGGCTGGCACGCTCGCCCTGCGCGAGCGTGGTCAACTTCAGCAGCGGCAGCGCCAATTTCGCCCTGCCCGGGCGCTGGATCTATCCCGCCACCAAGGCGGCAATCGAGCAGGTCACGCGCAGCCAGGCGATGGATCTGGCCGTGGAGGGCATCCGCGTCAACGCGGTGCAACCGGCGTGGACCGCCAAGGCGTCCCTCGAGTCCGCCCCACCCGAGGCCCGCGAGCGCTATAACGCCATCGCCGAGCGCCTGCATATGCTGGGCCGCGCGGGGCGTGCCAGCGAAGTCGCCGATGCAGTGCTGTTCCTGTGTACAGCGCACGCCGGGTTCATCACTGGCACCTGCCTGCGCGTCGACGGCGGGCATACCGCCATGGGCCCGCAGGGACGCGACCGCGTGCTGCCCACCGATCTTCGCGCCGCAAGGGGGGCTGCATGAACGCGCGCGTCGAAAGCGTCGCCCGCTACATCGACGACCGGCCGCAGGACGGCGTATTCCGCGTGCATCGCGACGTGTTCCGCGACCCGGAACTGTTCGATCTGGAAGTTCGCCACATCTTCGAAGCGACCTGGGCTTTTTTGGGCCTCGAATCGCAGGTGCAGAATCCGCACGACTACCTCACCACACGCGTCGGGCGCCAGCCGGTGGTGGTCATGCGCGATGGCGCGGGCCAGCTCGGCGCCTATATCAACAGCTGCCGCCATCGCGGCGCCGTGGTGTGCCACGAGCCGAGCGGGAACCGGAAGCTGCATGTCTGCTCCTATCACGGCTGGAGTTACGACAGCGGCGGCCGCTCGATCGCGGTGAATGCGGAAAAGCGCGGCGCCTACACCCCTGCTTTTTCCGCCGAGAGCCACGACCTCAAGGCGTTGCCGCGCTTCGCTAACTATCGCGGTTTCCTTTTTGGCAGCCTGGCCGAGGACGTTCCCCCGATCGAGGAGCACCTCGGCGGCTCGCGCGCCTTCCTCGACCTGTTCGTGGACCAGGGCCCGGAGGGCATCGAGCTTCTGCCGGGCTCGGTCACTTTCACGTTCGACGCGAACTGGAAAACCCAGATCGAGAACGCCACCGACAGCTACCACTTCGCCACCACGCACGCGTCCTACATCGGCGTGCTCGGCAGGCAGGGGGAGCGCGGCACCGGCCAGGACGAAGGCGCATCGTCCTACGCGGACATCCGCGCGCGCAGCAAGTTGCTCGAGCGCGGCGCCTTCGACTTCGGCCGCGGCCACAGCGCCACCTGGGGGCCGGTCCCGAACCCGGAATCGCGTCCGCTGCACCTTGCGCGCGAAGAGGTGGTCGCACGAGTCGGCGCGACGCGCGCCAAGTGGATGTTCTACATGCGCAACATGACTGTGTTCCCCAACCTGCAGATCTCGGAGAACATCGCCCCCCAGCTGCGCATTCTGCGGCCACTGTCGGTGGACCGCACCGAGATGACCGCTTGGTGCATCGGCCCCAAGGGCGAGGCCGCCGAGGCTCGTCGCCGGCGTATCCGGCACTACGAGGAGTTCTTCAATCCGAGCGGGCTCGCCACGCCGGACGACGTCGCCACCTATCGTGACTGCCAGAGCGGCTTCAACGGCTGGGCGATCGATTGGCAGCAGGCCTATGCGCGCGGCATGGCGGTGCTGCAAAAAGGCCGCGGCCCGCACTCCGACGAATTGGGCATCGTGCCCGAAGCGTGGGCTCACGGCCCATACGACATGGGCGACGAGACCTGCCACCAGTCGGCCTATCGCGAGTGGGTGCGCCTCATTAGCCGCGGAATCGCGAAGGAAGGCCGGTGACGGATCGCCTGAGCGAGGAGCGGGCCCGGGCGCTGCTGGTGCAGGAAGCCCTCCTGCTGGATCGGCGCCGTTGGGACGACTGGCTGGCCATGTATGGCCCGGCCGCAGTGTTCTGGGTGCCGAGCTGGCGCGACGACGAGCATCCGGTCGAGGATCCGGACAAGGAAGTGTCGCTCATCTATCATGCGGGCCGAGCCGCCCTCGAGGACCGGGTTTGGCGGTTGCAGAGCGGCCGCTCTGCAGCCTCGACGCCGATACTGCGCACCTTGCATTCGGTGACCGGGGTATTGCTGGAAGGCGGGACGGACGACCCGACGGCATGCGCCAACTGGACCTGCCACGTCTACGATCCAAAGCACCACAAACAGCACGTTTTCTTCGGCCGGTATGAAATGCGCTATGCGGGGGACGGCGGTGAATGGCGCATCGTGCAGAAGAAGATCGTGCTCCTGAACGATTACATCCCCACGATGATCGACTTCTACTGCATCTGATCGAGCCTTAGTTCGGCACTTTCAGCCCGGCCACATTCACGGCTTTCTCCCATTTGCGGTACTCCGCCTGCATGAAAGCGCCGGCCTCCGCTGGAGTGCTCGCGACTGGGTCGGCGCCGAGCCCCTCCAGGCTCTGGCGCAACTCCGGTTTCTGCCATGCCTTGGCGATTTCCGCCTGCAGAAGTGCGGTGATCGCGGCCGGCGTCCCCTTGGGCGCAACGATCGCGAACCAGGACACCGCGTCCGCGTCGCGAATGCCAGACTCGGTGAGAGTGGGGACATCGGGGAGCACCGCGATCCGTGCCGGCGTGGTCACGGCGATCGCGCGCAGCCTGCCGCTGCGCACATGCTGCAGGACTGTCGGCACGTTCTGGAACATGAACTGCACCTGCCCCGCGAGGAGATCCGTCACCGCCGGTGCGGCACCCTTGTACGCGACATGGACGATTTTTGTGCCGGTCTGCGCGGCGAAAAGCTCGGCGGTGAGGTGCATCGAAGTGCCGGCGCCGGGCGAACCGTAATTGAGCAATCCCGGCTTCGAGCGCGCCAGCGCAATGAACTCCGCCATGTTGCCGGCCGGCAACGATGCATTCACCACGAGCACCGAGGGGATGGAGGCCAGCACCGTGACCGGCTCGAAATCGAGCGGCCGGTAGGGAAGCTTTGGATTCATGCTGCCCATGATCGCTAGCGTGGAGGCATTGCCGAGCAGCAGCGTGTAGCCGTCCGGTGGGGCGTTGGCGACGAACTCCGAGCCGATCACCCCGGCCGCACCGGGCTTGTTCTCCACCACGAAAGGCTGCTTGAGCTGCTCGGCAAGGTGCTGCGCGGCGAGGCGTGCGAGCCGGTCGTTCTCCGCGCCCGGCGCATAGGAAACGACGATCTTCACCGGGCGGGTGGGATAGCCCTGCGCCAGCGCCGCTTGCGTCGCAAGCACCAGCAGTGCGGAAAGCAGGATGCGGATGGGCTTCACGGGGTCGTTCCTGTTGGTTGCGATATACAAGTAACATAGTTGAAGACCATCGCCGGGGTCAACTGGCGCCCATGATCGGGGGAGGAAATCCGAATGCTGCAATACCGCTATCGCCCGGACGCGCCGGCCACCCGGCGCACGTTGCAGGGCGCCGACCAGCCGTGGTCGGACTACTCACCCATCATCGAGCGCCCGCCCATCACGTGGCCCGGTGGAAAGCGCGTGGCGGTATGGGTCGCGCCCAACGTGCTGTCGTGGGAATACGCGCCGCCCGCCGACCCCTGGCTCGACGCGTGGGCGCGCACGCCGGTGCCCGACCCGCTTGCCTACGGCCGCCAGGATTACGCCAACCGCGTCGGGTTCTGGCGCATGCTCGAGGTGCTCGACAAGCACGACACGCCCTGCACCGCGGTGATCAACACGGAAGCGCTCACCCGCTACCCCGCGATCCGCGACGCGCTCATCGAGCGCCGCTGGGCGTACCTTGGCCACGGCATCAACAACACGCGCTTCATCTTCGGTCATGGCGAGTCCGATGAGCGCGCCTACTACACCGAGATGCGCGACACGGTGGCCACCCTGACCGGACGCGAGATGCTCGGCATGGGAGGCCCGGGGCCGCAGTCGGCCACGGAATCCACGCCGGACATCCTCGCCGAGCTCGGGTTCCTGTACCACGGCGACTGGTACCACGACGACCAGCCGATGCCGCTGCGGGTGAAATCCGGGCGCCTGATCTCGCTGCCCTACGCCGCCGAGGTCAACGATGCGCCGTTCCTCGGCATGGCCTTCGAGGCCGACGATTTCCTCGACCTGATCAAGCGCCAGTTCGACACGCTGTACCGCGAAGGCGAGCACAACGCGCGCGTGATGTGCATTTCGATCCACCCGCAGTTGGTCGGCCAGCCGCAGCGCGCCAAATACCTGGACGAGGCGCTGGAGTACGTGTTCTCCCATCCGGGCACGTGGAAGACGACGGCGGACGAAATCGCAAGGCACTACCTTGCCCACCACTACGACACGGCGCTGGCGCACCTCGATGCACGCAAGGCGGCAGCATGAGCGCGGGCGGGCAGTTCCCGGCCGATCACGGGCTTTTCGGCTCCAGCCCGATTGTCGCGCGCAAGCCTGTGGCCTGGCCCGGCGGCGCGCGCCTGGCCTTCGGGCTGGTGGTCAGCATCGAGCAGTACGAAATGGCGCAGGCGCCGGGTGCGTTCCTGCCCGTCACGCTGCCCGGCGGCATGGGGCGCGGTCCCTACCCGGATTTCCGCTCGTATTCGCTGCGCGAGTACGGCAACCGCATCGGCGTGTTCCGCGTGATGGACGCCCTCGACCGGCACGGCCTGCGCGCGACGGCTGCGATAGACGCGAGTGTGGCCACACACAAGCCGGCCATCGTGCGCGAATGCCTCGCCCGCGACTGGGAGATCGCCGCGCACGGCAACGCCGTGACGCAGGTGATCACGGCCAAGCTGGAGACGGCCGACGAGCAACGTCAGGTAGCAGCCGCGCTTGCCGCCATCGAGAGCGCAACAGGCAAGCGGCCCGCAGGCTGGCACGGGCCCGAATACGCCGAATCGGCGCGCACGCCCGGCGTCCTCGCGGGGCTTGGCATCGACTACGTGCTCGACTGGCCCAACGACGAACTGCCGTACCTCATGCGCACGCCGTCCGGCCCGCTGGTGTCTATGCCGATGCTGGTCGACTTCGACGACGTCTTCGCGCACTGGTATCGCAAGCTCACGATGGCGCGCTGGCAGCGCTCGATCGCCGACGCGCTCGACCGGCTCATCACCGACGGCGCTACGCATCCGCGCATGCTGGTTCTCAACCTGCATCCCTGGCTCATCGGCCAGCCGTGGCGCGTCTCGTACCTCGATGCGGTGCTGGCGGACCTGCGCCGACGCGAAGGCGTATGGTGTGCGACCGTCGGTGAAATCGCCGCCTGCTGGCGAGGGCAGCAGGACGCCTAGCGGCGCGGCGGCACACCGAGCGCTTCGAGCGCGGCCGGCCAGGGCAGGGCGAATGTGGAAGCTCGGCTCGGCCCTGTGCCGTTAAAGCGACGCAAGTCGACGGCCATTTCTGCGGCCTTGACCGCAAGAGCCACACTGTCCAGCACGACAGCCGGCGCGGCCGAAACCTTGAGCGCCGCGCCGAACAGCAGGCTCGGCAGCCCACCGGCGGGGATCACGACCTCGATGCCGCGCGCGACCAGCGCACGTATTTCCTTGGCGTACTTCGCGCCGATCGACCTGGCCACCTTCGCGTTTCCAAAGGCAAGAACGTAGTCGTTGGCCGCCGATTCCACCGCCGCCACGGCGACGACCCGTTGTTGCAGGCCGTACCGCAGCACCTGGTCCTCGTGATAGGGAATATGGATCGGGTGGATCGTGACCAGCCCGATCTTCCGGCCGAGAGTGCAGGCGTGCAGCATTGCGTTCTCGCCCAGACCCACCACCGGGATATCGATGGCCGAGCGCGCATCCCACAACCCCGAATCCTGGAAATGGCCCAGGATGAAGGCATCGTAGCCCTCGCGCTCGGCACGCAGCGCGTTTCTGACTGCGTCGAGCGCGCACCGCGTCTCGGTGATGCGGTGCCGCCTCGCCGGCGGGGACATACCGACGACTTCGACCTGCGTACCCGGCCGGGCAACGCTCGCGATGTGCTCGGCCAGTCGGTCGTGGTACGCGCGCGTTTCGTCGTGATCGGTGAAGCTCTGGTACCAGATGCGCATCGGTGCGCCCTGGGTCGCGCCGCGAGACCGTGGTGCCTTCATGCCGACTCCTTTTGCGCGTGGACGCTGCGCCGCTTATGGGCCCTCAGGTCGAAACACCCGGCCGTGCCCTGCAGACCCACTCCCAGTTCCCGCAGCGCGCCGCGTTGCAGCTTCTGGGTCGCGGTGGTGGGCAGCGACGGCACGAATGCGATCCAGCCCGGGCACTTGAAATAAGCCGTCCTCGCCATGGCCCAATCGAAAATCAGGCGCGCCTCGGCCGCCCCGTCCGTGCCGGCCGGCCGCGCCGCAACGATGCAGGCCATGACTTCTTCGCCGCGCACGTCGTCGGCAACGCCCGTGACCGCCACCTGGGCCACCAGCGGATGGGCGCGCAGCGTTTCCTCGACCTCGAGCGCGGAAATGTTCTCGCCGCTGCGGCGGATCACGTTCTTGCGCCGGTCGACGAAGTGCAGCGTGCCGTCCGGCCACCGGCACACCACGTCTCCGGTATGCCACCAGCCGCCCTCCCAGCCCAGGGCGGTGGCCTGGGGATCCTTCAGGTAGCCGGAAAAAAATCCCAGCCCTGGATCGGGCCCGGCGTGACGCACCAGCAATTCGCCTGGCTCCTGCGCCGCCACGTCCCTGCCCGCTTCGTCCACGATCCGGACATCCACATCCGCCAGCGGCCGGCCGAAGCAGCGCGTGCCCGGATGGCGCGGCTCGGCGTCCGCGCTGATCGCGGCACCGGCGCCGGTCTCGGTCATCGCCCAGCCCTCGACCAGCGGGAAGCCGAAACGCTTCTCGAATGCCTCGTGGTGCCTGGGCTCCACGTTGGCGGCGGTGCCATAGCGAACGCAATGAGCCCGGTCGTCCTCCGAAGGCGGCAACCCCAGCAGGATCGCGGGCATTACGCCGAGGCAGTGGATGCCGGTGGCGCGTGTTTCAACCACGTCGCGCCACCATGTCGCTGGGTGGAACCGGTCGAGTTGGATAACGCATCCACCGGACATCACCATCCCCATGGTGGAGCCCCCCATGGCGTTCATGTGGAACATCGGCAGCGGGGTGAGCACCCGGGAGAACCCTCTTTCGAGCTGCACATAGCCGCGCCGGTTGAGGTAGCGCAGGCCCATGCGCAGGAAATACTCGTTGCTCAGCAGGCACCCTTTGGGCTTGCCAGTAGTGCCCGAGGTGTACATAAGCGCACATTCCATGCCCAAGCCGGTCGGCTCGCCCGCAGCGGGCGCGGCGACCTTGCCAATGCCCGTGACGACATCGGCGGGCGCCACCAGCGCCACGCGCCGGCCTGCTTCGCTCGCGGCGGCAGCAAGGTCGGCCAGCCGCTCGGGCAAGCCGATGGCGAGCACCACTTCGGCGTGACCCAGCAGGTAGGCGATCTCGTTACGGCGGCTGTCGGGATTCACGGGCACGACGCTCGCCCCGACGCCGTTGAGCGCGAACCAGTGCAGGAAATAGTCTGCGCGGTTGCCCAGCAGCAACGCCACCCGGTGCCCCGGGCCAAGCCCTGCCGCACGGTAGGCTTCGCACAGGGTGCGGACTCGCGCGAGCGCCCCGGAATAGGTCAGCTCGACCGGCCCTTCGGCATACTCGCGCGTTGCCGAAGCCGGGATACAAAGGAACGTGTGGTTCGGGAAATGCGCCGCAGCCGCCAGGAAAGCGGCATGCGGGCTCGCCTCGCGCAACGTGTGCGGCGCAGGCGTGACCTCCGGCCCGTTAACGCTCATTGCATGAAGAGCTTGAGTTCCTTGAGCAGCGGCAAGGCGCTTGCCTCGGCGCGTGCCACGGTTTCATCAAACGTTTCGGGCGAGGTATAGCCGCTCTTGAGGCCGATGTCGTTCAGCGCCCGGACGAACTCGGGGTCTTCTATGGCGCGCCGCAGCGCATCGTGCAACCGCCTGGTGCGATCCGGCGGCGTGGAGCGTCGGAGGGCGACCCCTACCAGCGGGTTGAAGAGTTCCGGTCCACGAATGCCTTTTTCGAGCGCCGTGGGCACATCCGGAAACTCCGGGAACCGCTGTGTCGTGATGGTTACGAGCAGCTTGACCGTGCCGGCACGCGCCAGCGCGCGGATGCCGGCGATATCGATGAACGCGGCGTTCACATGGCCGCCCAGCACCGCGTTGGTGAACTCGCTGCTGCCGCGATAGGGCACATCGGTCACCTGCACGCCGGCCGCCCGAAAGAACACCAGTCCCTGCAGCTGCAGGGAGGTGCCCGGACCCACATGCCCGAACTTGAGCGCACCCGGGTTCGCCCGCCCATAGGCCACAAGATCTTCGTAACTGTTCCACGGCGCGTCGGCCTTGACGAACAGGAGGTGCCTGAATTCCGCGTAGCCCAGCAGGGTGCGCAACTCGTCGAGGTCGAACGCGAGCTTCTGCGTGTGCGCGGTCATCGCCTTGTACGAGCTGGTCGTCATGGCGATGGTGTATCCGTCGGCCGGCGAACGCGCGAGCTCGGCCATCGCGATCGTGCCACCGGCGCCGGTGAGATTGGAAACCACCAGCGGCTGGCCAAGCTGGCGGGCCGCTGCGGCGGCGAGCGCGCGCACGCTGAGGTCGGTGGGCCCGCCGGCGGCGAAGCCGAGGATGAAGCGAATCGGCTTGTCCGGAAAGGTCGGCGGCGTTTGCGCGCCAACGGGGGCGCTCAGGACGGCCACGGCGGTGCATGCGGCAAGGAGGAGCGTACGGAGCGTCAGGTGCATGGGGGACTCCTGAAAGCGTGGAGCCGGGACGGCTCCTTTTCATTGCATTCTACAAGTAAGTCAGCAGCACGCCAGGGCGCCCACTTTCATTTATCCTGTAACAACTTTCCCGACCCCGCCATGAACACCACCTACGCATCCACCGAGCCTTCCCGGGCCGAGATCGACGCCCTCGAGGGCGGCACGCTGGTCGAATTCGGCAGCCCCACGTGCGGCCACTGCCGCGCCGCGCAGCCCTTGCTGGCAAGCACCCTGCCCAAC
>JBDTRN010000088.1:0-10571 GCA_039931715.1 Betaproteobacteria bacterium
CCGACGGCCTGTCGGCCATTTTCCGCATCAATCCGGCGGCGCGATTCCATAACGGCAAGCCGGTCACCGCCGCCGACGTGAAGCACAGCTTCGACATGCTCATGAGCAAGCTCGCCGCGCCGCAGTACCGGGTCATTTTCGGCGACGTGAAGCAGGCGGTGGTGGTGGGGCCGCTCCTGGTGCGCTTCGAATTCAGTCGCGTGAATGCCGAGCTGCCGCTGATGGTGGGAGGGCTGCCGGTGTTCAGCCGCGAATGGGGCGGGGGAAAGCCCTTCGACCAGATCATCCTCGAAATGCCCATTGCCAGCGGCCCATACCGCGTCGGGCGGCTCAACTTCGGCCGCGACATCACTTACGACCGCGATCCGAACTACTGGGCGCGCGACCTCAACACTCGCCGCGGCATGTTCAACTTCGACAAGATCACCTACAAGATCTACCAGGACAACACCGCGCAGACCGAGGCGTTCAAGGCCGGCGAGTTCGACTACATCCGCAGCTTCTCGGCGCGCGAATGGGCCCGCACCTACACCGGCAAGAAATTCGAGTCGGGGGAACTGGTCAAGTCCGAGCTCACGGCGAAGAACGCGGGAGATTTCCAGGGCTACCTCATCAACACGCGGCGCGATAAATTCAAGGATCCACGCGTGCGCGAGGCGCTCGGCCTGGCGTTCGATTTCGAGTGGATGAACCGCAAGCTGTTCTACAACTCCTACATCCGCGTGCGCGGCTTCTTCAATGGCAGCGACTTCGAGGCCAAGGGGCTGCCTGGGGCCGACGAGCTCGCCGCGCTCACGCCGTTGCGCGCACAGCTGCCGGCGCAAGTTTTCACCGAGCCGGTCCCGCAACCGCCTTCGACCGAGCCGCCGGGCAGCCTGCGAGCCAACCTGCGCAAGGCGAAGGACCTGCTTGCCGCAGCCGGATGGACCTACCGCGACGGCATGCTGCGCAATCCCAAGGGCGAGCCGCTGACGGTGGAGTTCCTGGACAATTCCGCGCGCAGCGGCCCGGTCAACACGCCCTTCATCCAGGCGCTGGCGAAGCTGGGCATCCAGGCCGAAGTGCGGGTGGTCGACTTTGCGCTGCTGCAAAAGCGCCTGGACGTGTTCGACTTCGACTTGTTCGTGGTGCGCGTACCCGGCAGCGAGGCGCCCGGCAACGAGCTGGTGGATCGCTTCGGCTCGCAATCGGCCGATACCGAGGGGTCGAGCAACCTCATCGGCATCAAGGATCCTGCCGTGGATGCGCTCCTGACCCAGGTGATATCCGCGCGCACCCGCCCCGAGCTCGTGGCGCGCCTGCGCGCGCTCGACCGCGTCCTGCGCCATGGCCACTACGCGATCCAGCAGTACTACTCGAACACCTATCGCGTGGCCTATCGCGCCGCGAAATTCGGCCAGCCGGCGGTGAAGCCGCTGTACTACCAGCCCGAAAGCTGGGTCCTGCAAACCTGGTGGCGAAAGTAGGAGCGGCGCGATGTGGTCCTATGTCCTCAAGCGGTTGCTGCTCATGATCCCGACCCTGGTCGGCATCCTCACAATAACGTTCGCCGTTGTGCAGTTCGTGCCCGGCGGGCCGGTCGAGCAACTGGTGTCGCAGTTGCAGGGGCGCGAAGCGGGCGGCGAGGGCCCCTCCACCGCCGGCAGCGGCTATCGCGGCCGGCAGGGCGTCGACGCCAAGCGCATCGAGGAGATCAAGCAGCTCTACGGGTTCGACAAGCCGCCGCTGGAACGCTATGTGCAGATGCTGTCGCGATTCCTGCGATTCGACCTGGGCAAGAGCTTTTATCACAACAAGGACGTGTGGCAGCTGATCGTGGAAAAGCTGCCCGTGTCGATCAGCCTGGGCCTGTGGACGTTCCTGCTCGTGTACCTCATTTCAGTGCCGCTCGGCATCGCCAAGGCCGTGCGTGCCGGCACCCGGTTCGATGCGGTGACCACTTTCATCGTGCTCCTCGGTTACGCCATTCCCAGTTTCGTGATGGGCGTGGTGCTGCTGGTGCTCTTCGGCGGCGGGTCGTTCGTGCAATGGTTCCCGTTACGCGGGCTCACCTCGATGAACTGGGCCGAGCTGAGCCTGTGGGGCAAAATCGCCGACTACTTCTGGCACATCGCCATGCCGGTGACGGCCATGGTGCTCGGTGGCTTCGCGGTCATCACGGTTCTCACCAAGAATTCGGTGCTGGAGGAAATCCGCAAGCAGTACGTCCTGACCGCGCGCGCCAAGGGCGTGGACGAGCGGACCGTGTTGTGGCGCCATGTGTTCCGCAACGCGATGATCCCGATCATGACCGGTTTCCCGGCGGCGTTCGTCGGCGCATTCTTCACCGGGTCGCTGCTCATCGAAACCCTGTTTTCGCTCGATGGGCTGGGGCTGCTTTCGTACGAGTCGGTGATCCGGCGCGACTACCCGGTGGTGCTCGGCAGCCTGTTCCTGTTCACCATCATCGGCCTGTTTACCACGCTGCTGCGCGACCTGAGCTATATCTGGGTCGATCCCAGGGTGACCTACTTTGACTGAGGCCGTGATTCACGAGTCGCCGCGGGCAGCCCCGGCCGCCGCGGCCAACAGTCCGGGCCGGCGCGCGTGGCGGCGCTTCCGCGCCAACCGGCTGGGGTATTACAGCCTGCTCATTTTCCTCGTGCTCTTCGTGCTCAGCCTGTTCGCGGAAGTCCTGTCCAACGACAAGCCGTTGGTGGTGCGCTATGAGGGTCACTGGTATTTCCCGCTCGTGCAGACGCTGCCTGAGACGACCTTCGGCGGCGACTTCCCGTCCCCGACCGACTACCTCGACCCGCTCATCCGCCAGAACCTCGCCAAGCCGGGGAATTTCTCCGTCTACCCGCCCAATCCCTACCACTACAGCACGCTCAACTATTTCTCCACCCAGCCCAATCCGGCGCGGCCGGATGCGCAAAACATCCTCGGCACCGACGACACCGGCCGGGACTTGCTGGCCCGCCTGGTCTACGGCTTTCGCATCTCGGTGCTGTTTGCGCTGATCGTGTCGGCGATCGGTGCGGTGGTCGGGGTGCTGGTGGGCGCGATCCAGGGTTACTTCGCGGGCTGGACCGATATCGTCATGGAGCGCTTCAACGAGATGTGGAGCTCGATGCCGACCCTCTACATGCTGATCATCCTGTCGTCGATGTTCGCGCCGAGCTTCTGGCTGCTGGTGCTGCTGCTTTCGGTGTTCGGCTGGCTCGGGATCGCCGCCTACGTGCGCGCCGAATTCCTCAAGAATCGCACGCTCGACTACGTTCGCGCCGCGCGCGCGCTGGGGCAGAGCAATTTCCGCATCATGACGCGGCACATCCTCCCCAACAGCCTGACCCCGGTGGTCACGCTGGTGCCCTTCGAGATGGCTGCCGCCGTGGGTGCGCTCACCAGCCTCGATTTTCTCGGCCTGGGCATGCCGCCGGGCACGCCGAGCCTGGGCGAGTTGCTCAGCCAGGGCAAGAACAACCTCGACAGCTGGTGGATTTCGCTGTCGACCTTCGTAGTGCTGGTGGTCACGCTGCTGCTCCTGATCCTGGTGGGTGATGCGCTGCGCGATGCGCTCGACCCGCGCAAGGTGCTGGAAGAAGACTACGCATGAATCGCCTCGAAGTGCGCGACCTCAGTGTCGAGTTCGGCTCGCGCCGAGTGGTCGACCGGGTTTCGTTTTCTTTGGCTGAAGGCGAGCGGCTTGCGCTCGTAGGGGAATCCGGCTCGGGCAAGACCGTCACGGCCCTGTCCCTCATGCGACTGCTGGATTCGGCGCGCGTGAGCGGCGAGATCCTGTTCGAGGGGCGCGACGTGCTGAAGTTGCCGCTGCCCGAATTGCATGCGCTGCGCGGGCGCGATATCGCAATGGTGTTCCAGGAACCCATGACCGCGCTCAATCCGGTGCACCGGGTAGGCGAGCAGATCGCCGAATCGTTGCGCATCCACGAAGGCATGGATGCACAGGCCGCGCGCGACGGGGCGGTGGCGGCGATGCGGCGAGTCGGGATCGAAGACCCAGGGCGTCGCGCGCGCAGCTATCCGCACCAGCTCTCGGGCGGGCAGCGGCAGCGCGCGATGATCGCGATGGCCCTCGCGTGCAACCCCAAGCTGCTTGTCGCCGACGAGCCCACCACCGCGCTCGACGCCTCGATCCGCCTGCAGATCCTCGAACTGCTCGATCGCCTGCGGGCCGAGACGGGAATGAGCCTGCTCCTGATCACCCACGACCTCAACCTGGTGCGCCGGTATGCCGACCGCGTCGCGGTCATGGAGCGCGGCGTGATCGTCGAGCAGGGCGCGAGCGCGGAAGTCATGCGTGCGCCCAGCCACCCCTACACGCGCAAGCTCATCGACAGCCGGCCGCAGCGCAATGCCGGCTCGCCGGGGGAGGGCCGCGTGCTCTCCGCGCACGACGTGTCGGTCGAGTACCCGGTCCCGCTGGCGGGAATCCGCGGCTGGTTCTCCAAGGGGCGCTTCGTCGCGGTGAAGGGCGTCGATTTCGAACTCGCGTCGGGCGAAACGCTGGGCATCATCGGCGAATCGGGCTCGGGCAAGACCACGCTTGCGCTCGCGCTGCTCAACCTCGTTTCCGCCAGGGGCGAGATCCGCGTAGGTGATGCTCAGTGGCTGGGCGCCGACGCCGCCGCGAAGCGACGCCTGCGGCGCGAGATCCAGGTCGTGTTCCAGGACCCGCTTTCGTCGCTGTCGCCGCGTCTCACGGTGGAAGCAATCGTCGGCGAGGGTCTCGAAATCCATGAGCCGGGACTCGACGCCGCCGGCCGGCGCGAGCGCATCGTTCAGGCCCTGCAGGAAGTCGGGCTGACCGAAAGCGGCACGGTCGAGCCGCTCCTCGAGCGCTACCCGCACCAGTTCTCCGGCGGCCAGCGCCAGCGCATCGCCATCGCCCGGGCGCTCATCGTGCGTCCGCGCATCGTCGTGCTCGACGAGCCGACCAGCGCGCTCGACGTCACGATCCAGAAACAAGTGCTCGACCTGCTGGGCGAGCTGCAGCGCCGACACGGGCTGAGCTACGTCCTCGTAACGCACGACATCGACGTGGTGCGCGCCATGGCGCACCGGGTGCTGGTCATGAAGGACAGCGAGGTGGTCGAGAGCGGGCCGATCGACGCGGTGCTGGTCGATTCGCGCTCTGAGTACACGCGCAGGCTCGTCGCGGCCGGATACACCTGACAGGTGCCGCTCGCATTTGGGGGGCCGCCGCCTGCGGCGGGGGCGAAGGGGGCTAGCGGGCTTCCTGCAACTGCGCGAGCAACATCTGGTTCAGGTCGGCGGGGACCGGCAGCAGGTGCTGTTCGAGCAGGCCCTGAAGCTGGCGCCGCTCTGCCTCAGGAAGGTCGCCCACTTCCTGGCGGAACTGCCGCGCGAGCCCTTCCTTCTGCGCCTGCGTGAGCTTGCCAAGCTCCACCTGGGCGGCGCGCACCGCGAGCGCCTTGTGCAGGAAGTATTCGATCAGCGACGCCCGCGCCGGCCCGACCTTGGGGTCGAGCAACAGCGTGTTGAGGCTGTCGAATATTTCGGCGCGCTGCGACGACGACAGGTAGGTGAAGCTCTCGTCGATGATCCGCCGCAGGGTTTCCGGCTCGACTGCGGTGCCCGGGTAATTTGTGGCGGGCGCCGGGAGGGCAGGCGCCGCCGAGCGCGCGAGCGACTTCTCAATGGCTGAGGAGGCGATCTCCCGGGCTGCGCTCATGAGGAAGAACACCAGCGGATCCGCGTTTGCGGTCAGCGGAAAGACGCCCGCAATGCAGAGGAAGAGCGTCCGGCGCAGGAGGGCGCGCATGTCGCGGTGTGGGGGCGTGGAATCGAAAACGGGGAACCGATTCTAGACCCCTGAACGGCTGGTGCAACCGTTTCAGGGCGTGCACCGTGTTGCGGCGCGCAAAGGCCGGGCGCTCAGCGGTTGCCGCGAACGGCTTTGATTTTTACTTGAGGCTTGGTCTGAGGAGTGTGTTTCTTAATACTGATTTTATTCGATATTTTAATTTTTCTCGGAGCCGAGGCCTGATGCTGGGAGGAAGCTTTGTGGTGAGCCGCGGAAGCGGCCGGCGCGGCAACCTGGATGCGCAGTTTCTGCCCCACCGTGAGCCGGCCCATCGGATTCCAGCGCCGCAGGTCGTCCGGGGTCACGTGGTAATGACGTGCAATTGACAGCAGGGTTTCCCCGGTCCGCACGGTGTGCACGCTGGTGCGCGTTTCGACTTGTGGAATCGGCGGGCTGTACATGAGTGGGAGGCGGGTCTCGGTGTCCACGCCAGAACTGCCGACCCCACCCGCGCCGTTCATTGGCACCACGAGCATGGCCGGCAACACCCGGGTGCGCGCGCTGACCCCATTGACTTCCCTGAGCTGCCCGAGCGACACGCCGAAACGCCTGGCCACCGACTCGAGCTTCTCGCCCGGCTTCGGCTCGTAGGTCTGCCACGACACGAGGGCCTTGCTGTCGTGCTTTTGCAGGTTGGCGTGGAAAATTTCGAGCCTGTCGGCCGGCAGGACGATGCGCGCATTGAGCGAAGCCGGGATGATCGGCCGGTTGAAGGCCGGGTTGAGGGCGATGAATTCCTCCACCGGCATCTCGGCCAGCTTCGCGGCCAGCTTGATGTCGATGTCCTGCGTGCGCGCCGCGGTGACGAAGTAGGGCTGGTTGGGGATCGGGTCTAGCACGATGCCAAACGGGCCGGGATTGGCGATGATGTTCTTCAGCGCCTGCAGCTTGGGCACGTAGTAGCGCGTCTCCTCGGGCATGCGCAGGCTCGAAAAGTCGGTCGGGAGCCCTGCGGCCTTGTTGCGCTCGACCGCCTTCGCCACCGCGTTCTCGCCCCAGTTGTACGAGGCGAGGGCGAGGTGCCAGTCGCCGTTCATCTCGTAATTGGCCTTGAGGTAATCGAGCGCGGCAGAGGTCGAGGCGACGATGTCGCGGCGCCCGTCGTACCACCAGTTCTGGGCGAGGTCGTAACGCTTTCCCGTGCCGGGGATGAACTGCCAAAGTCCCGAGGCGTGGGCGCGCGAATAGGCCATCGGGTTGAAGGAGCTTTCCACCATCGGCAGCAGTGCGAGCTCGGTAGGCAAGCCGCGCTTTTCCAGCTCCTCGACGATGTGATACAGGTAGCGCCGGCTGCGCTCGAACATGCGCTTGAGCGCGTCGGGGCGCGCCGCATACCACGCCGTGCGGTCCTGCACGATGGGACCTTCGAGGTTCGGCATCGAAAAGCCCGCGCGAATTCGCTCCCACAGGTCGTCGGGCTGCACTGTGCGGTCGACGGTGGGCACGCCGCGCAGCGGCTCCTTGACCACCTGCTTTTCGCCATCGAACGGCGGCAGCCGCGTCGCATCGAGGGGCTTGGAACTGGGTGCTGGGGCGGCGGCCTTGGCCGTTGCGGGCGCAGCGGGCGCGGCGCCGGTCTGGAAGGGGACACGGGCATGCTTGTCAGGTGCGGCGTCCTCCCCGGAGGGCTGCGTCGCACAGCCGGCGAGAAGGCCGCCGAGGATCCCGGCACAGAAGAGCGCCTGGAGGCGGCCTAGAATTCGTTTTTCCATCGTCGAATGGCTGAGAACACGTTGACCGGGTCGCCGATGCGCGAGCCCAGGTACTTATTGGCGGAGGCAATCACCGCGGGTTCGCGGCAGCGAAGGAAGGGGTTGGTCGCCTTTTCGTCGGCCAGCGTCGAGGGCAGCGTCGGCAGGCCGCGATCGCGCAGCGCCTTGTCGCGCTTCTCGCGCGAGGTGAGCGCGCTGTTCGCCGGCTCGACTGCCCTGGCGAACTCCATGTTGGCCAGCGTGTACTCGTGGCCGCAATACACCTTGGTTTCGTCGGGCAGCGCGAGGAGTTTTGCGAGCGACGCGTACATCTGCTCGGGCGTGCCTTCGAATATGCGACCGCATCCGCAGGCAAAGAGCGTGTCGCCACAGAACAAGGACTCTAAGCCATAATAAGCAATGTGAGCCCGCGTATGGCCCGGGATGTCGAGCACTGCGAATTCGGCGTCAAGTTCCGGGATGCGCACCACGTCGCCTTCGGAGACCGGGTGGGTCAGGGTGGGAATCGGCTCATTCTTCGGGCCATAGACCGGGCAGGTATGGGAAGCAAGGATTTCGGCGATGCCGCCCACGTGGTCGGGGTGGTGGTGGGTGGCGAGGATCGCAGCCAGCTGCAGGCCTTCGGCGGCGAGGTACTCGAGCACCTGCGGCGCTTCTCCCGGGTCGACGACCGCGGCATGCGTCGCGTTGCGCAGCGTCCAGATATAGTTGTCCTTGAACGCCTTCAGCGGAACGATATTCATTTTATTCATCCATGGCCATTGTAGCCTCCAGCAACTCCGAGTCGCTTGCCCGTTGGTTCGAAACGCCGCCCGGAGTTTACGTCCTCGGCTGGGAACAGGACCAGTTCGATAGCGCCGTGGAGGATATTTTTGGCTTTACCGCGGTGCAGGTCGGCCTGCCCGGCATCGATTTCCTGCGGCGCAACCGCATTTCCTACCGCTTCCCGTTGTCGCTCGAGACGGGCGCGACCTTGGTGGCCGACCCACTCGAACTGCCCATCGCCTCGCAAAGCGTCGACCTCCTTGTGCTGCCGCACGTGCTCGAGTTCAGTCCCGATCCGCACCGCGTGCTGCGCGAGGCCGAGCGGGTTCTCATGCCCGAGGGCCAGATCGTGATCTCCGGCTTCAATACGCTGTCGTTCTGGGGGCTCAAGCAGTCGGTCTCGCGCCGCGGGGCCGACACCCCATGGAACGCTCACATGATCGGCCTGCTGCGCCTCAAGGACTGGCTCAAGTTGCTCGGGTTCGAGCTCGACGGCGGCATGTTCGGCTGCTACGCCCCGCCATTTGCGAGCGACAAATGGCTGTCGCGCTTTGCCTTCATGGAGAAAGCCGGCGCGCGCTGGTGGCCCATTGCCGGCGGGGTCTATGTCGTGCGCGCGGTCAAGCGCACGGCCGGGATGCGCCTTGTGACTCCGGCGTGGAAGAGCGAGCGCGCCAAGGCACCGGCTCTGTCCACCGTCACCCAGGCCAATGGCCATACCCACCAGGCGGGACACCCGCCTGGCCACTCGAGCAAACGCAAAGATGACTGAGGACTTGATCGAAATCTACGCCGACGGCGCATGCAAGGGCAATCCCGGCCCGGGTGGGTGGGGCGCGATCCTCACCACCAATGGCAAGCGCAAGGAGATCTTCGGCGGCGAATCCGCCACCACCAACAACCGCATGGAACTGATGGCCGTCATCAGCGCGCTCGAGACGCTGAAAAACCCATGCGCCGTGGTCATCTACACCGATTCACAGTACGTGCAGAAAGGCATTTCCGAGTGGATCCACGCCTGGAAGCGGCGCGGTTGGCTCACGGCGGACAAGAAGCCGGTCAAGAACGCGGATCTGTGGCGACGGCTGGATATCGCGTCCCACACCCATCGCATAGACTGGCGTTGGGTCAAGGGTCATGCCGGCAATCCCGGCAATGAGCGTGCCGACGAACTGGCCAATATGGGCATCGAGGCGGGGGCGGGAAGGATCGGGAGCGCGCAATGACACGGCTGGTCGTGCTGGATACCGAAACCACGGGCCTCAACGCGCGCCTTGGCGACCGGGTGGTCGAGATCGGCTGCATCGAGATCCTCGACCGGCGCGTCACCGAAAACCGCTTTCACGCCTACCTCAACCCGGGGCGCCCGAGCGAAGAGGCGGCCGAGCGCATCCACGGGCTGACCTCGGAGTTTCTTGCCGACAAGCCCAAATTCAGCGACGTCGGGCGCAATTTCATCGACTACGTGCGCGGGGCCGAGGTGGTCATCCACAACGCCGCGTTCGACGTCGAATTCCTTAACCAGGAGCTCGAGCTGGCTGGCCTGGGCAAGCTCGGCGAGCATTGCCTCGCGATCACGGACACGCTGGCGCGCGCACGGGAGCTGCATCCGGGCAAACGCAACAGCCTCGACGCGCTGTGCGAGCGCTATGGCGTGGACAACTCCCGTCGCACGTTCCACGGCGCGCTGCTGGACGCTTCGCTGCTGGCGGAGGTGTACCTCGCCATGTCGCGTGGACAGGAAAGTCTGATCGTGGAGACCGACCTGCCCCAGCAGGTGGCGGGCGGGCCGGCGGGTTTTGATGCTTCCCAGCTCATCGTCGTAGCCGCTACGGCGGCCGAACTCGCGGAGCACGAGAAAATCCTCGCCGCGATCGACAAGGAATCGAAAGGCCGCACGCTGTGGCGCTCGCTGGAGGCGCAGGAGTAGCGCAATTCGCACTGCGCGGGGTGCAGGCCGGATCCGACTTTTATCAACATCTGGTTTCAAAGACTGCACCTGCGAGCCACTCTGCGGACGATTTATTTTCCGGATCAGGAAAATTAACCCTCCCCTCGCGGCGCGAAATTCGGGACCTGCGTGGGCGGCGCTATACTGGACTCCCGGGCGATTTTCCGGTGTAAAACTGGTGGCTCTATGCGCACACCCAATCCTTACGAGCAGGACCTCGACAAGAACGCGGCCAACTACGCGCCCCTTACCCCGCTTACGTTCATCGAGCGCACGGCGAGGGTTTTTCCCGAGCGCATTTCTGTGATCCACG
>JBDTRN010000089.1:0-10511 GCA_039931715.1 Betaproteobacteria bacterium
ACGCCGCGGAACCTCGCCGCCGCCGGAGCCGCCCCCGCCCCCTGAAATGTACCGGTACCGATACAAAACTTGCCGAAGAGTCGCGCCGGCATTGAGTCCGCATAATCGATTGTTGAAGAATTGACCCAGGAGGAGTGCCCATGCAGCCACGCGAGCGCATCCCGTATTCGGCCATCGTCGACCGCCCCCCGATGCAGCTTCCGGGCGGCGCGCGTGTCGTCGTGTGGACCATCGTCAATCTCGAAGTGTGGGACATCGCCAAGCCGATGGCGCGCCAGGTGCTCCCGGCGCCTACTGGCGCGGTGCTGCTGCCCGACGTACCCAACTGGAGCTGGCACGAGTACGGCATGCGCGTGGGGTTCTGGCGCTTCAAGGCGCTGTTCGACCGCCTCGGCCTGCGCCCGACGCTTTCCATCAATGCGCGCGTGTGCATCGACTACCCCCGCGTGGCGCAGGCCTGCCACGACGCGGGCTGGGAGTTCATGGGCCACAGCTACGAGCAGGGCCCCATCCACAAGGAAGAAAACCAGAAGGAGATGATCGAGCGCTCGCTCGACATCCTGGAGAAATTCACCGGCAAGCGCCCGGTGGGCTGGCTCGGGCCGGGCCTCACCGAGACCTACGAGACGCCCGACCTGCTCGCGGCCGCGGGCATCAAGTACATCGGCGACTGGGTCTACGACGACGAGCCCACCACCATCCAGACCGCCAGCGGCCCGCTGGTCACCCTGCCGTATTCGGTGGAGAACAACGACATCCCGGTGATGGCCGTGCAGCACCACGAGGCGGGCTATTTCACCCGCAAGGTCACCGACACCTTCGAGCGCTACTACGAGGAGGGCGCCGAGCGCCCCAAGATCCTCGCCATCGCCATCCACCCCTACATCAGCGGGCAGCCTTTTCGCATCAAGTACCTGGAAGAGATCTACGCGCGTATCGCCAAGATGCCCGGCGTGCTGCACTGGAACGGCGAGCAGATCCTCGCCTGGTACCGCACGCAAATACCCGCCTGACACGGGCATGGCACTTGCTAGTACAGTGCATACAAATTCACGGAAGGAACACCCAATGAAACGATTCGTCGCCGCAGCCCTGCTGCCGCTTGCGCTTGCCTTGCCGCTGTATGCGTCCGCCCAGGCTTTTCCAACCAAGCCGATCAAGATCCTCGTGGGCTTCGCGCCGGGGGGCAACACCGATGTGGTCACGCGCCTGGTGGCGGTGCGCATGCAGGAGATCCTCGGCCAGGCGGTGATCGTCGAGAACAAGCCGGGTGCCGGCGGCGTGGTGGCCACCGACATCCTCGCCAAGACACCTGCGGACGGCTACACGTTGCTGATGTCCTCGCTCGGGCCACACACGATTTCCCCCTTCCTCGTGAAGGCCGCCAGCTACGACCCGGTCAACGACCTTGCGCCGGTCAGCAACGTGTCGGTAAACGCGCTCATGATGCTCGTGAGCCCGTCGATCCCGGCCAGCACGGTGCCCGAGTTCATCGCCTACGCCAAGGCCAATCCGGGCAAGCTCAATTACGGCTCTTCCGGCGTGGGCTCGACCACCCATCTCTCGGGCGAGGTGCTTGCCAGCATGGCCGGCATCAAGCTCGTGCATGTGGCGTACAAGGGCGGACCGCCGGCACTGGCCGCGCTGCTCGCGAACGACACCCAGTTCATGTTCTCGAACCTGTCGGATGCGCTGCCGCAGTCGAAGAGCGGCAAGCTGCGGGCGCTGGCCGTCACCACCGCCAAGCGCGTCGCGCAGGTGCCCGACATGCCCACCGTGGCCGAGGCCGGGCTGCCAGGCTTTGACGTCGCGCCGTGGAACGGCATCGTGGCGCCGGGCAAGACGCCGCCGGAGATCGTCAACAAGCTCTCCGACACCATCCAGCGCATCGTGCGCGAGAAAGCCTTCCGCGACAAAATGTTCGAGATCGGCTCCGAGCCGATCGGCGACTCGCCCGAACACTTCCGCGCAACCATCGCCAGCGACCTGCAACGCTGGTCGCGCATCATCAAAGAGGCCGGCATCAAGGTCGATTAAAAGTGGGGTCAGCAAAGTCGCCCTCACTTTCTTGGCACTTACTTTGGAGACAAAATGAACGAAAGCCAGACCCTGCGAGGGTTTCTCGCGATGGTCGAGCGCGACTATCCGGGTGAGATCCTGCGTATCCGCGAGCCAGTCAGGACCCACCTCGACATGACATCGATCGTGTTCGAGCTCGACAATGCCGGCAAGAGTCCGGTCATCGTCTATGAGAACGTCGAAGGCCACTCCATGCCGGTGGTCACCAACATCGCCGGCAGCCGCAAGCTGCTGGCCGCGTGCCTGGGTGTGGCGCCTGCGGACCTGCCGAGCGCGTTCCGCGACCGGGTGCAGAACTACATCCCATGCGAAACGGTGAAAGAGGCGGCGTGGGAGCAGGTCACCCTCGAAGGCGACCAGGTGGACCTCACCAAGCTGCCGATCCCGACCCACTTCTCGGTCGACGCGGCGCCCTACCTGACCGCCGGGCAGCTTACCGCGCGCGACCCGCTCACCGGAGTCGACACCACCGGCTTTCACCGCTTCATGCTCACCGGCAAGAACCGCCTGGGCGTGTCGCTGCATTCGCGCCGCCGGATGTACGAGTTCCACAAGCGGGCGGAGGACAAGGGCCAGCCACTGCCCGCCGCGATCACGCTCGGCATCCACCCGCTGCACTACATGGGCTCGATGGCGTTCGCCTACCCGCCGCACGTGCGCAAGTTCGAGATCATCGGCGGCCTGTTCGGCGAGCCGTACCGCCTCGCACGCACCGGCGTCCAGGACCTCGAAGTGCCGGCCGGCGCGGAGATCATCATCGAGGGCGAAATCCTGGCCGGCGTGCACGAGCCCGAGGGGCCGTTCAGCGAGTTCACCGGCTACGCCTCCTATCGCAGCACGCAGAACGTCTTCGTGGCCAACCGCGTGCGCATGCGCAAGGACGCCATGTTCCACTCGGTGGCCTCGGGGATGTCGCAGGACCACATCCTGGTTTCGTGTGTCACGCGCGAAGGCGAGATCCTCAACACCCTGCGCCGCAACCTGCCCAACGTGATCGCGGTGCACGTCCCGCACCGCACCTGCGGCGCCTTCCTCGCGATCGTCAAGATGAAGAAGTCCTCCCAGGGCGAGCCGCAGCAGGCGATCATGGCGGCGCTCGGCACGGAGTTCTACACCAAGTACGTCATCGTGGTGGACGAGGACGTCGACATCTTCGACATGAACGACGTCATGTGGGCCGTATGCACGCGCGTGCGCGCCGAGAAGGACATCGTGTTCATCCCCGGCAGCAAGGGCGCGATCCTCGACCCGACCTCCGACCCGGAAGAATTCACCGTGACCAAGATGGGCATCGACGCAACGCGACCGCTCGGAAAGGACTTCGCCGAACGTCTCACGATCTCGGACGAGCAGAGAGCAAGGGTGCGCGGCATCCTCGCCGCAGCGGGGGTGCAGCTCTAGGCAGTCAACCTGCCGGGGGCGGCATCAATTCGTCCTCCCCCTCAGCAATACAGCGCCGCCGCCTTCTTCGCCTTTTCCAGGCGCGCGGCCTGCATGCCCGCACGGGCGCTGCGCACGCGCTCGACCACGGCTGCATCGGCCGTCGAGGGATGTCCGCAGGCAAACGGCGGCGCAGGGTTGTATTCGATCAGCAACTGGATTTGCTTGGCCGCGTCAGCACCGCAGACTTCCGCGGCCACTACCAGGGCGAAGTCGATGCCCGAGGTGACCCCGCCGCCGGTGATGCGATTGCGGTCGATCACCACGCGCTCTGTGGCGGCAGTGATACCAAATTCGCGCAGCAGGTCGAGTGACAGCCAATGCGTGGTGGCGCGGTAGCCTTTGAGCAGCCCGGCCGCGCCGAGCACCAGCGCGCCGGTGCAGACCGAGGTCACGTAGCGCGCCGCGGCCGACTGGCGACGCAGGAATTCGAGCACCTTGCGGTCCTCCATCAACGCGCCTACGCCCGGGCCGCCCGGCACGAAGACGAGATCCAGCGCCGGCGCGGTCTCCAGCGTCGTGTCCGGGAGGAATCGCAGTCCGCCGTTGGCGGCGACGGGTTCCAGCGTGGCCGCGATGACCTTGACCTCGCAGCCGGGCATCTGCGAGAAAACCTCGTAAGGCCCGGTGAAATCGAGCTGCGTCATGTCCTTGAAGATCAGCATGCCGATGACCATCACTTTCTCCCGTTGAGCGCGTTGGCGCGCATCACCCAGTTTGCCCCACAAATCCGCGCAATGGGGTGCGCGGCTACATTCCCGGTGGCTTGGGCGCCACCTGCTGCCAGCCTTCGGCGCATTGCGCCACCTGCGGATAGTAGGCATTGGCGCTACGGCAGAAGTAATACGCGGGCGGTGGTTGCACTGCCGCTGGGGCGGGCGCCGTCGCCGGGACTGGTTCCTGCCCTGCAACCTGCGGCGCACAGCGCGCCGCGTCGATGCGGTCGTAGGAGTAGTCGGGGCTGAAGATATTGGTGGAAGGTTCCTTGGTCGGCACGTCGGCCGGCGTACACGGCACCGGCGGCGGCGCCACATAGCCGTAGGCGTTGGGGGGATAGCCGTAGTCCCAGTACGGGTCGTAGAACGGGTCGTAGAACGGGTCGTAGTAGGGATTCCACATCCCGCCCACGCCGACGCCAATCCCGATGCTCACGCGCGGGGCCGAATGGCGATGCCCGCCGCCATGCCCTGCCGGGCCGGCCGCAGCCGCCAGTGCGGGCGCCACCGCCACCACAAGTGCCAGGGAAGCCACCGCCAGGGAACGCAGCTTCATTGCCTGTCCTTTATCGATGCGTGATTGCGTAAGGGTTGGACGGGCAAGGCGCGAAAAAATTCCTGCGGCGCGAAACCCTTTGGTAACAGCGCGGTTACACCTTGCGGCGTGGCCGATAATTGCCCCCTTGTCCGACCCTGTGCCTGCCAAGGAGAGCCCCGCATGCCCCAGCTTGTCGAGTACCGCGTCATCGAGAACGTCGCCGAGATCAGCATGAACCGCGCGCCGGTCAATGCGATCGACCACCAGCTCGCGCGCGAAGTCATCGACGCCTACGACCGTGCCCGCGCCGACGAGACCGCGCGCGCGGTGATCCTCACCAGCGCGCTGCCCACGGTGTTCTCCGCCGGCGTCGACCTCAAGCTGGCGCTCGAATTCGACGGCCAGGCGCTGCGGCGCTTCATCGAGGTGTTCTATTACGAGATGCACGAGTCGCTCTACCGGCTGGGCAAGCCGGTCATCGCGGCCGTCAATGGCCACGCGCGCGCCGCCGGTGTCACCTGGGCGGTGTCATGCGACATGATCATTGCCGCCGAGGAGGGCCGCTGGGGTTACCCGGAGATCGACGTCGGCCTGCTGCCGGCCATGCACCTCGTGCACCTGCCCCGCCAGGCGGGCCGCCACCGCGCCGCGCAGCTCCTCTTCACCGGCGACATCGTCAGCGCGGCCGAAATGCACCGGCTGGGCGTGATCAACGAAGTGGTTCCGCGTGCCGAGGTCCTGCCACGCGCGCGAGCGCTAGCGCGCAGGCTGGCAAAAAAATCGCCCATCGCGATGAAGCTCTTGCGCGACGCCTTCGTGCGCGCCAACGATCTCGACTATCGCCGCTCGATGGAAAGCGTGGTCGAGACCATGTGCGGCCTCAAGGACGCGGAAGATTCGCGCGAGGCGCTGCGGGCCTTCGTGGAAAAGCGCGAGCCGGTCTACAAGGGGCGCTAGGCGCGCGAGGCGACAACGCGGCTCTTGCTGCGGGCCCAGGGCGCAACCCCGGGCGGGGTCAGGCCGCCGCGCGGGCGCGGGGCGCTTCGGCGGGCAGCAGGTCTGCGCGCACCAGCGCCTGCCTGATGCGCGCGACCTCTGCGTCGGGAAGCTTGACCAGTGGCGGGCGCACCACCGCGCGGGGCAGCTTGCCCAGCAGGACGAGGGCTTCTTTCATGCGGTTGTGCATGTCGACCGCCGGGTCGGCATAGAACACTTCGGCCGTGGCCGAGATGCGGTCGTGCAGGCTGCGGGCGGTGGCGAGGTCGTTGGCACGTACCGCGCGAAAAAGCTGCGCCTGCAGGGGCGCGATCACCGAGCCACTGCCCGAAAGCAGGCCGTTGCAGCCCAGGACCAGCGAGCTGAACAGCCATGCGCTGTGGGTGGAGAGCACATTTACCACCGGGTCGAGCGACTGCAGGACGCGGATGTGCCGCTCGTGCTGCACGGGGTGATTGCACCAGTCCTTGATCGCGCGCACCGATGGCACGGCTTCGATCAGACGCAGCAACGTGGCCATCGGGTAGCCCTGCCCGCCGGCGAGCGGGTACTGGAAGGCGATGAGCGGCAGGCCGCTTGCATCGCTGATGCGGCGGAAATGCTCGATCACCATCTCCGGGCGCTGGCCCATGGTGAACGGTCCGGGCGGAAACACCAGCAGCGCCGCAGCCCCGCCCGCAGCCGCCATTTTGGCGATTCGCGCGGCTTCGAGGCTGCCTTCGGCATAGACGCCGTGGACGATGGGGAGCTTCGCCCCGATCTCGTCACGGGTGATCGCCAGCACCCGCTCCTGCTCGGAAAATGTGCACGACGCCGCCTCGGTCGAGTGGGCGTTGATGGTGATTGCCGAGAGCCCCTCGGTCGCGGCCACGTCGCGCAAGTGCGCCCGGTAAGACGCCTCGTCGATGGACAAATCATCGAAGAACGGCAGCACCACGGCCGGGATGACGCCGTGGGGAATATAGGGGCGCTTCGCTTCGATTTCGTTGCTCGCAGGCATGACGGCTTCCTAGGTTCGTGGGTGCTATTCGCGCAGGTCGTCCAGTGCCGCCTCGAGGTGCGCCACCTCGGCCCACGCCCAGACCTTCCACTCGTCCGGGGTCACCTCGATCCAGTTGATCGCGGCGTTGGGAATCTCGAAATCGCGCGGCGACGAAAGCCCCACCGCGCGCGCATGCCGATACACCATCTCGAGCACACCGCCGTGCGTGAACACGAGGATCTGCTCGCCCGAGTGTTGCGCGATGAGGTTGCCGATGGCCTTGAGCGAACGCTCGTTGAAGCCGCGCAGCGTTTCGCCGCCCTCGAAGTCGAAATCCGGGTCCTTGTCGCGGAAGCGCGCGTACTGCACAGGGAATTTCTCGCGCACTTCGACGTAGGTGAGGCGCTCGAACATGCCGAAATTTCGCTCGCGCAATTCGACGAGGTAGGCCACCGGCAGCGCGAGTTTCCTCGCCGTCGGCTCGCATGTCTGGCGCACGCGCATGAGGTCGCTGCAATAGATGGCGGTGAAGTCGTGCCCGCCAAGGGCTTCGGCGGTGGCGCGCGCCTGCGCGCGGCCGACGTCGTTGAGCGGGATGTCGAGCTGGCCCTGCACGCGGCCTTCGGCGTTCCACGCCGTCTCGCCATGGCGCACCATGCAAATGCGGGTCGGTTTCATCTCGTCCTTACCGATGCGCGATCAGTCGGCGCGGATGTTGTTTTCGCGCACCACCCTGGTCCAGCGCTCGATCTCGCCCACGGTCCACTTCTGCAGCCCCTCGGGGGAGCTGATGGCGAGGTCCATGCCGAGCTGCTCGGTGAGCTGCTTTTTGAGGTCGGGCAGGTTCAGCGCCTTGGCGAGCTCGGCGTTCATGCGGTCGATGATGGGCTTGGGCGTGCCGGCCGGGGCGAAGATGCCCCACCACGCATAAGCCGAAAAACCCGGGAAGCCCTGCTCGACCAGGGTCGGCACCTCGGGCATGGTGTGGCTGCGCTTTTCGCCGGTGACGGCTACCGCGCGCAGCTTTCCGCCGCGCACGTTGGCGCCCACCGCGGCCACCGAGCCGATAGCCGTGTCGACTTGCCCGCCGATCGCGTCGGTCATCATCGGGCCGCCGCCCCGGTACGGCACATGAACTGCCTTGAACCCGCCGGACTGCTGCAGGATCATGAACGTCAGGTGACCGAGGCTGCCGCTTCCGACGCTGCCGTAGCTGATCGTGTCGGGCCTGGCCTTGGCGGCGCGAACTACGTCTGCAAACGTCTTGTAGGGCTTCGAGGGCGCGGTCACGATGGCCATCGGCGCTGTGCCCACCAGCATCACGGGGGCAAGGTCCTTGACCGTGTCGAACGGCATGTTCGGGATGAGCGAGGGATTCACCGCGTGGGTGTCGAACACCACCACGAAGGTATAACCGTCGGGCGCCGACTTGGCCACATAGGCCGTGCCGATGGACCCTGAGGCGCCCGTCTTGTTCTCGACGATGAACTGCTGGCCGAGCGAAGTCGACAGCCTGGCCGCGAGCAACCGCGCGAGCGGATCGACCGACCCGCCCGGCGGGAACGGCACCACCAGCGTGACCGGCTTGGCGGGCCACGCCTGGGCCGCTGCCGGCAAGGGCGCAAGCGCAAATGCGGCGGCCGTCGCGACTAGCGCCGCGCGAGCCATCCTTTTCCACATCGCCTTCAACGTACTTGCATGCATTGCAGGTCTCCTCACTCTTCTTGTCGGTCCGGCCAAGCGCGGGTGCAGGCCGCGCCGCCGGGTGTGCGCACCTACAATAGCTGCAGTGCCATGAGCACCAGGCCGATGATCGACACGAACCAGGCCAGCGTGCGCACCCACGGAAACCCGCCCAGGTAGATAAGCGCATAGGCGAGCCGGCCCCAGAAAAACAACTGGGCGCCGAGCACGGTCATGGGATTGGAGCGGCCCGCGGCGATCACGAGGAACACCAGCGCCGCGAACAGCACCATGTTCTCGATCATGTTGCGGTGGGCCCGCTGCGCGCGCCCGGCCCAGCCGGTCAGGGCGGGAAAACCCTCCCGGTTGCCGGCGAGCATCACCAGCCCGGTCTGCATGTAAGCGCCTTGCGCGGCGATGAGCATCTGGACGAACGTGAGCATGACTGCCCACAGCAGCAGCAGCATTTCAGGTTTCATGGCGCTCCCTCCCCTCGAAAAGGGGGAGACTAGCGCGCCACGCGGGAATTCGCCAGTTCCAGCCGGTCGACCACGTTGCGCACCAGCGCCCGCGTGAGCGCGAGCTGAGCCCCAAGGCTCATGAGGGACAGCGCATCGGGGGAGAATTCCGCCAGCATGATGTCGGTCAGCGACTCCACCGTGGCGTGGCGCGGCAGTTCGCCGCCGCGGATATAGGCCATCTCGCCGAAGCATTCGCCCTGGTCGATGGTATTAAGCAGGCGTCCCTGGCGGATCACCTTGACCTGGCCCTGGGCAAGGAAGAAAAAGTTCTGCCCGGGCTCGTTCTCCTTCACCAGCGGCGTGGCCCGCTTCACCCGCGACCACGCGCCGGCGCGCGCCAGTTCCCACAGCTCAAAGTCGGCCAGCCCCGAGAGCATCGGCACGCGCTTGAGCGTCACGTACTTCTCACTGTCCGAAATCTCTCCTGCGGGCAGCACCAGACGCACCACCTTCGACAGGTCGAGCGCGAACTCCGCCCATGTCGGGTAGCGGTGCTGCGGTTTTTTTCCGAGCGCCTGCAGCAGGATCCGGTCGATGTCGCGCGGCATGTCCGCGCGCACGCTGGAGGGCGGCAGCGGGTCGCCCTCGAGGATGTGCGTGAGAAGTTCGTCCATGGTGCTCCCGCCGAAAGGGCGCGAGCCGGTGAGCAGTTCGTACAGCGACACGCCCAAGCTGAACATGTCGCTGTGCAAGGTCAGCGGCTTGCCCTCGATCTGCTCGGGCGACATGTAGTAGGGCGAGCCCATGGCCGAGGTCTGGGCGACCTGAGATTTGCGCAGCAGCGCGGCGCCGAAATCAGCGATCTTCACGTCCGTGCCCTGGGCGATCATCAGGTTGGCCGGCTTGATATCGCGGTGGACGATGCCTTCGTGAAACGCGTAGTCAAGGGCCCCGCAGCACTTGAACCCGATCTGAAGCACGTCGGCGATAGGCAGCAGCGTCTGCGGGGTCACATGCTGAGAGAGGTCGCCTCCGGTGAGCAGTTCCATGGCGATGTGGCCGGAGTCCTCCTGAACCACGGCATCGTAAATGGTAACGATGTGCGGGTGCTTGAGCTTGCCCGCGAGCGACGCCTCGTTGAGGAACTGCGCGCGGTACATGGTGCCGAACTCGGGGTCGCGAAACACCTCCGGCTCGATGACCTTCAGGGCGACGACATTGCCCGAAAACGTGTCGCGGGCGTGATAGACGGTGCCCGTGGCGCCCTTGCCGAGCAGCTCGTTGATGTCGTACTTGCCAACCTGGAGGCTGAGGTCCATGGCCGAAGCATATCAAGCCGGGCCATGGCCTCGTGTGCCTTATGTCACGTGGGCCTGCGCTCCTACCAGCGGCGATAGCCGCCGCGATAGCCGTAGCCGCCGTAGTACGGGACCACCACCGCGGGGGCGTAATACCCCGGCGGGCCATAGGCGGGGACCACGGCGCATCCGGACAACGCTGCTACGGACACAATCATCAGCATGAGGGCTTTCATCGGGCAATCTCCATGGGAACGAGGCCCATTTGAACCCGGCCCCGCCGGCCGCCCGACGCGGATTTGTTACCAGATATTGCTG
>JBDTRN010000090.1:0-10371 GCA_039931715.1 Betaproteobacteria bacterium
ACCGCCCGGCAGCACAGTGACAATCGCCGCCGAGTTCGGCGTGGACGATGTAACCATTTCGGTGGGCGACAACGGCCCGGGCCTCAAGCCGGGAGAGGAAAAGCACGTGTTCGACAAGTTCTATCGCGGGTCGCCTGAGTCGGCTACGGGGGGGGTGGGCCTGGGACTGGCAATCTGCCGCAGCATCGTCGAAGCCCACGGAGGCACGATCCGCGCCGGCCGCAGCGCCGCGGGAGGCGCGCGCTTCAGCTTCACACTACCGCAAACGGCGCACCCTCCGATCGTCGAGGCGGAGCGATGACTTCGGTGCGCCCCGTCGTAGTGGTGGTAGAGGACGAGCCGCAGATCCAGCGATTCCTTAAGACTTCGCTGGAAGCCAACGAGTTTACGGTCCATCAATCCGCGACGGGCAAGCAGGGCCTGGTCGAGTGCGCAACCCGCCGGCCGGAAGTCGTGATCCTCGACCTGGGCCTCCCGGACATGGACGGCATCGAGTTCATCCGGCAACTGCGGGAGTGGTCCTCGGTGCCTGTGATCGTTCTCTCGGCGCGCAGCCAGGAAGCCGACAAGATCGCCGCGCTTGAAGCCGGCGCGGACGACTACGTGGTGAAACCGTTCGGCGTAGGCGAGCTCATTGCACGGATGCGCGTCGCCCTGCGCCATTCCGCGACAAGCGACGGTGATGCAGCGGGCGTGCTCCGCGCTGGCGAGCTCGAGGTCGACCTGGTCAACCGCCGGGTAAAGCGCGCCGGCGCCGATGTCCACCTCACGCCAACCGAGTATCGCTTGCTCGTAGTGCTGGTCAAATACCCGGGCAAAGTGCTCACGCAGCGCTACCTGCTCAAGGAAGTCTGGGGCCCCGGCTACGTCGAAAGCGCGCACTACTTGCGCATCTACATGGCCAACCTGAGGAAGAAACTCGAGAATGATCCTGCGCAGCCCCGTCACCTGTTGACCGAAACCGGGGTCGGGTACCGCTTCGATACCGCCGAGTAGTCGGTTTCGAAGCGCTTTTTAAGTCCTACCCGCCGGCTTTACGACATCGATCCTGGCCGCCGCGCGCGCGAAACTGGGTGTCAACCGATCAGTCCGAAACGGGAATGCTCGCCGCACTTGTCTCAAGGTTCGGTCGCGGGCTCCGAAAATGTACCGGAGCCAGTACACTGACTAACGGGAGAGCCGCGCCCCGCTTGACTTTAGAAAACCAAAAGTTCGGGATTCGTAGCTAGAACGCTTCCTTGTACGGGCGCAGATCGATCTCCTGTGCCCACGCGGTGCGCGGCTGGCGGTGGATGTGCCAGTAGGTCTCGGCGATGGCATCGATGCCGAGCAGGCCGTCTGCGCCGCGCTCGGCCAACGCCTCGGGCCGGCGCGAAATGAGGCGGTGGCCGTTGATGCCGCCATCGATCACCACATGCGCCACGTGGATGCCAAGGGGCCCGTACTCGCGCGCCATGCTCTGCGCGAGCATGCGCAACCCGGCCTTGGCGGCGGAAAAGTGCGCGAAGCCCGGCTTGCCGCGCAGGCTGGCCGAGGCTCCGGTGAACAGCACCGTACCGCGCCCGAGCGGCACCAATCGCCGCGCCGCCTCGCGCCCGACCAGGAAGCCGCCGAAGCAGCCGATGCGCCAGAACTCCTCGAAGGTGGCTGCGTCGAGCTCGCGCAGGTCGATCTTCTGGTTGACCCCGGCGTTGAAGGCGACGAGGTCCGCCGGCTCGCGCCCGGCCCCCGGCGCCATCGCGCGGTCGAACAGCGCGATCACGTCGGCCTCCACCGTGGTGTCCATCGCAAACGCCTCGGCGCTGCCGCCACCAGCCTGTATGGCTTTGGCCACCAGAGCGACCTTGGCTTCGGTGCGCCCGGCGGCCAGCACATGATGGCCGCCGGCGGCAAAGCGCCGGCAAAGGGCCGCGCCGAGGCCCTGTTCGGCGCCGACACCCACCACCACTGCGGTTGGCATGTTCATGCGCTGTGCGTCCTTTGTTCGACTGCAATCCCTGCGGTCCCCCGGTTCGTGCGCGGGCGCGGGGCACCGGCAGAGTTCAAGCTTCCAGCGCGATTTCCGGCCGGCGCAATGCGACCTGGGTCTCGCCTTCGAAGGCATGCGCCAACTGCAGCACGCCGAAGTCATCGCGATAGCGCCCCACGATCTGCAGCCCCACCGGCAGCGCGGGATCGTCATCCGTGAAGCCCGCCGGCACCGAGATCGCCGGGTGGCTGGTGACGGTGATGTAGTAGCAGGTCTTCATCCAGTCGATGTAGTTGGCGAGCTTCACGCCGTTGATCGTATCGATATACGCCTGCGTCACCGGAAAGGGCGCCACCTGGTTCACCGGCAGCAGGAAGAACTCGTAGCGGTCCATGAACTCGCGCATGCGCCGGTACACGTCGGAGCGCAGCGCCTGGGCGCGCGCAATGCGCGGGCCGTCGAGCTTCATGCCTTCCTCGATGTTCCAGATCACGGTGTCCTTGAGCTTGCTGCGGTGCTTTTTGAGCAGCGCGCCGTATTTCTGCACGAATCCCACCGCGCGCAGCACGTGGAAAGCCTCGTCGGCGCCGGACAGGTCGGGCTCGGCATCCTCGACGATGCAGCCGAGCGACTCGAACACCTTGCGCTGCTTTTCAAGCACCGCTGTCACGCGCTTGTCCACCGGCAGCCCGCCGAGGTTTTTCGACCAGGCGACGCGCACCTTCCTGAAATCGCGGCCCAGCGGCCGGGCGAAGATCGAGCCCGGCTCTGTGATGCTGATCGGTGAGCGCAGGTCCGGGCCCGCCATGGCAGAGAACAGGAACGCGGTGTCCTCCACCGAGCGCGCAATCGGCCCGATGACCGAGAGCGTCGCCCACGCGTCGCCGGTGGGGTAGTACGGCGTGCGCCCCGGCGTGGGGCGGAACCCCACCACGTTGCAGAAGTTGCCCGGGTTGCGCAGCGACGCGCCGAGGTCTGAGCCGTCCGCGAACGGCAACATGCCGCAGGCCACCGCGACCGCCGCGCCGCCTGAGGACCCACCGCAGGTCTTGGTGAGGTCGTACGGGTTGGGCGTGGCGCCGAACACCTTGTTGAAGGTCTGGCTGCCGGCGGCGAACTCAGGCGTGTTGGTCTTGCCCAGCGTGATCGCGCCGGCGGCCTTGAGGCGCTCGACCAGCACGTGGTCCGCGTCCGGCACGTTGTCCTTATAGATTGGCGAGCCGAAGGTGGTGCGGATGCCCTTGGTCACCACCATGTCCTTGTAGGCGATCGGCAGGCCCGCCAGCGGGCCGACGTCGCCGCCGCCGGCGAGCCTGGCGTCGAGCTTCTTCGCTTCCCTCAAAGCCGCCTCGGGCAGGAAGGTGACGATAGCGTTTACCTTCGGGTTGACGCGCTCGACCTGCGCGATGTGCGCCTTCATCACTTCGAGCGCCGAGAGCTTGCGGGTGCGGATCATGCGGGCGAGCTTGCGCGCCGGCTGGAATACGAGGCTTTTCATTGGGACCCCTACATTAGGACGATGTCGAATTGTTCCTGCGTATAGCTGCTTTCCACCTGCATCGAGATCGGCTTGCCGATGAAGTCCGACAGCATCGCAAGCGACTGCGATTCCTCCTCCTCGAAGAGGTCGATCACCGCGCGGCCGGCCAGCACGCGGTACTCGCGCGCGTTGAACGCCCGCGCCTCGCGCAGGATCTCGCGCAGGATCTCGTAGCACGCGGTGCGCGCGGTTTTAACCTCGCCGCGCCCGTCGCACATCGGGCAGGCCTCGCACAGCACGTGGGCGAGCGACTCGCGCGTGCGCTTGCGCGTCATCTCCACCAGCCCGAGCTGGGTGAAGCCGTTGACCGTCATGCGCGTGCGGTCGCGCGAGAGAGCCTTGCGCAGCTCCTCGAGCACCGCGCTGCGGTGCTCCTCCAAGTCCATGTCGATGAAGTCGAGCACGATGATGCCGCCGAGATTCCTCAGGCGCAGCTGGCGCGCGATGGTCTGTGTCGCTTCGAGGTTGGTCTTGAAGATCGTGTCGTCGAAGTTGCGCGTGCCCACGAAGCCGCCGGTGTTCACGTCAATGGTGGTCATCGCTTCGGTCTGGTCGATGATGAGGTAGCCGCCGGACTTGAGATCTACGCGCCGCGCCAGCGCCTTCTCGATTTCCTGCTCGACGTTGTACAGGTCGAACAGGGGCCGCTCGCCGGTGTAGTGGTCCAGCCGCGCGCGCACCTGCGGGGTATAGGTCTCGGCGAACGCGGAAAGTTTCTGGAAATTCTCGCGCGAATCGATCATCACGCGGCCGGTATCGCCCGAGACCATGTCGCGCAGCACGCGTTGCGCGAGCGACAGGTCCTCGTAGACGATTTCGGCCGGGCGCGCGGCGATCGAGCGCTCCCTCACGTCGCGCCACAGGTGGCGCAGGTAGGCGATGTCGGCGGCCAACTCCTCGGCGCTCGCGCATTCGGCGATGGTGCGCACGATGAAGCCGCCTTTCTCGTCGGGCGGCATGACCTGCTGCAGGCGCTCGCGCAGCGCCGCGCGGCCGGCCTCGTCGCCAATCCTCTGCGAGATGCCGATGTGGGGGTCCTGCGGCAGGTACACCAGCAGGCGCCCAGCGATGGAGACCTGCGTCGACAGGCGCGCCCCCTTGGTGCCGATCGGGTCCTTGATGACCTGCACCACGATCGGCTGGCCCTCGGCGAGGATCTTCTCGATCGGCTTGGCGGGTGTGGTGCAGCCTTCGCGCGGGCGGTGCTCCCAGATGTCGGCCACATGCAGGAAAGCCGCGCGTTCCAGGCCGATCTCTACGAATGCCGACTGCATTCCCGGCAGCACGCGCGCCACGCGGCCCTTGTAGATGTTGCCCACGCGGCCGCGGCTGGCGGAGCGCTCGACGAGCAGTTCCTGCGCTACGCCGTTCTGCATGACCGCGACGCGCGTTTCCTGCGGCGTGATGTTGATCAGGACTTCCTCGATCATGGGCGCGGCTTTCAGGCGCCCGCCAGGCGGCGGTCCTGCGGGCGCCCGAAGCGCTCGATGAGTTGCGCCGTCTCGTACAGCGGCAGCCCCATGACACCCGAGTAGCTGCCGCGGATGGCGGCGATGAACTGGCCGGCGCGGCCCTGGATAGCGTAGGCGCCGGCCTTGTCGTCGGCCTCGCCGGTGTCGACGTACCGCTGGATCTCGTCGGCGGTGAGGGCACGAAAATCGACTTCGGTGGAGGACACCGCGACCTCGACGCGCTCGTCGTACTTGAGCGCCACCGCGGTGAGGACTTCATGCTGGCGCCCCGAGAGCTCAGCGAGCATGGCCGCAGCCTCCGCCCGGTCGGCGGGCTTGGCGAAGATGCGGCCTTCCAGCGCGACCGTGGTATCGGCCGACAGCACCGGGCTGCGCGGCAGGCTGCGTTGCTGCATGCGCAGCCAACCGCCTTCGGCCTTGGCGCGGCATACCCGCTCCACGTAATCGCGCGGCGACTCGCCCTCGATCGCCGCCTCGCTGACCTCGGGCACGCCATCGAGCCGCTCGCGGAAGAGCAGCAGGTGGAAGCGCACCCCGATCTGGGTCAGCAGTTCCCTGCGCCGCGGGCTGCGCGAAGCGAGATACAGGCTGCGGTCCTGGGGGCTGATCATGGCGGAGGGATTCGGGAGAGGCTCGTTTCGAGTGTAGCAGGCGCCGCAAACGGGCGTTTCACCGCAGCCGGCCTGGCGCTATTCGCGGTGGTAAGGGTGCCCGGTGAGGACGCAGGCGGCACGATACAGCTGCTCGGCGAACACTGCGCGCGCGAGCGCATGCGGCAGCGTGAAACTGGACAGCCTGAGCAGCGCTTCGCACTCGCCCTTGAGAGCCGGGTCGAGGCCGTCGGGCCCGCCGACCAGGAAGGCGGTCGGCACGCCCGAATCGAGCCACTGCCGCAATCGGGCGGAAAACTGGGTGGTAGTCATGTCCTTGCCACGCTCGTCCAGGCCGACGAGGCGGGTGCCACGAGGCAGTGCGGCGCGGATCTTCGTGGCTTCGGCTGCCATGAGTTGCGGCACGGACTTGCCGCTCGAGCGCGGCTCGGCGCGAACTTCGACCAGCGCGGCCTCGAAGCCGCGCGGCAGGCGCTTCAGGTATTCGTCACACGCTATCGTCGCCCACTCGGGCAGCTTGTCGCCGATCGCGACGATCGACAGGCGCGGCAATGGCTAGGCCCGGGCGGCGCTTGCGGGCGGCGTGGCGCGCATCGGCCTTGTCACCGCGAGCGGCGCGCGGGCGCCTTGCGCGCGGGCGCGGCGCGCTCGGCGGGGGATTTCTTTTTCGCCGCGGGGCGGGCCTTCGCCTTCCTGGCGCTGGCTGCCGCGGCCTTCGCCTTCGCCGTGGGCTTTACCTTGGTTTTGGCGACTGCCTTGCGGACGGGCTCGGTGCTTGGGCCCGCGCTCGGGCGCACCGGGATGGCGTCGCGCTTGATCTTGACGTCCTTGCCGCCCCAGAGCTCCTCGAGGTTGTAGGTGAGGCGCGTGGTGGGATGCATCACGTGGACGATGATGTCGCCGAGGTCGACCAGCACCCATTCGGCGGTGTCGCCGCCCTCCGTCCCGTAGACGCGCGCGCCGAGCTGCTTCAACTTTTCCTGCACGTTGTCCGCGAGCGCCTTGACCTGGCGCGTGGACTCGCCGCTCGCGATCACCACGCGCTCGAAGAACGGCGACAGCCGCTCGGTGTTGAACACCACGATGTCGCGGCCCTTGATGTCTTCGAGCGCGTCGACCACCGCGCGTTGCTTTTTCCGGATATCCATCAGATCTGCTGGTGCTCCTGGGACGAATACAGGTGATGCGTTTGAATATAGTCGAGAACCGCTTCGGGCACCATTCCCCGCACCGTTTCGCCGGCCGCGATGCGCCGGCGGATCTGCGTGGAGGACACGTCGAGCGGCGTCATCGGAACCACAGTGACGGGGTGGTCCCCGGCGGATGGCGCAAGAGTATGGTGCGGCCGCGCGAACACCGCGATCCGTGCGAACTCGAACAGATCTTTCCAGCGGTGCCATGTGGTGAGCTTTTCGTACTGGTCTGCGCCGATCAGCAGGGTGAGCCCCGCGCGCGGCCCGAGCTCGGCCTGCAGCGCTTCGAGGGTTTCGACCGTGAAGGAGGGCGAGGATTTGCGCACCTCGCGCTCATCCAGCGTAAAGCGCGGCTCGCCGGCAATCGCGAGGCGGATCATCGCGGCGCGGTGCGCGGCCGATGCGACCGGCGCGCCGCGGTGTGGCGGGGTGCCGCCGGGAATCCACAGCACACGCTCGAGATGCAGGGCCGCGAGCGAGGCATGGGCTGCGGCAAGGTGCGCGATGTGGACCGGGTCGAACGAGCCGCCGAGGATGCCGGTGCCGCCCGCCTTCAAGCGCGCACTTCGCCGTGGCCCAGGACGACGAATTTCTGCGAAGTGAGCCCTTCGAGCCCCACCGGGCCACGCGCGTGCAGCTTGTCGGTGGAAATGCCGATCTCGGCGCCGAGGCCGAACTCGAAGCCGTCGGCAAACCGCGTGGAGGCATTCACCATCACGGAGGCCGAATCGACCTCGCGCAGGAAACGATCGGCATGCGCGCGGTCCCCGGTCACGATCGCGTCGGTGTGCTGCGAGCCGTATTTGGCGATGTGGTCGATGGCCTCGTCGATGCCCTTCACCACCCGGATCGCCGCGATGGGGGCGAGGTACTCGGCGTACCAGTCCTCTTCGGTGGCCGGCAGGGCGTCGGCCACGAGTTTGCGGGTGGCCGCGTCGCCGCGCATTTCCACGCCCTTGGCGCGGTAGATCGCCGCGATGGCGGGCAGCACCCTGGCGGCGATGGACTCCGCCACCAGCAGCGTCTCCAGCGTATTGCAGGTTCCGTAGCGCTGGGTCTTGGCGTTGTCGGCGATGCGCACCGCCATTTCCGGGTCGGCCGCGCCGTCGATGTAGACATGGCATACGCCGTCGAGGTGCTTGATCATGGGGATCTTCGATTCGCGCATCAGGCGCGAGATCAGGTCCTTGCCGCCGCGCGGCACGATGATGTCGACAAATTCCGGCATCGTGATGAGCGCGCCCACGGCAGCCCGGTCGGTGGTTTCGACCACCTGCACCGCAGCCAGCGGCAGGCCGGCCGCGGTGAGGCCTTCGCGAATGCAGGCGGCGATCGCGCGGTTGGAGTGGATCGCCTCGGAACCGCCGCGCAAAATGCACGCGTTGCCCGCCTTCAGGCACAGCGCCGCCGCGTCGACCGTTACGTTGGGGCGCGATTCGTAAATGATGCCGATCACGCCCAGCGGCACGCGCATGCGGCCGACTTCGATGCCGGTCGGGCGCATTTCCATATCGGTGATGCGGCCGATGGGATCGGGCAGCGCCGCCACCTGCTCGACTCCTGCGGCCATCTGTTCGACGCTTTTGGCGCTCAGGGTGAGGCGGTCGACAAAGGCGCTGTCGCGGCCCTCGGCCACCGCCTTGGCGACGTCGTGCCGGTTCTCCGCCACGAGGTCCGCCGCGCCGGCGCGCAGGCGCGCCGCAATGGCGTTCAGCGCGCGGTTCTTGGTGGCCGTGTCGGCGCGTGCAATGTCGCGCGCCGCCGCGCGCGCAGCGCGCCCGAGCGAGTGCATGTAGGCATCGATGTCCAGCTTGGTTTCGACCTCAGCGTCCATGCTGCAATTCTAGACCCAGTTTCAGGAACTCATCCCACACGCTGCCCTTGGCGATTCCCTTGATGACGCGGTCGATCAGCGCGGCGTGCGCAAGGGCCGCATCGGCGGATTCCTGCCTGAAACGGCGCAGCGCCGCCTTGATCATCGGCTCCTTGTTGCGCCACACGCGGTTCTCGCGAAACAACTGCTCCGTCGGCCGGCCGGAGGCGATGCCGGAGAGGATGCGCGATAACGCGCGCAGTTCTTCCGAGACCGCCCACAGGATGAAAGTGGGGGCTTCGCCTTCGCCGCGCAGACCCTCCAGCACGCGCGCATAGCGGGTCATGTCGCCGCCGAGGAGCGCTTCGACGAGGCCCTGCACGTCGTAGCGCGCCACGTTCGACACCGCGGCCTCGACGTCTTCCAGCATGAGCTCGCCGGGTGGCAGCAGCAGCGCGAGCTTCTGCACTTCCTGGTGGGCCGCCAGCAGGTTGCCTTCCACCCGGTCGGCAAGGAACTCGAGCACCTCTTTTCCGGCGCGCTGGCCCACGCGCGCGAGGCGCTGGCTGATCCATTCAGGCAGGCGCGCGCGGTCGACTTTCCACAGGTCGATGACCACCCCGGCGCCCGCAAGCGCACCGAACCACGCCGAGTTCTGCCCGGTCTTGTCCAGGCGCGGCAGCGACACCAGCGTCAGGCATTCGGGGTTGGGATCGGCGCAGTAACGCTCGATCGCCTTGGCGCCTTCGGTGCCGGGCTTGCCGGTCGGCAGGCGCAGCTCGACGATCTTGCGCGCGCCGAACAACGACAGGCTTGCGCCCGCGTGCAGCAGTTCGCCCCAGTCGAAGCCGCGCTCGGCGATCAGCAGTTCGCGTTCGGCGAAGCCCTTGGCGCGCGCGGCGGCGCGGATCGCATCGGCCGCCTCTATGCCGAGCAGCGGCTCGTCGCCATGCACGACGTACAGCGGGGCGAGCGACTTCCGGAGGTGCGCCTCGAGCTGTTCGGCGCGCAGCTGCACGGCTCGGGGCTGGCCGCTACTGCACGACCGGCTTGGCCGGCTGTGCGGCCGACAGGCGGCGCAGGATCTGCTGCACGAGGTCGGACTGCATCTCGCGGTAGATGGCCGCTTCCTCTGCCTCCTTGGCGAGGATGTCGGTGTCGTTGTAGGTGAGGTCGCGCGTGATCGACAGCGTCGAGAGCGGGATGAACTCGCCACCCTTGCCGTCGTGTACACGCAGGTTTACGCGATACACGAGTTGCAGCTCTCGCACCCGGCCGGCGCCGGAGAGCGACAGGATGTTGCGGAACTTGGTCTCGCCACTCAGTTCCAGCTGCGCCTCGGCGGCCTTGGGATCGTCGACGACCTTGGTGCGTGTGCCGCCCTGGATGTTGCGCTTGAGGTCGAGCGCCACGCCGCTGGAAGCCTTGGGGATGTAGATCGTATCGAACGGCAGCGCCGCCGTCCCGCGCAGCTGGAACCCGCAGGCCGATAAGGCCAGTGCAAGTACGACAATCAAAATCCTCGGCGCGTACATTCTCAAGCGAAGCTCCCCGAAGGTGCGGGGGGTTCGGGAAGGCCCCGCCGCAGGCGGAAGGGGCCCGAACCCCCTGCTCCTCTCACACCACTACGTTAATCAGCCGACCCGGCACGATCACGATCTTGCGGATCGCCTGGCCGGTCACGTACTTTTGCACGAGGGCGCTGGCAGTGACAAGCGCCTCCAGCGCCGGCCGGTCGGCCGCCTTGGGCGCCCTTAGGCTGCCGCGCGTCTT
>JBDTRN010000091.1:0-10364 GCA_039931715.1 Betaproteobacteria bacterium
ATGGTGGTGAGCCTCCCGTTCTACAGCTTCAAGGATTTCAACCTGCGTAAGCGCGTGCCTTTCTGGGTGGTGCCGCTCATCATCGGCGGCATCACGGTGATCGCAGCGAACCCGCCGATGGTGTTGTTCCTGATGTTCGTCGCCTACTCTCTCTCGGGCTACGTGTTCTGGGTGTACCGCAAGGCGCGCAGGCGCCGGTGAGTGGCGGCGCGCAGGCGCCGGTAGCTTGCCAGCCGCCGCGAAGGCGGCTATATTCGACCGATATGCAGCCCTCGAACCTCCTTCGTTCGACGTTCCCCGGCCTGGCGCTACTGCCGCTGGCCGCGCTGCTGCTGCGCCCCCCGCGCACACACTGAACCCCCTTCCCGGAGTACCCCTGCCTCCCGGCCCCCAGGCCCGGAGAAAAGGCACCCGTCCATCCATTCAACGCCCACCGTTTTTCGCACCCAGGAGCCCAGCCATGAAACCAGAGCACTTGATCATCTTCGACACCACCATGCGCGACGGCGAGCAAAGCCCCGGAGCCTCGATGACGCGCGAAGAAAAGCTGCGCATCGCGCGGGCGCTCGAGCGCATGCGCGTGGACGTCATCGAGGCCGGTTTCCCGGCCGCCTCCAACGGTGACTTCGAGGCCGTCAAGGCCGTTGCCGCGATGGTGAAGGATTCCACCGTTGCCGGTCTGTGCCGCGCCAACGACAAGGACGTGCAGCGCGGGCTTGACGCGGTGATGGGCGCGGCCTCGCCGCGCATCCACCTGTTCCTCGCCACCAGCGCGCTGCACATGGAAAAGAAACTGCGCATGACGCCCGACCAGGTGTATGAGCAGGCCAGGCTCTCGGTGCGCTTCGCGCGCAAGCATTGCCCCGACATCGAGTTCTCGCCCGAGGACGGCAGCCGCTCGGACCCGGACTTCCTCTGCCGCGTGCTGGAGGCGGTGATCGCCGAGGGCGCGACCACGATCAACATACCCGACACGGTCGGCTACGCGGTGCCGCAGCAGTTCGGCGAGTTCATCCGCAGCCTGCGCGAGCGCATCCCCAACTCGGACAAGGCGGTGTGGTCGGTCCATTGCCACAACGATCTGGGCATGGCGGTGGCCAATTCGCTCGCCGCGGTCATGATCGGCGGCGTGCGCCAGATCGAATGCACCATCAACGGCCTGGGCGAGCGCGCCGGCAACACCTCGCTCGAGGAAGTGGTGATGGCCGTGCGCACGCGCAAGGACTTCTTCGGCATGGACACGCGCATCGATGCCACCCAGATCGTGCCGACCTCGCGCATCGTGTCGCAGATCACCGGTTTCGTGGTGCAGCCGAACAAGGCCGTGGTGGGGGCCAACGCCTTCGCGCACGCCTCGGGCATCCACCAGGACGGCGTGCTCAAGGCGCGCGAGACCTACGAGATCATGACCGCCGAGGACGTGGGCTGGACCACCAACCGCATCGTGCTCGGCAAGCTCTCGGGCCGCACAGCGTTCAAGCAACGCCTGAAGGAACTCGGCATCGACCTCGAGTCCGAAGACGCCTACAACAAGGCGTTCCAGAAGTTCAAGGACCTCGCCGACAAGAAGTCGGAGATCTTCGACGAGGACCTCCAGTCGCTCGTGTCCGATACCTCGATTCCCGACACCGAGGAGCACTGGAAGCTCATCCACATGAACCAGGCGAGCGGCATGGGTGAGCGCCCGCACGCCTCGGTGGTGATCACCGAGGCGGGCAAGGAGCACAAGATCCAGTCCGAAGGGGACGGGCCGGTGGATGCGATATTCAAGGCCATCGAAACCGTGGCCAAAAGCGGGGCGGAGTTGCTGCTGTATTCGGTCAATGCGGTGACCGCGGGCACCGAATCGCAGGGCGAAGTCACGGTGCGGCTTTCCAAGGGCGGCCGGATCGTCAACGGCGTGGGCGCCGACACCGACATCGTGGTGGCCTCGGCCAAGGCCTACATCAGCGCGCTCAACAAGCTGGAGAGCAAGGCCGAGAAGGTCAACCCGCAGCGCGGAGTGTAATCCATCGACGGTACCAATCTACCACTTTCATTTTTGTAGACTGGCTCCCTGATTGGCTATCCTGCCAGTCGATGTACCGGTTCCGGTACATCGACGCAGGCGGGAGGCAGGCGGAGCGATCGCCTCACACAGGCGCCTACTGCGCTTGCGAACCGCGCGTCATGCGCGAGTAGTACACCACCGCAGCGAAATAGATCACGCTCAACGCCGTCTCGACCAGCGCCAACTGGCGCGAGAGCCCGGTGTCGGCCCAGCCGCGCATCACGCCCTCGGTGAAGTAGAGGAGGATGAACATGCTCGACCACTGGAAAGTGTAGCGGTTGCCGCGCAGCACGCCGAGCAGCGGGATCAGCAGCGGCAGCGTCTTTAGCGCGAGGAGCGAGCCCCCGGTGCGGATCGGCGCGAGCCACAGTTCCCACGCAAGGCACAGGAAAATCAGCGCCACGAGGCTCGCGGCGGCCGCGGCCCACGCCACGCGAATGCCGGCGCTCAAGTGTCGTCCGCGCGCGCGAGCTTGAGCGCCGCCGCTGCAAGACGCGTTCCCTGCGCCACGCAGAGCGTGCGTTCCGCGTCGCTGACCGTCTGGTCGCCCGCGACGCCGGCGTAGTGGCTGGGGCCATACGGGGTGCCACCGCCCAGAGTGGAAGACAGCACCGGCTCGGTATAGGGCAGGCCGACGATGAGCATGCCGTGGTGCAGGAGCGGCAGCATCATCGACAGCAGCGTGGTTTCCTGGCCGCCGTGCAGGCTGGCGCTCGAGGTGAAAACGCACGCCGGCTTGCCTGCAAGCGCACCCGACAACCACAGCCCCGAAGTCCCGTCGAGGAAATACTTGAGCGGCGCGGCCATGTTGCCGAAGCGCGTCGGGCTGCCCATCGCCAGGCCGATGCATTCCTCGAGGTCACTGAGTTCGCAATACGGCGCACCCGCGTCGGGCACGGATGGCGCGGCGACAGTGGTGGTGGCCGCGACCTTCGGCACGGTGCGCAGGCGCGCGCTGGCGCCGGGAACACGCTCGATGCCGTCGGCCACCAGCTCGGCCATGCGCCGGAGCGAGCCGCCCTGCGAGTAATACAGCACGAGGATGTCGGTGCACTGCGCGGGCATGGGAAATGAGGCGGAAGCGGTGGCGGCGGGGACGGTATTATAGGGGCGACCATGCCGAGCGAAGACCTTCCCGCCAGTCGCGCATTCGTTGCCTTCTGCGCGTCGATGGTGCGAAGGATCAACGAGGACCGCAGCTTCCAGACAGCCGCCGGCCTCACTTACACCACGCTGCTTTCGTTGGTGCCGCTGTTCGCGGTGGTGCTGTCGGTGTCCTCCGCCCTGCCGGTGTTCCCGGAGTGGATCGAGGCCCTGCAACAGTTCGTGATGCGCAATTTCCTGCCCGAGATCGGCCGCCGCCTGGTCCGCACCCAGTTGAACGAATTCGCCGCCAACGCCACCCAGCTCACCGCCATCGGCCTGGTGTTCCTCGGTATCACCTCGCTCAGCCTGATGCTCAGCATCGACGAGACTTTCAACCGGCTGTTCCGCGTCGACCAGCGGCGCGGGGTGGTGCGGCGTGTGCTGATCTATGTCACCGCGCTGGCCGTCGCTCCGGTGCTCATCGGCGCCAGCATTTCGGTCACCTCGTGGATCGTCGGGCAGTCGCTCGGATACCTCGGCCAGCCCGGCTGGGTGTCGATCAGCGTTCTGCGTCTCGTGCCCTACGTGTTCACGTGCATCGCGTTCACGGTGGTCTACTACCTGCTGCCGAACCGCAAGGTGGCGCTGCCGCATGCCGTCGCAGGCGCGCTGATCGCCGCGCTTGCCTTCGAGCTGTCCAAGCTCGGCTTTGCGATGTACATCCGCCACTTCCCTACCTACACCATGATCTATGGTGCGTTCGCGGCCATCCCGATTTTCCTGCTGTGGGTGTATATCTCCTGGCTGGTGGTGGTCATAGGTGCGACGATCACCGCAGTGCTGCCGCAGTTCGACTCCGTGGAATCGGGCAGAATCGCGAACGTTGCGCCCCCGGCGCCCGCCCCGCACCGATCCGGAGATACCGCCATGCCTTCGCAGCCCGCCGCCTCCGAGCGGCCCATCGAACCGCGCGACCGACTGATCGTCGCCCTCGACGTGCCCAAGCCCGAAGAGGCGATCGCACTGGCGAAAGCCCTCGGCGACTCCGTGGGGTTCTACAAGATCGGCCTCGAACTGTTCACTTCCGGGGGCTACTTCGAGCTGCTCGAATGGCTGGCCACGCACGACAAGAAGGTGTTCGCCGACCTGAAGTTCTATGACATCCCCGAGACCGTGCGGCGCGCAGTAGCCAACCTGCGCGGACGCGGCGCGACCTTCGTGACCGTGCACGGCCACCGCTCGGTGATGCAGGCGGCGGTTGAAGCCCAGAGCGGCGTGCGCATCCTCGCCGTAACCGTCCTGACCAGTTTCGACAAGAGCGACCTCGCCGAGATGGGAGCCGAGGGCGATGTGGGCCGGCTGGTGCTCTCCCGCGCGCGCGCCGCGCTCGAGTGCGGCTGCGACGGGGTGATCTCCTCGGGGCTGGAAGCACCGCAGATCAAGTCCGCTTTCGGCGACCGCCTGACCATCGTCACGCCTGGCATTCGTCCAGTGAATCCCGACGGCAAGGGCCCGGGCGACGACCAGAAGCGCACCGTCGACGTGGCGCAGGCGTTTGCCAACGGCGCTGACTACATCGTCGTCGGCCGCCCGATCCGCGCGGCCGCCGATCCGCGCGCGGCGGCCGAAGCCATCCAGGCGACGATCGCGGGCGTGTTTCCTGCCTGAGGCGGGCCGACCTTCCACGATCTGGCGATCGCCCCGGGGGGCATTACTGCGCGGCGGCCGCCTGCGCCTGGGTCCAGCGGTGGAGCGAGGCCAATGCATCGAGGGTCTCCACCATCGCCGCTGCACTGGCGGGGCGGTCCTCGCGCCGCTTGGCCAGGCACTGCGCCACCAACTGGTCGAGTTCGGCGGGGACCGCGAAAGGCGCGAGCGAAGACGACGCGGGAGGGACGTCGTTGAGTACCTTCTGCGTGAGCTCGAGGTCGTCCTCGCTTTCGAACACCTTCCTTCCCGTGAGCAGGAAAAACGCCACCACGCCGACCGAGTACAGGTCGGCGCGCGCATCCACATCGCCCGGCGAGCGAATGCGCTCGGGCGCCATGTACAGCGGCGTGCCGAGGATGCGCAGGCTGCGCGTGAGGTCGCGGCTGTGCGGGCCGGCGATGTTCTTTACCAGCCCGAAATCGAGGATCTTCACTACGTCGAGCTCGATGCCGCGGCGGCACAGCATGATGTTCTCGGGCTTGATGTCGCGATGCACGAGGCCGCTCGCGTGGGTTTCGGTGAGCCCGGCGCACACCTGGCGCAGGATGTGCACGGTGCGCGCCACGCCCACCGGCCCGCCGGCCTCGACCAGGCGCGCAAGCGTGACCCCGTCGAGGTATTCCATGGCGTAGTAGAAGCGGCCGTCGCGCGTGCGGCCGTAGTCGAAGATCTCGATCGTGTTGGGGTGCGATAGCGTGCTCGCGAGCTGCACCTCGCGCGCGAAGCGCGCCACCATCTCATCGGTGGAGCGAAAGCCCTTGAGGATCTTGACCGCGGTCGGGCGCTTGAGGAGGGCGTGCCGCGCGAGGTAGACGTTGGCCATGCCGCCGGCGCCGATCTCGCGCTCGATGACATAGGCGCCGGCCTTGTTGGCGCCGCCGAACCGGCGCCGCCACTCCGCTGCGAGCAGCCCGATGCCGAGCGCCGCGACGATCGCCATCACGAGCGCGGTCAGCACTGCCGCGTAGGCGATCTTGAGGTGCGCAAGCGGCGCGTACGCCTCGTCGGCGTCGATTTCGAACGCCACCGCGACATCGAGTTCGGGCAGCCAGCGCCACACACCGATGACCTGCGCGCCGTGGTAGCTGCGATACGGCTCAAGGACCTCGCCACGCTGGGCGGCGGGATCCCGGGCGCTGCGCGCGTCGAGGGCAGCCTTTGCGAGGCGAGTAAGCGGCCGGTCGGCATCCTCGCCCGCCGATGGGGCGGCCGGGGCCTCGCGTACCTGCGCACCGAGCAGCGCGCTGCCCTCTGCGGGGACGAGGCCCATCGTCTGCAGCTCGCGCAGGAAGCGACTTTCCGACAGCAGGTAGCCGGCCGAGTCGAATGCGTACACCTCCCCGGAGCGGCCCGGGCGCGTGGCGGCGAGGATCGCCGAGAACCCCGCTTCGGCGGGTTCGGCAATGCCGAGCACAGCGCGCACGCGCCCCTGCGGATCGCGCACCGGCGTCTCGATCCACGCGAGCGGCCCGCCGGGGCGCACGCTCGGCGGCAACGCGACCCGGTCGGTGTCGCGCACCGGGCGCACGAAGGCCGGCTCGCCGCCGAATACCTTTTCGATCCGCGGCAGGAAACGGTGCGGATGGACGGCAAGGCCGCAGTAATCCGGGTACTGGGTCGACAGGAGCCGGCCGGCGGGACTGATGACGTTGTGCCCTGCGCTGCCTTCGTCGTCCAGCAGCGGCCGCAGCACTTCGACCATGTGCGCGCGCTCGGGGCTGGCGCAGACCGCGGCGAAGTCGCCGCCTGAGCGCTCGGCACGCTCAACGAGCGCCATTGCCGCGTCACGCACGGCGGGGTCGCGCGCGATACGTCCCGCGTCGGCCAGCTCCTCTGAGATCCACACGCGCAGGCTGTTCACCTGCGCATCGAGCAGGCCCTGCATGCTGTCCGAGCGCAGGTCGCGCAATGACGCGCCCACGGTGTGGTAGGTCCACGCGCCAATTGCGACCAGAAACACGGTTGCGATACCCAGCAGGCAGAGCAGGCCGGTGCGGGTGGCCAGCCAGCGCGGCGGGGGGGCCGCGTCGGGCCTGATTTCGTCTTCCGGCAGGGTGCTCACGGGACTGGCGCGAGCCGATAGGCGATGCGTTACGGGATCGGGACCGCGGCAAGAAGCTGCGCGCCGACGTCGACACGGCGTTGCGTGTCGTGGGCCGGGCGCAGCCGATGCGCGGCTACTCCGGGCAGGACGGCCTGCACGTCTTCGGGAATCACCTTGTCGCGCCCTTCGAGATAGGCCCACGCGCGCGCCGAATGCACGAGCGCGAGCGCCGCGCGCGGCGACAGGCCGGCGACGTAATCGGCCGAGCGGCGCGTGTGCTCGACGATGGCCTGCACGTAGTCGAGCAGGGCCGGAGCGACATGCACGCGCGCGGCATCTTCCTGCAGCCCCACGAGCGCCGCCGGGGTGAGGCAGGGCTCGAGGACGGCGAGCATGTCGCGCCGGTCCGCACCGGAGAGCAGCGCGCGTTCGGCGTCCCGGTCCGGGTACCCCAGTTCGATGCGCATGAGGAAGCGGTCGAGCTGCGACTCGGGCAATGGGAAGGTGCCCACCTGCTCGGACGGGTTCTGGGTTGCAATGACAAAGAACGGGGCGGGCAGGCGCCGGGTTTCGCCTTCGGCCGTGACCTGGTGCTCCTCCATGGCCTCGAGCAGCGCGCTCTGCGTCTTGGGCGTGGCGCGGTTGACCTCGTCGGCGAGGATCACCTGCGCGAAGATCGGGCCGGGGTGGAACTTGAACACGCCGCTGTCGCGCTCATACACCGACACGCCGATGATGTCCGCGGGCAGCATGTCGCTGGTGAACTGGATGCGGTGGAAGTCCAGGCCCAGGGTGCGCGCGAGCACGTGCGCAAGTGTGGTCTTGCCCACGCCGGGAAGGTCCTCGATGAGCAGGTGGCCGCGCGCCAGCGCGCAGGCGAGCGCGAGGCGGATCTGCGCTTCCTTGCCGAGGATGATCTGGCCCGCGGCCTCGATCACGCGATGGATGGGCGAGCGCGAGCTCGACTGGAACTGGGGTTTGAGCAGCATGCTGCGATTGTACGGTCTGGGGTGGGGCCCGCCTAGCCGGACGGCCCGACAGCCGGCCGGCCCGTCACGGCGTCGGTGAGTGCGGCGACTGCGCTATGATCCGCAAACGAAATCACGCATCGATTCCCCTATGACGACGGCCTTCATCACTCACGCCGACTGCGCCCGGCACGACATGGGCGCCCATCACCCGGAGTGCCCCGAGCGCCTGGCCGCGATCGAGGACCAGTTGATCGCCTCGGGCATCGGCCAGTACCTGGCGCGCTTCGACGCGCCGCGTGCCACCGACGAGCAGATTGCGCTGGTGCACCCGCCCGAGTACGTGCGGGCAATCCGCGCGGCGGCGCCCGCGAGCGGCACGGTGCACCTCGACCCGGATACCGCAATGAACCCGCACAGCCTGGACGCTGCGTTGCACGCCGCGGGTGCAGGGGTCCTTGCCACCGATCTGGTGCTGGGAGGCAAGGTGGAAAACGCGTTTTGCAGCGTGCGTCCGCCGGGACACCACGCTACGCGCACTCGCCCGATGGGGTTCTGCATCTTCAACAACGTGGCCATCGCCGCGCGCCATGCGATCCATGTCCATGGCCTGGAGCGCCTGGCAATCATCGATTTCGACGTGCACCACGGTAACGGCACCGAGGATATTTTCAACGGCGACCCGCACGTGCTCATGGTCTCCACCTTCCAGCACCCCTTCTATCCTTACAGCGGCACCGAGCCGGCGGCGGACAACATGGTCAACGTGCCGCTGCCCGCAGGTTCGGGCAGCCGGGCGTTCCGCGAGGCGGTGAGCCGCACGTGGGTGCCTGCCCTCCAGGGGTTCGCACCGCAACTGGTGATCTTCTCGGCCGGGTTCGACGCGCATGCCGAGGACGACATGGCCATGCTGGCCTTCCAGGACGCCGACTACGCGTGGGTGACCGAAGAGGTCAAGCGCGCCACCGACGCCCATACGGGCGGGCGCATCGTGTCGATGCTCGAAGGCGGCTACGACCTGTCGGCCCTGGGCCGCAGCGTGGTCCAGCACCTGCGCGTGCTTGCTGGGTTAAGCTAGCCGCATGAAACCCAGCCCATCTTCTGCCGCCCTCCTGTTCCTTGCCTTGTTCGCCGCGCTAGCCACCGGATGCGGCGGGGTCGACCTCGGCGGCATCCTGCCTTTCGGGGGCGAACGCAACCTCGAGCGCTCGCGCGTGCCGGCCAATTCGATCACCTACCAGTGCGCGGGCGGCAAGCGCTTCTACCTGCGCTACCTCGACAACGGTGCGGCCGCCTGGGTGATCCTGCCCGAGCGGGAATTCCGGCTCGACAAGCTGCCCGAAGGCGGAACGAGGTTCGGCAATGGCAAGGCGGTGCTTGCGATCAACGGCGACGAGGCGAGCCTCTCGGACGGCCCCACCGTGAATTTCACCGGCTGCAAGGTGCCGGCCCCCGAGGCGCCGAAGAAGTCGTAGGCGCAGGCCGGCGTTTGGCGCCGGCACAGGGACTTAGCGCGGCCGGCCGCGCGGCGTGGGCGGGTTGAACAGCTCGAGTTCGGCCTTGACCTGGTCGCGGCTGCGCTCATAGACGATCTCGCGGCCCATCGCGGTACCCGCGTACGCCATGGCGTTGCGGGTCGGGGTGAGCTGGCACTTGACGCTGTGGATGCCTTCGCCGAGCACCACCTCGATGAACTCGGCACGCTTGGACAGGACCGCGACTTCCATGGTCTTGCCGGTATCGGTGACGCGAACCTTGATCTTTTCGGTGTTCATCGTGTCTCCCCCTCAGGAATTGCGATTGCTTATTCCACTTTCGCCTTGGCCCGGAGCTCCTCCACATGCTTGGCTACGCGCTGTTGCTGCATTCCGTTCGTCAGATTCGCCTTCACCTCGGAAAGAGGCGGAAACTGTGCGGTGCGCGAATCATCGAGCTGAATAACGTGATACCCGAAGCGCGACTTCACGGGCGCCTCGGTGTGCTTTCCCTTGGTAAGCTTCACTAAGGCATTTGCGAAGTCCTTGTCCAGTCCGGCTCCTGGCGAGACCCAATCGAGGTCGCCGCCTTTGGACTTGGTGCCCTCGTCCTTGGAGAGCTTGCGCGCGAGGTCGTCGAACTTGGTGCCTTTCTTGAGGTCGGCGATGACCGACTTTGCCTCGTCCTCGGTGCCGAGGAGAATGTGGCGCACCTTGTAATCACGATCCCCTCGCTCGGACTTGAGCCGGTCATACTCCTTCTGGACCTCGGCGTCAGTGATTGGGTGCGTTTTGACGTAATCACGCATATATACGTCGAGGAGCAACTGTTGCCTCGCTGCCTCAAGCTCGGTCAGGTACTCTGCTTTTTTGGCAATCCCGCTCTTCATTGCCTCTTGCGCAATGATTTCGCGATTGATGAGCGCGTCCCGTACAAGAGCCCTGAGTTGCGGACCGTCCTGCTGATTTCCCTGCTGAGTTGCTTGGCGCACGAGCAGCTCGACGCGTTGCTGCGGGATGGGGACGCCGTT
>JBDTRN010000092.1:0-10323 GCA_039931715.1 Betaproteobacteria bacterium
CCCGGCGGCGATTTCCGGAAAACGCTCAAAAAAGTAAGCGGTCCGGTATTCGGCGGCGCGGCGGGCCGCGAATACCGGATCGATCGCGGGCTCGTCCTGCCCGACCGATCCAGTCCCGGGCTCCGCCGGCATCAACGACAGTCCCAACACCCCCGCGGGTTCCGGCGATCCGGCGTCGAATTCGAGCGGGGCAGACGTTGGGGCCGCGTCCTTTTCTGCATTCGCCCCGAACGCCGGGTCGACAACGTCAAAAAAATTCGCCGCGAGCCCTTCGCCGGGCTCAACCACGGAAAGCGCAGCGAGTGTCGCAGGGCCCGTCTCCAGGTCGCTCACAGGCTCAGGCTCCACTGGCAGGTCAAGCTTGAAATCAAGTCCGACGATTTCGTCAGGGGGGCGATCCCCATCCAGGCTCAGGTCGACATCCAGGGCCGGCGCGCGCGCGCCCGGGTCGGCGGCGATCTCCACTAACGACGGGGAATACTCCAATGCGACACCGTGATCGGTGCTTCCGATCTCGGGAAGCGAAGGCGGCGCTTCGGCAACGTACTCATCGGGGGAAGGCCTCAGGTCGGCCAGGAAGACCTTTTGCGTGCGCTCGTACTCAGGCACGTACCGATCAGGCACCGCTTCGGGCTCCCGGTGCGCCAGCGCGGTCGCCCCAGCCACGCGTGCAGAAGGTTGATAGGCACGCGCCGGCTCCTCCAGTCCGGAATCCTGCATTGGGTTCCCGGGAGTTGCCCTCCGGGCGTGGCTTTCAGGGTTTGGTGATGGTTCCGCGCGCGCCGAATCGGTGGCGAGCCCATCGAACATGCTGGCCTGAAACGGCTGGCGCCTGCCGCGCCTGTTGCGTATCCACAAGGCCGCGCCCGCGAACACGGTCGCGAGCGCGCCATAGGCCAGCATGGAAAGGCGCGCGGCCCGCACTTCCTCTACGCGACGCACCTCGGAACTGCGCAAGTCGCCGGTGAGTTGGGCGATCTCGCGCCTTTGCCTGGCCGTGCTGTCCTGAAGCGTGAGGATGCGCGGAACCAACTCACCTTCCGCCATTCGCTCGCGGTATTCCCTGCGCAGGATCTCTCGCTCGGCGTCGCTGGTCGAGTCAGGACTCTTCTCGGTCAACGAGTACGAAAGTCGCATACAGCATTGCTTGCTCTCGTTGTCCCGCCGGGCGTCCGGCTCGTCCCCCGATGCCGAAAGCCGCAACATGTCGCGCGGAGCCTTGCGCTGGGCCGGTGCATTGCGCACTTCGCGCGGCGTCAGCGGTGCGGGTGACGATGCGGCCATCGCCGCCGCCGGCTGGGCCGCGGGGAGGGTCACACGCTTTTCCCTGGAAGGGGACGACGGTTCAGGCTTACGGGATGACGAGGACGAAGGCGTTGCCGGTGACGCGGTCGGCGAAGGCACCAACGCGTTTGCCACAGCTACGGCAGCCACCGTCCCCTCCCGCGCAGCAGTGTCCTGCCCTCCCGTGCGCGCTGCAGGGCGCGCGGCCGGTTTCGGCAGGTCAAGAAAGACGATGAACTCCCGCGAAAGCAAGCTCGCCCCGCGGCAGGCCACCTCGACGCTCAGCCATAAGATCGGCTCGTTCACGCGCTCTGAAGACTCGAGGATGATGTAGCTGCGCCCGCCGCTGGCCTCGAGCCGGGCGCGCGCAAGCGGCATTACCGGCATGTCGAAGCCCGCCTCCGACCGCGCCGAGCGCAGTCGGATGCATTCGGGCTCGATCTCCTCGTCACGCGCGAGCTGGTAGGGCAAACGCACCCGGAATGGCTCGCCCAGCGCAGATTGCTGCTGCATTTCCCCAAGCGACAGGGCCTGGGCGAAATCGCACAGAAGGAACAAGCCGAAAGCGCTCGCCGCAAGGAGCGCGGCGCGCAGGTGGCCCATTTTCCCGGGTGGGTGCGGGATGTCGATTTCCAGCGGGTTCCCCCCTTTGCGAGTTCTTAGAAGCTGGTTGGCGCTGTTTGTGGGTTCATCACGGAGAACGCCTCCGGGAAAGGATCCCCTGCGCTCAAGATGGGGAGGATGCCGTACCAGGTGACCGCAACTGGGCGTGTACGCGAGTGTGCTGCGTACCGGGATGATACCCGCCCGGGGCACTGGGGTGGCCGATGGGATTCGAACCCACAACAACCAGAATCACAATCTGGGACTCTACCGTTGAGCTACGGCCACCACTGTTCACTGCATCCTTTCTGGCCTGCCCGGCGGGAATCGAACCCACAACCCCCAGCTTAGAAGGCTGGTGCTCTATCCAGTTGAGCTACGGGCAGCCGGGCCTGCTTTTGACACCTTGCAACTTCCAACGTCACTACGCTGCGACTTTTCCAAACTTGCAACTTCACCGCGTGCAACCCTGCAACCTGGTCGCACTGGTCGGGGTGGAGAGATTTGAACTCCCGACATCCTGGTCCCAAACCAGGCGCGCTACCAGGCTGCGCTACACCCCGAAAAGGGCACGAATGATACGCCGTTTCGCCCCGCCCCGGCAACGCACGATGGGGTGGCTTTTCTTTACTTGCCCAGGGGGGGCTTTTCTGCTACAAAGCCGCTTCCCTTTTTCCCGAACAGGACTGAAATGGCACTGGATTTGGCCCGGAAGAGCTTCACGCCGTACGCTCCCAAAAAGGGAGAGGAGTACATGAGCGCGAAGCAGCGCCAGCACTTCCGCAAGATCCTCGAACAGCTTAAGTCCGAGCTGTCCGAAGAGATCGACCGCACGGTGCACACGATGCAGGACGAGGCGACGGTTTTCGCCGATCCCAACGATCGCGCGAGCCAGGAATCCGATATTGCACTCGAGTTGCGCAATCGCGACCGCGAGAGGAAACTCATCAAGAAGATCGACGAGACCATCGCGCGCATCGAGGCTGACGAGTACGGGTACTGCGACAGCTGCGGGGTCGAGATCGGCCTGAAGAGGCTGGAGGCGCGTCCCACGGCCACGCTATGCATCGACTGCAAGACGCTCGATGAACTGCGGGAGAAGCAGGTCGCCAAGTAAACCGGCGGGCAGATAAAAAAAGGGCGCCGCGGCGCCCTTTTTCATTTGCCGCGGCCGTTCTAGCTTTGCTGCGCGGCCGGTGCCGGTGCGTTGACGGCCTTCATCGACAGGCGCAGGCGGCCCTTGTCATCGGCCTCCAGAACCTTGACCTTGACCGCCTGGCCTTCTTTCAGATGATCGGCGACGGCGTTGACCCGCTCGTTGCTGATCTGGGAGATGTGCAGCAGGCCGTCGCGGCCCGGGAGGATGCTCACAATCGCGCCGAAATCCAGCAGGCGCAGGACCGTGCCGTCGTAGACCTTGCCGACTTCCACGTCGGCGGTGAGCTCAAGGATTTTCTTCTTGGCCAGTTCGCCTCCATCGGCGCTCGTCGAGGCGATGGAAATCGTGCCATCGTCCTGGATCTCGATCGTCGTCCCGGTCTCCTCCTGGAGGCCGCGAATCACCACCCCGCCCTTGCCGATCACGTCGCGGATTTTTTCCGGGTTGATTTTGATCTTGAGGATGCGCGGCGCGAAAGTCGAGATCTCGGTACGCGAACCGCCCATCGCCTGCTTCATGTGATCAAGGATGAATACTCGCCCTTCGCGCGCCTGGTTCAGGGCCACGAGCATGATTTCCTTGGTGATCGACTCGATCTTAAGGTCCATCTGCAGCGCGGTGATGCCTTTCTCTGTGCCCGCCACCTTGAAATCCATGTCGCCCAGGTGGTCCTCGTCACCGAGGATGTCGGTCAGCACGGCGAAGCGGTTGCCTTCCTTGATGAGGCCCATTGCGATTCCCGCAACATGCGACTTCATCGGCACGCCAGCGTCCATCAGGGCGAGGCTGCCGCCGCACACCGAGGCCATCGATGAGGACCCGTTGGATTCCGTGACTTCGGAAACCACGCGCATCGAATAGCCGAACTCCTCCGCGCTCGGCAGGGTCGCCAGCAGCGCACGCTTTGCCAGGCGCCCATGCCCGATCTCGCGGCGCTTGGACGAACCCATGCGCCCGGTCTCGCCGGTCGCGTACGGGGGCATGTTGTAGTGAAGCATGAAGCGGTCGCGGTATTCGCCCATCAGCGCGTCGATGATCTGCTCGTCGCGGCCGGTGCCGAGAGTCGCAACCACCAGCGCCTGGGTTTCGCCCCGAGTGAACAGCGCCGAACCGTGCGTGCGCGGAAGGACACCCGTGCGGATCGTGATCGGACGTACCGTGCGCGTGTCGCGCCCGTCAATGCGCGGCTCGCCGTCGAGGATCTGACTGCGCACGATCTTCGATTCGAGCGCGAAACAAATGTCCTTCACCGTGTTGGCATCCGGGCCGCCTTCGCCCCCCACGCCGACATCGGCAAACACACGCTTCCAGATGCCGTCGATGGCGGTGGAGCGGGCCTGCTTTTGTTTGATCGCGAAAGCATCGCGCAGTTCCTTCTCAGCCACTTCGCCGATCCGCGCGATGAGTGCATCGTCCTTGGCCGGCGCTTTCCAGTCCCACGCGGGCTTGCCCGCCACTTCGGCGAGGCCGTGGATCGCCTCGATCGCGGCCTGCATCTGCTGGTGGCCGAAAGTCACGGCGCCCAGCATGACGTCCTCGGGCAGCTCCATTGCTTCCGATTCGACCATCAGGACGCCCTGCTCCGTGCCGGCAACCACCAGGTTGAGCTTGGAATCGGCCAGCGAGCTCGCCGCCGGGTTGAGGACGTACTCGCCGTTGATGTAGCCCACGCGTGCAGCGCCAATGGGGCCGTTGAACGGGACGCCCGATAGCGTGAGCGCCGCCGAAACCGCGAGCATGGCAACGATGTCCGGGTCGACCTCCGGGTTGACCGACATCACCGTCGCCACCACCTGCACTTCGTTGTAGAAGCCGTCGGGAAACAGCGGGCGAATCGGGCGATCGATGAGGCGGCAGGTCAGGGTCTCTTTCTCCGAGGGCCGGCCCTCGCGCTTGAAGAAGCCGCCGGGGATCTTGCCCGCGGCATAAGTCTTCTCGACGTAATCGACGGTCAGCGGGAAAAAATCCTGGCCGGGCTTCGCCTCTTTCCTGGCGACGACGGTGGCGAGCACCACCGTGTCGTCCACCGAGCACATCACCGCACCGTGCGACTGGCGGGCGATCTCACCGGTTTCGAGGGTGACCTGCTGGGAGCCGTACGTAAATGTTTTCTTGATGGGATTCAAAGGGGTGTCCTTATGGAACTGGTTGATTCGCGCCGGGACGGGTGCCGCAGCCGCTACTGCAGGCGCGCGGCGAAAGCCGAAGGCGGGCGTATGCCGAAAACAAAAACGCTCACCGGGTCGATGAGCGTTTCTGGGCGGAACATCTCGTGATTACTTGCGCAGACCGAGCCGCCCGATCACGTCGCGGTACTTGTCCGCATCCGTGCGCTTCAGGTAATCGAGCAGCTTGCGTCTCTGGCTGACCATCTTCAGCAGCCCGCGGCGCGAATGGAAGTCCTTGCTGTGCGCCTTGAAATGCTCGGTAAGGCCGTTGATGCGCTCGGTGAGCAGGGCAACCTGGACTTCTGACGAGCCGGTATCCGTAACCGCCCGCTGGAATTGTTTGACTACTTGCGCTTTCTGCGCGACCTGCAAAGCCATGATTTCTCCTCGCGAAACCGCGATTTTAGCCGAATTCGCCGGCAATTCGCAAGTTTTCCGATGATTTTCAGCCGCTTGGCAGGGGCTCGCTGCGCTCCGCCAGCAGCCGCTTGGGCACCAGGCGCCCGTCCCCCGTCGATTCGCCCAGGCCGACGAACTGCCGACCCTCCCCGTAGACGCGGTACATCGCCGCTCGCAGGCCCTCGACCGCCACGGCCTGGCCATGACAAAAGCGCGTCCTGGTGGCACGATCCAGGTCGACTTCGGGCAATTGCGCCACGATCCGGTCGGTCGGCGCCAGCATCCTGTCCCGCTCGGCGTCCTGCATGCCTTCGAGCGCTTCGAGCGTGACCGCCTGACCGAGGTCGAACGGGCCAGTTGCCGTGCGTCGCAGGCCCCCAAGGTGGGCGCCGCATCCCAAGGCCGCGCCGATGTCTTCGGCCAGGGTGCGTATATACGTCCCTTTGCTGCATGCCACCTGGACCCTCAGGAGGTCGCCTTCGTACGCCAGGAGATCCAGCGACGATATGACGATATCGCGGGGCTTGCGCTCGACGCTTTCGCCGCGCCGCGCCAACACATACAGCGGCACGCCTTCGCGCTTGATCGCCGAGTGCATGGGCGGCACCTGCTGCTGCGGGCCAAGAAAGCGCGCGAGAACCGCATCGACCTGCGCACGGACGACCTCGACAGGCCTGGTCTCAAGCACTTCACCCTCGGCATCCGCCGTTGCGGTGGTCACTCCCAGCCGAATGTCGGCAGCGTAGCCCTTGGGCGCGTCTAGGAGATAGGCGGAAAAACGCGTCGCGTCGCCCAGCAGCACCGGCAACAGGCCCGAGGCCAACGGGTCAAGGGTGCCGGCATGGCCCGCCTTTTCCGCCCGGAACAAACGCTTGACCGCCTGCAGGGCGTGGTTGGAGGAGATCCGTAGCGGCTTGTCGAGCAGCAGGATGCCGCTGATCTGCCGCCGCGGCGGCCGGGCGGGCTGCGTTTCAGCCCTCGGTGGGTTCGGGGGGCTTGGCAGGGTCTCTGTTCGCCTTGTCGATCAGGCGCGACAATCGGTCGCCGCGCTCGACGGACTCGTCGTACACGAACTTGAGTTCAGGGGTCATCCACAACTTGACCCGCTTACCCAGCTGCGTGCGCAGGAACCCGGTGGCGCGCCGCAATCCGGCCACAGCTTCCTTGACGTGGTCGGCATCCAGGCAGGTGAAATACACGGTTGCATACGCGCAGTCCGAGGACACGTCGACGGACGTCAGCGTGATCAGCCCGACCCTGGGGTCGCGCAGCTCCCGGTGGATGATCTCCGAGAGCTCGCGCTGGATCTGGTCGCCGACCTTCTGCGAGCGTCCCGAGGAGCGAGGCATGGTCGCACCGGCGCGCTTAGAGCGTGCGCGCCACCTCCTGCACCTCGAACACCTCGAACTGGTCGCCTTCCTTGAGGTCGTTGAAATTCTTGAGCGATATGCCGCATTCGAAACCCGCCTTGACCTCGCGCTGGTCGTCCTTGAAGCGCTTGAGCGCGTCGATTTCGCCGGTATGGATAACGACGTTGTCGCGCAAGAGGCGAATCTGAGCATTGCGCTTGACCAGCCCCTCGAGGACGTAGCAGCCGGCCACCGTGCCAACCTTCGAGATGCGGAACACCTGACGCACCTCGACGATGCCCAGCACGCTCTCCTTCTTCTCGGGCGAAAGCATCCCGGACAAGGCAGCCTTGATCTCGTCGACGGCCTCGTAAATGATGTTGTAGTAGCGCACATCGACCCCGGAGGACTCGATCAGCTTGCGCGCAGTCACGTCGGCGCGCGTATTGAAACCGATGATGACGGCGCCCGAGGCCATGGCGAGGTTGACGTCCGACTCGGTGATGCCGCCAACGCCCGAATGCACGACCGTTACCCGCACCTCCTCGTTCGACAGCCTCGACAACGCGTGGACCAGGGCTTCCTGCGACCCTTGCACGTCGGACTTGACCACCAGCGCGAGCGACTTCTTGCCGCCCTCGCCCATGTTCTCGAAGATCCCATCGAGCTTGGCCGCGCGCTGCTTGGCCAGCTTGACGTCGCGGAACTTGCCCTGGCGAAACAACGCGATCTCGCGCGCCTTGCGCTCGTCGGTGAGCACTGCCATCTCCTCACCCGCCTGTGGGACATCGGACAGTCCTTGGATCTCGACCGGGATCGATGGGCCCGCGCTCTGCACCGGCCGCGCGGTCTCGTCCAGCATTGCACGCACGCGCCCGTACACCGAGCCCGTCAGCACCACGTCGCCGCGCTTGAGCGTGCCCGACTGAACCAGCAGCGTGGCCACCGGCCCGCGGCCCTTGTCCAGGCGCGCCTCGATCACGACGCCGCGAGCGAGTGCCTCGACCGGCGCCCTGAGTTCGAGCACCTCGGCCTGCAGCAGCACCTGCTCGAGCAGCGCATCGATGCCCTGGCCGGTCTTGGCCGACACCCCGACGAAGGGGGACTCCCCGCCGTACTCTTCCGGGATCACACCGTGACTAACGAGTTCCTGGCGGACCTTTTCCGGAGTCGCCTCGGGCTTGTCGATCTTGTTGAGCGCAACCACGATAGGCACGTTGGCGGCCTTGGCGTGGTTGATCGCCTCGATCGTCTGCGGCATCACGCCGTCGTCCGCCGCCACCACCAGGATCACGATGTCAGTGGCCTTGGCGCCACGCGCGCGCATGGCCGTAAAGGCCTCGTGGCCCGGCGTGTCGAGGAAGGTCACCACGCCGCGCTCGGTCTCGACGTGATAAGCACCGATATGCTGCGTGATTCCGCCCGCCTCGCCTGCGGCAACCTTGGTGCGGCGAATGTAATCCAGCAACGAAGTCTTGCCGTGGTCGACGTGGCCCATGACGGTCACCACCGGCGGGCGCGGAAGCTGCTCCGCCGCCGCGGCCTCGGGATGCTCCTCGATATAGGCTTCCGGGTCGTCGAGCTTGGCCGCCTTGGCCTTGTGCCCCATTTCCTCGACGAGGATGATCGCGGTCTCCTGGTCGAGCACCTGGTTGATGGTGACCATCGAGCCCAGCTTCATGAGGGCCTTGATGACTTCAGCGGCCTTGATCGACATCTTGTGGGCGAGCTCGCCCACGGTGATCGTCTCGGGAACCAGTACCTCGCGGATGACAGGTTCCGTCGGGGCGGTGAACGCGGGGCTCTCGCTTTCCGCATGCCCCGCCTTGTGGCGACCTCCTCGCGCATGCCAGCCGGCAACTCCTCCACCGGTATCGCCGCGGGTCTTGATCATGCGGCGACGCGCCGAATCGTCCTTGAGGACGGTCGTGGTCTTGACCTTCTTCGGCTTCTTGTCGGCCTTGGCGGCGTCGGCCGCGCTCAGCTTGGGCTTGTGCAGCGTGCCTTCGGTCGTCGGCGCCACCGCCGGCCTCAGTGCGGCTTCGGCCTTCGCCTTTTCCAGTACGGCCTGCGCCTCGCGCTCGGCCGCCTTCTGCTCGGAATCGCGTTTTTCGCGATCCTGCTTTTCACGCAGCTCGGCTTCCTGGAAGTCGGAAAGCTTCTTGTGGCGCTTGGCTTCCTCGCGCCGCAGTTCGATCTGTTTCGGGTCGAGCCCGAACACCGGTGGAGGCGGCGCCGCAGGCGGCTCGGCCTTCTTGGCCGCCGCGGGCGCAGGCACGGCCTCTACAGGTGCCGGCGGCGGGGCGACGGGCTCGGGCTCGGGTGCAACAACCGGTGGCGCGACAGGCTCAGGCGCCGCTGCCTGCACGGGCTCTGGCGCGGGCACCGCAGGCGGCGCCGCGACGGGGGACGGTGCAACAGCAGGCGCCTCGATTTCCGGGGTCTCGTTGGGGTCGCGCTTGATGAATACGCGGCGCTTGCGCACCTCGACCTGGATCGTCCTCGCCTTGCCGGTCGAATCCGACTTCTTGATCTCGCTGGTCTGCTTGCGCGTCAGCGTGATCTTGTTCTTGGGCTCCTGCGAGCCGTGGGAGCGACGCAGGTATTCGAGCAGGAGCGACTTGTCCTGCTCGGAGAGCGAATCTTCGGGAACGGCCTTGTTCACCCCGGCAGCCTTGAGCTGCTCGAGCAGGACCGAAGGCTGGACCTTGAGCTCGGTTGCGAATTGGGCGACGCTGGTGTGTGCCATGCTCAGGACGCCTCCTTCCCGGCGGCAGCGGGCTGCGCCTCGGGTTCGTCGGCGAACCAATGCGCCCGGGCCGCCATGATGAGGCTCTTCGCGCGCTCGTCCTCGACACCGGTGAGTTCGGAGAGCTCGTCCACGGCCAGGTCGGCGAGGTCGTCGCGCGTCTTGATCCCGCCTTCGGCCAGCTTGGCCGCCAGCGCCGTATCCATGCCTTCGAGCTGTAGCAGGTTCTGGTCCACGCCCTCGACCTTCTCTTCGCTGGCGATCGCCTGCACGAGCAGCGCGTTGCGCGCACGGCTGCGAAGTTCGTTCACCGTGTCTTCATCGAATGCTTCGATTTCCATCATTTCCGTGATCGGCACGTAGGCAATTTCCTCAAGCGTCGAGAAGCCCTCCTGGATCAGGATGTCGGCGACCTCCTCGTCGACGTCGATCTTCTCCATGAACAGGTCCTTGATGCTGCGCCCCTCTTCCTGCTGCTTTTTCTCGGACTCTTCCTGGGTCATGAGGTTCAGCGTCCAGCCGGTGAGCTCGGAGGCGAGGCGCACGTTCTGGCCGCTGCGGCCGATCGCGATCGCCAGGTTCTCCTCGTCGACGACGACGTCCATCGCGTGC
>JBDTRN010000093.1:0-10290 GCA_039931715.1 Betaproteobacteria bacterium
ACGCTGATTTCCAAAACAGGAAAGTCAACTTCCCTGCAAGCTAATGCACGGGCCGGTCTTCGTGAGATAAAGTTTCACTATATAGAGCTACTTGAGCGGCGATCTCAGGTGCCACCCGGTGGCGAGCTGGTAGGCGTGGCCGGCCGCAAAAAGTGTGGCTTCGTCGAACTGGCGGCCGATCAGCTGGACCGCGGTCGGCATGCCACTACGCGTGAAGCCGGCCGGCACGGACAGGCAGGGCAGTCCAAAGAAATTGCCCACGCGCGTCAGGCGCGTGATGGTGTTCATCACCTTCATCATCGTGTCGCCGCCACCGACGTCGGTTTCGGCGATGGTGGGTGTCTGGAAACTGACGGTGGGCACGTGGAGGATGTCGGCCTTGGCGAACACGGCCGCCGAAAACGCGTGCAGCGCCGCGCCGCGCAGGCGCAGGCATTCGATATAAGTCGTGGCGGGCACTGCCAGGCCGAGTTCGAGGCGGGCGCGGACCTGCTCGGAATAGTCCCCGGGCCGCGTCCTCAACCAGTTGGCATGGGCGGCGGCGGCCTCGGCGGCGATGATCATTACTGCGGCATTGGCCCACGGCTCGATGTCGGGCAGGTCGACGTCGACGATCTTGGCGCCCAAGCGTGCATAGCCCTCCAGGCTCGCGTCGACCAGCGACTGGATTTCGGGATCCATGGCATCGTGGAAGTACTGCTTGGTGGTGGCGATCCGCAGGCCCTTGAGCGGCCGCGCCAGGCGCGCGGCGTAATCGGGCACCGGGGTGGCGCTGGCGGTCGGGTCTTTCGGGTCGGCGCCGGCGATGACGCCCAGTACCAGCGCGCAGTCCTCGACCGTGCGCGTGAGCGGGCCGATGGTATCCATAGAAAACGACAGCGGCATCGCCCCGTGGCGCGATACACGGCCCCAGGTCGGCTTGATCCCCGCCAGGCCGCAAAACGTGGCGGGGGCGCGAATCGAGCCTCCGGTGTCCGAACCCAGGGCCGCGAAGGCCGCGCGAGCCGCGACCGCCGCGCCCGAGCCCGACGACGAGCCGCCAGTGATGCAGTCGGGGTTCCACGGATTGTGGCAGTGGCCGTAATGGTAATTGTGTCCGGTGGGCCCGAAGGCGAACTCGGCCATGTTGAGCACGCCGAACTGGATCGCGCCGGCGGCGTCTAGGCGTTTCAGCGCCGTCGAGGTCGAGGGCGCCGGCCAGTCGCGCGTGATCTTCGAGCCGCACGAGGAGGCCACCCCTTCGCGGTAGTACATGTCCTTGTGCGCCATCGGCACGCCATGCAGCGGCCCGCGAACGAGGCCGCGCGCGAGTTCGGCGTCGGCCACGCGGGCTGCGGCGAGCGCTTCTTCGCCATCGATGCGGATGAAGCAGTTCAACGTGGGCTGGACATGGGCGGCATGGGCGAGCACGGCTTCCATGGCGGCGGTGCTGCTCACTTTCCGCGCCCGTATGGCGCGGGCGAGCTCGGCGGCCGAAAGCCCGACGATCTCGTTGGCGTTCATGAGGACTCCTCCGCGCTGACCCGCAGGTAGGTCGCCGGCTCGGTCTCGAAAGGCAGCGCGGCGAACGCCGGGCTGGCGGCGCGTACCTGGGCGTTTAGCGTGCGCGCGACGCTGGCGGCGCGCTCGGGCTCGAGCGCCACGCCCACCAGCCCGACCAGCGCGGTCACGGACTGTGCGTTGTGCTCTTTAAGCTGGGATTCGGCGGGGGGGGCGGCAGGCTTCGGGGTCATTCCGGTCTCCAGTCTGTTGGCACGAGCCCACATGATGCGCGGAGCGACCCGGACGCGCCAGTTGGGAGGCGGATTGCGGTAAGCTTCCGCCTCCTAACGTGACATTTTCGGAGTTCCCATGCAGCCCCTCAAGGTGGACGGGGAGCGGCTCTGGCAGTCGCTCATGGACCTCGCCCGCATCGGCGCGACCCCCAAGGGCGGCGTCAAGCGCATCACGCTCACCGACCTCGACCGGCAGGGGCGCGACCGCTTCGTCGAGTGGTGCAAGGCCGCCGGTATGTCGATCCGCATCGACGCCATTGGCAACATCTTCGCGCGCCGCGCCGGCGTGGACAATTCGCTGCCGCCGGTCATGACCGGCAGCCACCTCGATACGCAGCCTTCCGGGGGCAAGTTCGACGGCGCGTATGGGGTGCTCGCGGGCCTGGAGGTCGTGCGCCGCCTCAACGACCTCGGGCTGCAGACCCGTGCGCCCATCGAAGTCGCCTGCTGGACCAATGAGGAAGGCTCGCGCTTCGTCCCCACCATGATGGGCTCTGGCGTGTTCGCGGCGATCTACACTGCCGAGGCCATGCACGCGCAAAAGGACATCGATGGCGTAACGGTCGGCGATGCGCTGGTGGCCATCGGCTATCGCGGCGACGCGGGCCCGGTCAAGGTCGGCGCGTACTTCGAAGCCCATATCGAACAGGGTCCGGTGCTCGAGAACACCAGCACCACCATCGGGGCGGTGCAGGGCGCGCTCGGCCAGCGCTGGTTCGACGTCGAGATCACCGGCCAGGATTCGCACGCCGGCCCCACCCCCATGGAACTGCGCAAGGACGCGCTGCTGGCCGCGAGCCGCCTCGTGATCGAGACCAATCGGGTGGCCTGCACCTACCCGGACAATGCGCGTGCCACGGTCGGGCACCTGCGCGTGTTGCCGAATTCGCGCAACGTGGTGCCGGGCGCGGTGAGCATGACCCTCGACGTGAGGAACGCCAGGGACGAAACGCTGATCGCCATGGTAGAAGACCTGCGCCGCTCGGCCAAGGCGATCGAGGCGGAGTGCCGCGTGGTGATCGACGTTAAGGAAGTGCTGTATTTCGCGCCCAGCCATTTCGACCCGGCCCTGGTCCAGAGCGTGCGCGCTTCGGCGCAGGCACTGGGCCTCTCGTGCCGCGACATCGTCAGCGGCGCGGCGCACGATGCGGTGTACCTCAACCGCGTGGCGCCGACCGCAATGATCTTCGTGCCGTGCGAAGGCGGCCTGTCGCACAACGAACTTGAAAACGCGCGCCCCGACGAGATCGCCGCCGGGGCCAGCGTCCTCATCAATGCCATGGTTGCCGCGGCGGTCGCCGTCGGCGAAGCCAAGGCAGCCTGACCAAAAAGGAACCGACCATGAACGACCGCGCCAGCAACGCAGTGGACCTCGAGAAAAGCGCTTTTTTCATGCCGTACACGGCTAACCGCGAGTTCAAGAAGGCCCCGCGCCTGCTCGAGCGCGCCGAGGGCATGTATTACTGGACTCCCGATGGTCGCAAGGTGCTCGACGGCACCGCCGGCCTGTGGTGCGTGAACGCCGGCCACTGCCGCCCGAAGATCGCCGAGGCGATTGCGGCACAGGCGAAGAAGCTGGATTTCGCCCCCTCGTTCCAGATGGGCCACCCGCTTGCGTTCGAATTCGCCGACCGCCTGTCAGCCATTGCACCCAAGGGCGTCGGGCGCGTGTTCTACACCAACTCGGGCTCCGAGTCGGCCGACACGGCGCTGAAAGTGGCGCTTGCCTACCATCGGGCGCGGGGCGAGGCGGCCCGTTTCCGGCTGATCGGCCGCGAGCGCGGTTACCACGGCGTCAACTTCGGCGGGATGTCGGTCGGGGGCATCGTGAGCAACCGCAAAACCTTCGCCACCGCCATGCTTCCCGGCGTGGACCACATCCGCCATACCCACGACCCGGCGCGCAACCTCATGACGCGGGGCCTGCCCGTGCACGGCGGGATGGAGTTTGCCAACGACCTCGAGCGCCTCGTCGCGCTGCACGACGCCTCCACCATCGCGGCGGTGATCGTCGAGCCGGTGGCCGGCTCCACCGGCGTGCTGATTCCGCCCAAAGGCTACCTCGAGCGCCTGCGTGAGATCTGCACCAAGCACGGCATCCTGCTGATATTCGACGAGGTGATCACCGGCTTCGGGCGCCTGGGCAAGCCGTTCGCGGCGGACTACTTCGGTGTGAAGCCGGACATGATCACCACCGCCAAGGGCATCACCAACGGCACCATCCCGATGGGCGCGGTGCTGATTTCGGATGGCATCTACGAAACCTTCATGAAGGGCCCCGCGGGCATGGAGTTCCTGCACGGCTACACGTATTCGGGCCACCCGATGGCGTGCGCGGCCGGCATCGCCACGCTGGATGTCTATGCAGAGGAAGGGTTGCTGACGCGCGCCGGGGAACTCGCCAAGTACTGGGAAGACGCGATCTGGCAGTTGAAGGACGCGAAGCACGTCATGGACCTGCGCGTGATCGGGCTGGTGGCCGGCATCGAGCTCACGCCGCGCGAAGGCGCGGCCGGCCAGCGCGCGTTCGAGGCATTCACCAAGGCGTTCGACAAGGGCGTGTTGATCCGCGTGACGGCCGACACGATCGCGGTTTCGCCGCCGCTGATCGTCGAAAAAGCGCAGATCGACCAGATCGTCGGCACGATTTCTGAGGTCCTGGCAACCGTCGCGTAGTCCCGCTGGCACCCCCGGCAGCGGGCAAGTTTCAATGACCACCGAGGAAGCGCCGGGCGCCGCAGCCGCCAGTTACCCGCTCAGGCAGGTGGCCCAGGCGGTCTACGCGCTGCAGGCCGCGTCGTTCCTGGTCGGGATCTCGCTGATTGCCGGGGTCATCGTCAATTACGTCAAGCGCGAGGACGCCGCCGGCACCCTGTACGAATCGCACTTCCGCTGGCAGATCCGGACCTTCTGGTGGTCGCTGTTGTGGGCGGTGATCGGGGTGCTGCTTACGCTGTTGGTGGTCGGGTTCGCCATCCTTGCCGCCGACGCGATCTGGTTTCTCTATCGCGTGATCAAGGGCTGGATCCACCTGTCCGAAGGCAAGCCCATGTACGCCGAGGCTGCTGCGCCCCGACTCTAGCTCAGCCGCTCCCGCCGCGAGCGCAGGAAAAACGTGCCCTTCCGCCGATTACTTTACGGCTGCGGTGCGCACCACGCCGAGCCGGCCGCCACGCGTGGGCTGGCGCAGTCGCGGTGGGGCGACTAGGTCGCGGACGAAATTGGGCAGCGCGAACACGGCTTCGTGCGTTTCGCCGTTGAAATACTGCAGCTGGATCAGCTTGCGATGCTCGATGCGGCGGTCGATCTCGTCGGCGGTAAAGGATTTCGGGTCGAGCTTGTCCGAGGCGCAGGCCATCGCCCACAGCGAGCCGTACAGCGGCACGAACATGGTGTAGGGCCTGACGATGCGGAACACCGAGTTGAGGCGGGCGGAGATGTCGGCGACCTGCTGCGACTGGGCCACCGGCGAGCCCAGGTGCAGGGTCAGAGCGCCGCCTGGCGCCAGCGCGTGGCGGCACTGATGGAAGAATTCGCTCGTGTACAGCGGCTCGGCCGGGCCCATCGGGTCGTTCAGGTCGAGCACGATCAGGTCGAACTTCTCGGTCGTGCGGCGCACGAAGTCGAGGCCGTCCTCGATCAGCACGCGCAGCTTGGGATTGTCGAACACGCCGTTGTGTACGGCGCCGAAATGCTCCTTGGCCACACCGATCACTTCGGCGTCGATCTCGACCATGGTGACCTGCTCGACCGACGGGTGCTTGAGCACCTCCTCGGAGGAACCGCCGTCGCCGCCGCCGATGATGAGCACGTTGCGCGGGCCGGCGTGCGCCGTGGCTGCCGGGTGGATGAGGTTCTCGTGATAGACGAACTCGTCCTTCTCGGAAGTCATGTTGAAGCCGTCGAGGCGGAACAGCTTGCCGAAATCGGGTGTGTCGTAGATCGCTATCTTCTGGTATTTGGTCTGCCACTCGCCGATCTGGCGCGAGGCCTTGATGTAAAAGCCGGTGGAGGCATTGAGCGGCTCCATGAGCGTGTGCTCGCCCCGGTCGATTTCGTGGGAGGCGGTTTCAGTCGGCTGGAAATGGTCGACCAGCGCGCGGAACAGCGCGCGCGCCTTGGCGCTGTTGTCGCCGCTGAAATTGCACACGTAGATGTCGAGCGTGAGCCCGCTGCGCTCGGGCCAGGTGTGGATCGCGAGGTGGGACTCGGCCAGCACCACCGTGCCGGTGAACCCGGAGCCTTCGAACTGGCGGAAGGTCGAGTCCATGATGGTGAGGCCGGTATCGCGCACCATCTGCAGGCACTTTTCGCGGAACTGGGCCCCGTCGAGCAGGATTTTCGGATCACAGCGACACCCCGACAGGTCACCGATCAGGTGCAGACCATTCATCTTCGTTCCCCTCCGTAAAACGCGAAGGCGCAACCCGGTGCCCGTTATGGGCTGCGCTCCAGGGTGCGCCTCACAATTCGCCTTGCGGCCAAAAAACGAAAACCGTGCACTTCGTGCAGGACCTCTCTTGGGCCGTCCCTCTCCGGCTGATTCCGGATCCAGGCCAGTCGCCCGCTCAGTACCTCGGACCTTCCTTACGCTTCTTCCCAACGGGGCCCAAACTCCGCCGCCGTACAGCTTCACGGCAAATCAGACAGTTATCCGCGCGAAAGATTCCCGGCGGCGTCACTACGCATCTTTGCAACTGCGGCATCGATCAGGCGGCGGGCGATCGATATTTTACTTGGTAACTTAGGCAATTGGAAGACATCGAACCATTCCGCCGCCTCGATCTCGGTCTCCTGGGGCGTGATTTCGCCGCCCGCGTAGTCGCAGAAAAACGCGATCATGAGCGAGTTGGGGAACGGCCACGGCTGGCTGGCGAAATACTCCACGTTGGTGACCGCGATACCGACTTCCTCGAGCACTTCGCGCGCAATGCACTGCTCGAGCGTTTCGCCGGGCTCGACGAACCCGGCCAGCGCGCTGAACATGCCGGGCGGGAAATGCGGGCTGCGGCCCAGCAGCATCTGGTTGCCTCGCCGCACGAGCGCCATGACCGCCGGCGCAATCTTGGGATAGAACGTCAGGCGGCAGGCCTGGCACACGCGGCCGCGTTCGTCGGCCTTGCTCACGGTGGCGCCGCCGCATCGGCCGCAGAACTGATGGTTGCGGTCCCAGTCGACCAACTGTACCGCGCGCCCGGCAAGTGCGAAGTGCGCGTCCTCCAGCACCGAGAACAACGTGCGTAACCCCTGCCACGCCATGCCCAGCGGGGGCTCCACTTTGGGCGGCGCCTCGACGGCGTATAAATGCGTGGCGCCCAGGCGGCCGAAATAAAGCGTGCGCAGCGGTGCGATGCCGAGCGCCGAAAGCACTCCGCCCGTGGCCGCACCGCGGCCAAACGGCAGGCGCGCCCAGCTCGGCCGTCCGGTCACGCGCGGGTCGTCGCTCGGCGCGCTGGAGGGCGGGCCGATTTCGACCAGCAGCTGGTCGCCGCGGAACACGAACCAATGAGCATCCTCGTCCGATTCGGGCGAGACGAGGGGGACGTAGCCGTCCGGGCTGGTGAAGGGCATGGTCATGGTGGCGCAGTTTAAGACAATGCCCCGCAGCCGGCATGGGTAAGCGCAAAACAGGCGAAACGCGGGGCGCAGAGACCTGGGCCTTGGAGCCCGTTGGCTATAATTCGCCTGTTGCGCCCCCCGATTCCGCCCGTCCCCGGAGTGTCATGAATTCCCCATCGTCGTCCTCGGCCTCCCCCGCGGCACCGCGCGCGGTTTCCGAAACGGAACTCGCGAACGCCATTCGCTTCCTGTCGATGGACGCCGTGCAGGCCGCCAATTCCGGTCATCCGGGCATGCCCATGGGCATGGCCGAAATCGCCGTGGCCCTGTTTCACCGCAACCTCAGGCACAACCCGGCCGACCCGCACTGGGCCAACCGCGACCGATTCGTGCTCTCCAACGGCCACGGCTCGATGTTGCTGTACTCGGTGCTGCACCTGTCGGGCTACGCGTTGCCCATCGAAGAACTGCGCCGTTTCCGCCAACTGCATTCGAAGACCCCGGGTCACCCGGAAGTCGGCGTGACCCCCGGCGTGGAAACCACCACCGGGCCGCTTGGGCAGGGCATCTCCAACGCCGTCGGCATGGCGATCGCCGAGCGGCTGCTGGCCGCCGAGTTCAACCGCCCCGGCCATGCCGTCGTCGACCACCATACCTACGCGTTCCTCGGCGACGGCTGCATGATGGAGGGCATCTCGCACGAGTCGTGCGCGCTCGCCGGCACGCTGGGGCTGGGCAAGCTGATCGCGTTCTACGACGACAACAGCATCTCGATCGATTCGGAGAAGGGCGCGATCGCGAGCTGGTACACCGACGACGTGCCCAAGCGGTTCGGCGCGTACGGCTGGCAGGTGATTCCCAAGGTCGATGGGCACGATGTGGGCGCCGTGCATCGCGCCATTGCCAGGGCCAAGCGCGAAGTGACGCGGCCCACGCTGATCTGCTGCAAGACCATCATCGGCAAGGGTGCGCCGACCAAGGCCAACACCGGCAGCGCGCACGGCGCGCCGCTGGGGGACAAGGAAATCGCCGCCACGCGCGAGGCCCTGGGCTGGCATTACCCGCCTTTCGTGATCCCCGATGAGATCTACAAGGCCTGGAATGCCAAGCGCAAGGGCGCGCGGCGTGAGTCGGAGTGGAAGAAGGTGTTCGCGGCGTATGCCCAGGCCTTCCCCGCAGAGGCGGCCGAGTTCGAGCGTTGTATGGCGGGCGACCTGCCCGCCGACTTCGGCACGAAGCTCGACGCGTTCGTCGCCGCGGCTAACGCCAAGGCCGAAACCATCGCCACGCGCAAGGCGTCCCAGAACACGATCGAGGCGCTGGCGCCCGCCCTGCCCGAATTGCTCGGCGGTTCGGCCGACCTCGCAGCCTCGAACCTCACCATGTGGTCGGGTTCGCGGCCGGTCGGCAAGGAGGGCGGCGGCAATTACCTCTTCTACGGCGTGCGCGAGTTCGGCATGTCGGCAATCATGAACGGCATTGCGCTGCATGGTGGCTATATTCCGTACGGCGGGACTTTCCTCACCTTTTCCGACTATGCGCGCAATGCGCTGCGCCTCGCGGCCCTTATGAAGCTGCGCGCGATCTGGGTGTTCACGCACGATTCGATCGGCCTGGGCGAGGACGGGCCCACGCACCAGTCGGTAGAGCACGCCGCCTGCCTGCGGCTGATGCCGGGGCTCGACGTCTGGCGACCGTGCGACACGGTCGAGTCGGCCGTCGCCTGGGGCTATGCGATCCAGCGGAAGAACGGCCCGAGCGCGCTCCTTTTCTCGCGCCAGAACGTAGCTTTCGCCGAGCGTGGGCAGGAGGTCATCGCCAACATCCGCCGCGGTGGGTACGTGCTGTCCGCCGCCGACGACGCAAAGGCGGCGATCCTCGCCACGGGCTCGGAAGTTCCGCTGGCGTTGGCTGCGCAAAAGCAGCTGGCAGAGGCCGGCATTGCGGTGCGCGTGGTTTCGATGCCGGCGACGACGGTGTTCGACCGGCAGGACGCGGATTACCGTGCCTTGGTGCTTCCAAAGGGCATGCCGCGCGTCGCGGTTGAGGCCGGAGTCACCGATTTCTGGCGCAAGTACGTCGGCCTCGAAGGCGCCGTTGTGGGCATCGATCGCTACGGCGAATCGGCCCCGGCACCCGAACTGTTCAAGTTTTTCGGTATCACCGCCGAAGCCGTGACGGCTGCGGTGAAGCAGGTCCTGTCCCCGCAATAGACCCCGGAGTTAGACGATGGCACTCAAGGTAGCAATCAACGGCTATGGCCGCATCGGCCGCAACATCCTTCGCGCCCACTATGAGGGCGCCAAGTCGGGCAAGTTCAAGCACGACCTGCAGATCGTGGCGATCAACGACCTCGGCAACGCCGAGACCAATGCGCACCTGACGCGCTACGACACCGCGCACGGCAAGTTCCCTGGGATCGTCAGCGTCGAAGGCGAATACATGATCGTCAATGGCGACCGCATCCGCGTATGCGCCAAGCGCAACCCGGCCGAGCTGCCCTGGAAGGAACTGGGCGTCGACGTGGTGCTCGAATGCACCGGCTTTTTCACCACCAAGGAAAAGGCCGGGGCGCACCTCTCTGCCGGCGCCAAGAAGGTCATCATCTCGGCCCCCGGTGGCAAGGACGTCGACGCCACCGTGGTGTATGGCGTGAACCACGCCACGCTCAAGGCCGCGCATACGGTGATCTCGAACGCCTCGTGCACCACCAACTGCCTCGCGCCGATGGCCAAGGTGCTCAACGACAAGGTCGGGATCGTCGCCGGCCTGATGACCACAGTGCACTCGTACACTAACGACCAGGTGCTCACCGACGTGTATCACGAAGACCTGCGCCGCGCGCGCTCGGCCACCATGTCGATGATTCCGACCAAGACCGGCGCGGCCGCCGCGGTCGGGCTGGTGCTGCCCGAGCTCAAGGGCAAGCTCGACGGGTACGCGATCCGCGTGCCGA
>JBDTRN010000094.1:0-10267 GCA_039931715.1 Betaproteobacteria bacterium
GGCACCGCGCAGCATCTCGCATTCGAGCTCTTCAAGTCCCAGGCCGGCAATCTGGCGATCGTCCATATTCCGTATCGGGGCGGCGCGCCATTGATAACCGATCTGGTGGGCGGGCAGGTTCTGCTCACCGTACTCGGGCTTCCGGTCACCGGACCGCACCTGCGCTCCGGCCGCTTGATTGCGCTTGCGGTCACTACGCGCACGAGGCTCCCGGCATTGCCGGAAATTCCGACCATGATTGAATCCGGGCTGCCCGGCTTCGAAACCGAACTGTGGTTCGGCACGGCGGTTCCGGCCGGCACGCCGGCACCCGCAGTCAGGAAGTTGTTCGAAAGCCTCGTGAAGGCAATGCAGGATCCCGCGGTCATATCGCGGATCCATAACCTCGGGCTGGACCCGGCGACCAGCGAATCACCCGAAGCATTCGCCGCATTCGTCCGCTCCGAGGCTGAGCGCTGGGGTCCGATCGTCCGGTCCAGCGGCGCTCGTGTCGACTGAAACGGGCGGGCCACTGGCGGATCAAATGGCAGCATTTAGACTCGAAAGCCAATAACCACGCGGGCTTTGGTCAAAACTTGGCAGTATTTCAGTGCATCACCGAGCCGCCGTCGACGACCACCACCTGGCCGGTCACGAAGTCGCTTTCGGCCGAGCACAGGTACACCAGCGTGCCGGTAAGGTCGTCCGGGTAGAGGTCCTTCTTGATCGCCCGGCTGGCGATGTTGTTCGCCACCACCGCGCCCTTCCAGGCCGGGTTGGCGATCACGTTGTCGCTCATCACCAGGCCCGGCGCCAGCGTGTTGACGCGGATGCCGTCGTCGCCCAACTCGCGCGCGAGGCAGCGCGTCATCGCCACCACCGCGCCTTTTGACGTCACGTAGTGGAGAAGCATCGGCGTGCCCTTGAACACCGTGCCCGAGGCGATGTTGACGATCTTGCCGTACTTCCTCTTCTGCATTTCGGGCACCACCGCCTTGGCGCACTCGAACACGCCACGCACGTTGACCGCCATGACCCTGTCCCACTCGGCGCTGTCGATCTCGATGGCGGGCTTGAGCGACAGGGTGCCGAACACCGCCGCGTTGGTGACGAGGATGTCGATCTGGCCGAATTCCTTCATCGAGCCGGACACCATCGCCTGCACCGATTTCGGGTCGGTCACGTCGTTCTTGAGCGCAAGCGCGCGCCCGCCGGCTTCCTTGATCGCCTTGGCCACCGGCCCGGCATCGAGCACGTCCGACACGACGACCGAGGCGCCCTCGGCCGCCAGCGCTTTCGCATAAACCGCGCCGATGCCCTGCGCTGCGCCGGTGATGATCGCCACCCGCCCATCCAGCCGATTTGCCATGCCGAACCTCCCGAGTAATTGACGTACGCACTTTAAGGCTTACCATAGCCTCGCGGCGGATCGCTGTTTTCGAGGAGGTGGACATGGCATTTCTACGCAATGGCTGGTACATGGCCGGCTGGGCCAAGGATCTGCAACCGGGCGGCATCATGGCCCGCATGATCTGCAACGAGCCGATCGTATTCTTCCGCGACATGCAGGGCGCAGTCGCTGCGCTCGAAGACCGGTGCTGCCATCGCCACTACCCGTTGTCGCTGGGCGCGGTGGTTGGCGAAACGATCCAGTGCGGCTATCACGGCTTCCAGTACGACGCGAGCGGCAAGTGCGTGAAGATCCCGTCGCAGCCGCAGATCCCCGAAAACGCACGTGTAAAGAGCTATGCGATCGTCGAGCGCAATCACTGCCTGTGGGTGTGGATGGCGGAGCCCGAAACCGCGGACCAGTCGCAGATCCCGGACCTTTCATTCCTCGACGACGGCAACTGGGGCTGGAAGGGCACCATGTACCCGGTCAAGGGCCGCTACCAGTTCATCATCGAGAACCTGATGGACCTGACTCACCTCACCTTCGTGCACGCGACCACGATCGGCAACTACGCGCTGATCGACCAGGCCGACATGAAGACGGTCCGCGGCGAGAACGACGTGCAGGTACATCGCTGGATGATCAACTCTGATCCGCCTCCGACCTACGCCAAAGCGGCCGACTTCAAAGGCGGCAAGTGCGATCGCTGGCAGTTGCTGCGCTACACCAAGCCTTCGGTGATTCGCCTGTGGTCGGGCGCCGCTCCGCACGGCCAGAACGCGCGCGACAAGATCGCCACGCACGGTGCGCCCGAAGGCGGCAAGCTCGGGGGCATCGGGCTGTTCAACCTTAACCTGATCACGCCCGAAACCGAAACCTCGACCCATTATTTCTGGGCGCAGGGCCAGGACAAGAAACCGCAGGACCAGTCCATGACCGACATGGTGTTCGGCCAGATCGAGCTCGCGTTCAAGCAGGACTGGGCCCTGTTCGAGCAGCAGCAGATCCGCACCAATCAAGCCCCCGACGCACCGCGCATCAGCGTCGGCGGCGATGCCGGTGGAGTGCATTCGATCAGCATGCTTAACAAAGCCATCGAAGCCGAACAACAGGGCCTGCGCGCCGTCGCCTAAAAAAGTAAGTCGGCTCAAAGTCGACTTCCTGGCCATAAGTCGGACCCCACTTTTTTCAACGTCCCACGGAGGCTGTCGGACCATGTTCAAGACCACGATCGCCGGTAGCTTGCCAAAGCCGGATTGGCTCGCCGAGCCGCAGAAACTGTGGCCGCAATGGAAGGCGTCCGGCGCCGAACTCGCGGCGGCAAAGCGCGACGCCACGCTCCTGTGGCTGAAGGAGCAGGAGGACGCCGGCATCGACATCGTGTCGGACGGCGAGCAGTCGCGGCAGCACTTCGTGCACGGGTTTCTCGAGTCGGTCGATGGCATCGATTTCGCGCACAAGGTGAAGATGGGCATCCGCAACAACCGCTACGACGCGATGGTGCCCAGGGTGGTCGGTCCGCTGAAGCTCAAGGGCCGCGTACACAAGATCGAAGCAGGCATCGCGCGTGCCCACACCAAAAGGAAACTCAAGATCACCCTGCCCGGGCCGATGACCATCGTCGACACCATCGCCGACGCGTACTACGGCGACCGGGTCAGGATGGCGATGGCCTTCGCCGGCCTGCTCAACCAGGAAGCGCGCGCGCTGGTGAAAGACGGCGTGGACGTGATCCAGTTCGACGAGCCGGCGTTCAACGTCTACATGTCGGACGTCAACACCTGGGGGATCAAGGCGCTCGAGCGCGCCGCCCGCGGGCTCAAGTGCAAGACTGCGGTGCACATCTGCTACGGCTACGGCATCAAGGCCAATACCGACTGGAAGGAAACCCTGGGCACCGAGTGGCGCCAGTACGAGCAAATCTTTCCCGCGCTGGCCCGCTCGAGCATCGACCAGGTGTCACTCGAGTGTATCCATTCGCGCGTGCCGATCGAGCTCATGGCGTTGCTCAAGGGCAAAGACGTGCTGGTGGGCGTGATCGACGTGGCCTCCGACAAGGTGGAGACCCCCGCCGAGGTCGCCGCCACCATCGGCCGCGCGCTCAAGTACGTGCCGAAGAACCGCCTCATCGCCTGCACCAACTGCGGCATGGCCCCCATGGACCGCGGCATCGCACTGGCCAAGCTCAGGGCCCTCGCCGCCGGCGCCGCCATCGCGAGCAAGCGCTACAAGTAAACGTCGAGTCAGAGTCGACTTTTACCAGGCGAGGGCGAAGGCGGGGAAGACTTCGCTTTTGGAGCCGCGCGGATCGCAGCCGGCTTCGAGCACGCCGGTAGCTTCGTCGATCTGCGCGCCTGAGAGGAAGCCTTCCGACCAGTCGGGCGCGACGTCGACGAGGTGGCCACGTCGCCTGAGTTCGTCGAGCACCTTGCGGCCGACCCTTTCCTCGATGCGCACGTGCTGGGGAAAATGGCTGTGCGGCGCGAAGAAGCCGGGGAAGTGGTCCGACGAAAGCTTGGGTGCCTCGATCGCTTCCTGCAGCGTCATGCCGAACACTTCGCGGTTGAGGATGAACTGCAGCGACCACTGCTCCTGCTGGTCGCCGCCCATGGTGCCGAAAGTCATCCACGGCTTGCCGTGGCGGAAGGCCAGCGACGGCGTGAGCGTGGTGCGCGGCCGCTTGTACGGCGCCACCACGTTGGGATGGTTCGCGGGCTGCAGGTAGAAGGTCATCATGCGCGAGGAGAGCGGGTGCCCCAGTTCCGGCATCACCGGCGCCGAGGCGAGCCACGCGCCGCTCGGCGTGAACGAGGCCATGTTGCCGGCCGCGTCGATCGCATCCACGTGCACCGTGCCCGCGCCCCAGGGCTGCGGGGTGAAGCGTTCGTCCGCGGGTAGAAGAGCTGCATTCTTCCACGCATCGCCCGGGCGCAGTTCGTCGTTGGCGCGCCGCAGGTCGATGAGCGCCGCGCGCGCCTTGCCGTATTCGCGCGACAGCAGCACCTCGCCCGGCACCACGGCCTGCGAAGGGTCGCCGTAATACTGCTCGCGATCGGCGAAAGCGAGTTTGATCGCCTCGATCAGCAAGTGCAGATAGTCCGCGCTGTTATGCCCCATCGCGGCGAGGTCGAAATTTTCGAGGATCGCGAGCGACTGCAGCATCGCCGGCCCCTGCGTCCAGAACCCGCACTTGAACAAAGTGGCCGCGCCGAAATCGAAGCGCGCCGGCGCCTCTTCGTGCGTGCGGAAGCGCTCGAAGTCGCCGCGCTCGAGCAACCCGTCGCGCTCCTTGGAAAACTTAACCATCGCCGCCGCCACGTCGCCGAGGTAATACGCGTCGTGCGCGGCCTGCAGCTTCGCGGCGCGGTTCCCCCCCGCGCCCCGCTCCGCCGCCGCGAGATGCTCGTACATGCGCGCAAGCGCGGGATTCTTCATCAGCGAGCCCACCTGCGGCACGCCATGCGGCAGGTACAGCGCGCGGCTCCCGGCCCACTCGCCAAATTTCGCCTCCAGCGCGCGCAGGCCGAACTTGTGCTGGTTCACGAGACCGTTGGAAACCGGAAAGCCGTCCCGCGCCAGCGCAAGAGCCGGCTGCACGGCGTCCGCGAGGCTCATGGTGCCGAAACGATCGAGCGCAGTGACCAACGCGCTGAAGGTCGCCGGCACTCCCGCGGCGAGGATGTCCTCGTCAGGCACGTGATCGAGGCCGCGGCGGCGGAACTCCTCCGGCGTGGCGCGACCCGGTGCCGCCATGTTGCCGTTGAGGGCCACCACGCGGTCGCTGCCCGCCAGCCGCACGAGCAGCGGGCATTCGCCGCCGATGCTGTTCATCTGCGGGTCGACCAGGCCTTCGACGAAAGTCATGGCGACCGCGGCGTCGATGGCGTTGCCACCGGCCTTGAGCACATCGGCGCCCGCGTTGGCCGCGAGGTGATGGCTCGCGGCGACGGCGCCGTGGGTGCCGAACAGGCGCGGGAAGAAGGTGGTCGAATCGGTGGGCGCGACGCGATACGCGCGGTTACTGCCGGCGGAGGGATTCATGGCCGACAGAATACTTGAAAGGAACCCGATCGGATCAGACCCGATCGGATCAGACCCGATTGACCTGCCAGCCGCGAGCGTGCGACCTCAGGCCGGGTGGGCGAGGTCGGCGCGCGTGTAGGGCAGAGAAAAAGTCGCATCGGGCGGAATCGGCGGCACCGATTTTTCCCATGCTTCGAACTTCGCGCGCATCCCCGCCAACCGGCCCGCCTCGCGCTGGGCGAGGTTGGCGCGCTCGCGCTGGTCTTTCGACAGGTCGAACAGGAACTCGCCGTCTTCACTGGCGAAGTATTTCCAGTCGCCCGAACGCATGGCGCGCTGGCCGCGGAATTTCATGCGCCAGAAGAGGTCCCGCTCGACGCGCGCCTGCGGATTTCCGAGCACCGGCAAAAGGCTCACGCCATCGAGCGGGTAGTCCGGGTGCGGCTTCGTCCCCGCAGCGTCGAGGAAGGTCGGCATCCAGTCCATGGTCATCGCGAGTTGCGCGGTCGTGCCGCCCGCCTTGACGCGTGCCGGCCAGCGCACGATGTAGGGCACGCGGATGCCGCCTTCGAGCAGGTCCATCTTCTTGCCCACCAGCGGCCAGGTGTCGGAGAAGCGCTCCCCGCCGTTGTCGCTGGTGAAGACGATGATCGTGTTGTCCGCCGCGCCGGTGGCGGCCAGCGCATCGACGATGCGGCCGATGCCCTCGTCCATGTGATGGATCATGCGCAGGTAGGTCGCGACCGATCCCCCGTCGGTGTGGATGATCTTCGCGATCGAGCGCGCCTCCGCCTCGTCGTCGCGCGTCTCCCACGGCCAGTGCGGCGCGGTGTAGTGCACCGACAGGAGGAAAGGCGCCTTGCTGCCCTGCTGGCGCCCGATGTAATCCACCGCGCGATCCGAGATCAGGTCGGTGAGGTAGCCGGGCTTCTGCACCGCTTCTTCACCCTCGCACAGGTCGTGCACGCCGGCCGAATCGCAATGGGTAAAGTAATCCACCCCGCCGCTCATCACGCCGAAGAATTCCTCGTAGCCGCTTTGCAGCGGGCCGAAGTGCGGCGGGAAGCCAAGATGCCACTTGCCCGCCAGCGCGGTCGAATAGCCGGCGGCGGCAAGCAGCGACGGCATCGTCGGATGGTCCGGGGGCAGCCCGAGCACCGGGTTGCCGCGCACGCGCGTGGCTACCGGCTCGTCGGCGCCGCCCCGCAGCCGGTACTGCCAGCGGCCGGTGATGAGCGCAAAACGCGACGGCGAGCACACCGAGGAGTTGGCGTAGCCGTCGGTGAAGCGCAGGCCCTCGCCGGCCAGGCGGTCGAGGTTGGGCGAGCACGAATTTCCAGCGAACGCCGATCGCCCGCCATAGCAGCCGAGGTCGGCATAGCCGAGGTCGTCGGCGAGGATGAACACGAAGTTGGGTCGCATGGGCGGCGAGAATAGCAGACCGCGCCGGCGCGCCTGCCTCTGGGCTACCATTGCCGGCACACCCACCCGCTGTGGAGGAACGCATGAACGCCAAGCTTGCCCCCGACATCCGCTCGCAGGTTTCCGCCGAGGAGTGGCAGGTGCGTGTCGACCTGGCCGCGTGCTATCGCCTGGTGGCGCTGTACCGCTGGGACGACATGGTATTCACCCACATTTCCGCGCGCGTGCCGGCCGCGCCCGGGCAGCACGACCCGCACCATTTCCTCATCAACCCGTACGGCATGATGTTCGAGGAGATCACCGCCTCGAGCCTGGTCAAGGTGGACGAGAACTGCGCCAAGGTCCTGGACTCGCCCTACCCGGTGAACCCGGCCGGCTTCGTGATCCACAGCGCGATCCACTTCGGCCGGCCCGACGTGCAGTGCGTGCTGCACACCCATACGCCCGACGGCGTGGCGGTCGCGGCGCAGAAGGGCGGCCTGCTACCGATCTCGCAACAGGCGACGATCTCGCTGGCGTCGCTGGCGTATCACGGCTACGAGGGCATCGCGGTCAACGACGCAGAGAAGCCTCGCCTGGTAGACGACTTGGGCAACCGCACCAACTTCATCCTGCGCAACCACGGCCTGCTCACGGTCGGCCCTTCGGTGGCGGACGCCTTCCTCGCGATGTTCAACCTGCAGCGAGCCTGCGAGATCCAGATCCGCGCGCAGGGAGCACCGCTCATCGAAGTCGACCCCCGCATCATCGCCGGGGCCAAGGCCGCCTCCGAGAAGGCGACCAAGGGGATGGGCGGCCAGATCGCTTGGCCGGCGCTCCTCAGGAAACTCGACCGCCTCGACCCCGCCTATAAATCCTGAACATTCGTTTTGACGGAGTAAAGCGGCGCGCGGCTCTCCGGCCAACTGATATCCAGTTTTTGGTATAACCCGGGCGCCTCGTCTTATTTGCGCCGCGCCTCGTAGGCCGCGACTGCCTTCTTGAGGTCGGTGTATTCCTCGCAGCCGAACGTGCACAAGCGGTCCAGCAGCGCGAGGTGCTCCTTGGCCTTGGGGAGGTTGTCCACCATCAGGTAGGCCTCGCCGATGTACTCGTGCGCGCCGCGGTAGTCCGGCCGCAGCCTGAGCGCCTCACCGTACTGCTTGAACACGAGGTTCATGTCGGGCGCCGGACTTTTGCGGACCGTGTACGCATACAAGTTGTGGTATTCGGCGTTGCTGGGATTGGCCGCGACCGCCTGGACGAGGACTTCGACGGCGCCCTTCCAGTCTTTCTTTTCGGTAAGGGCGGTGACACGCTCGACCACCGGGTCGGCCGGCCACGGCGGGCTCGGATCGGGCGAACCGCCCGCGGCGAGCGCGCGCCCGCCAAAGCTTGCGACCAAAAGCGCTACCATCAGCGCGCCCACCGTCTTGCCACTTTTTCGCGTTGCCTTCATGCCCAGCCTCCCATTCGGTTTCGCCGCTCACCCTGAAATCTACGCTTGCCGCGCCGTGATGGCTGCAAGCCGGCGGTCAGCTTTGTTGCGGCATTGCGCCCGCCTCTTCGCTGGACCACTCCTCGCCGCCACAGTCTTAACAGTCCAGGCCCAGCCCGTATTCCCGGAACCCGCCACGCGGGCCCAGGCGCTGGCCGCGCTCGAGCACTCCGATCCGCGCCAGCGCGCCGCTGCGGTGCTGTTCGTCGCCCGCACCGGTTTGCCGCCGGACGGCCCGCTGCTGGTCAAGCGCCTGGCCGACGAGGACCCGCTGGTGCGCGAGCTGGCGGAGGCTGGCGCGTGGCAGGTGTGGAGCCGCTCGGGCGACGCGGCCACCGATCGCCTGTTCGCCACCGGCGCACAACAAATGAGCGCGGGCGACCTGCAGGCGGCGATCGGGACCTTCACCCAGGTGATCCGGCGCAGCCCGGCCTTCGCCGAGGGATGGAACAAGCGGGCGACGGCGTATTTCCTCGCCGCCGAGCTGCAAAAATCGCTCGCCGATTGCGACGAGGTCATCAAGCGCAACCCGCAGCACTTCGGCGCGCTATCGGGTTATGGGCAGATCTACGTGCAGCTTGGGGACTACGACCGGGCGCTGGCGTATTTCAGGCGCGCGTTGGCGGTGAACCCCAACATGGCCGGCGCGGCGGCCAACATCCGCGCCATCGAGGAACTGCTGCGCGAAAAGCGCCGCAAGATGATCTAGCGCCGGCGCATTTTCGCCGCCGGTCTAGGCGAGGAAGGCAAACGCGCCCACGCCCGCCACCACGGTGGCGATCAGGCTGCGCGTAGCAGCGGCCACCGCCAGGGCGGGAATGATCGCCATCAGCATCGGATTGTGAAGCGTCAGCGCGGGTTGCGTGTCCACCACCAGGACTTCGAGCGCCAGCAGCGCGGCGAGCACCGCGACCGGGACGCAGGCCAGCCACGCAAGCAGCCACGGCGGCAGTTCGATCCGGGCGAGCAGCACCAGCGGCAGCACGCGCGGCACCGCGGTGACCGCCGCGCAGGCGAGGATCAGCGCGAGGAATTCGGGACGGACTTCCATCGACCCAATGCCAGTCCGAGGGTTGCGCCGCACAGCGTGGCCACGATGACCGCCCACGGCCCCGGATGCGCCGCCTGCACGGCGACCGCAAGGGCCGCGCTCACCAGCGCCACCGCCAGCCCCTCACGCAAGCGTGCCCGCGCGGCGAGTTGCAACACAAGGAGTCCCGCAAACATGCACGGCAGTGCAAATCCGAGGATGCGCGTCCCGCCGGGCGAGCCGGCGAACTGGGCCGAGAATCCCGCCCCCGCGAGGTTGGCCGCCGCCCAAGTCGCGTACGCCGCCACATTGAGCCCGGCCATCCACGCGGCGCCCTCGGGCGGCACCTTCGCGAAACGTGCCGCCGCGACGACGAAGGTTTCGTCGGTGAGTTGTAGACCCAGCAGGGCGTTCTGCCACGCGGGCAGCGCGCGGAAATACGGCGCCAGTGCCGCCGCCAGCAGGAGGTGGCGCACGTTGACGAAAAACACCGTCAGCACGATGGCCGAAAGCGGGCTTGCAAGGGACACCATGCTGGTGAGCACGAACTGCGCCGACCCGGCGTACAGCACCATCGACAGCAGCAGCACCTCGGCATAGGACAGCCCGGCGGCGCGCTCTACCACGCCCGCGGCCAGGCCGATGCCCAGGTAACCCAGCACCACGGGCAGGCCCGCGCGTGCGCCGGCGGCGAACGTTTCACCATGCGTACCGCCGCCGCGCAGGGGGTCGTGCATCATCGACTCATTGTATGCTGGCGCCCCTGCGAGCCTGGGCGTGCGCCCGGCGCCGCCCCTGGGGGAACACGTTGAAACTCGCCACCTACATGCACCGCAATGCCGCCGCCTATGGAATCGTCGAGGGCGAGGGCATCATCGACTTGTCGCGCCGCATCGGCGCGCGCTTCCCCGACATCCGCACGCTGCTCGCACACGAGGGCATG
>JBDTRN010000095.1:0-10210 GCA_039931715.1 Betaproteobacteria bacterium
CGCGACGCGGGCGACGACGACACGCGGCCATGCGAGGCGAAGTAGCGTAACCAGTCAATTTCCCGTTACCCCAAAGCCCCCGACCGCAAGGTCTGGGGCTTTTGCTTTTCTGGAGCCCAAAAAATGCACCCAGCCGATATGCAGGCAGCCGATGCGCTGATGTTCATCACGTCACGGCCGGAGGTCACCTTTGTGCGCGGCGAAGGGTCGTGGCTTTACGATGCCGACGGGCGCAGGTACCTCGATTTCGTGCAGGGCTGGGCGGTCAACTCGCTCGGCCACGCTTCGCCGGTGATGCGCGAGGCCCTCGCCGCGCAGGCGGCGAAGGTCATTAACGTAAGCCCGGCCTACTACAACGAGCCGATGCGCTCGCTCGCTGCGCGGCTGGCAGAACTGTCCGGCATGGACAAGGTGTTTTTCACCAACAGCGGCGCCGAGGCCAACGAGGGCGCCATCAAACTCGCGCGCAAATGGGGCTCGCTCCACAAGGGCGGCGCATACGAGGTCCTCACGTTCGAAAACGCCTTCCATGGCCGCACGCTTGCCACCATGGCGGCCTCGGGCAAGCCGCAATGGGAAACCCTGTACGCGCCGCAGATCGCCGGGTTCCGCAAGCTGCCAATGAATTCCATAGCCGCGGTGCGCGATGCGATCGGCCCGCAGACCGTGGCCGTCTTGCTCGAGCCGATCCAGGGCGAGTCGGGGGTGGTGCCCTTCGATGCGGGGTTCCTGCACGCGGTGCGTGAGCTCACCACCGAGGCCGGCCTGCTCCTCATCTTCGACGAGATCCAGACCGGCATCGGGCGCACCGGCCGGATGTTCTGCTGGCAGCACACGGGCGTGCGCCCCGACATCATGACGCTGGCCAAGGGCATCGGCGGCGGTGTGCCGCTGGGCGCGCTGGTCGCGCGCGAGGTGGCGTGCTGCTTTGCCCCGGGCGACCAGGGCGGCACCTACAACGGCAACCCGCTCATGACCGCGGTGGGCCTGGCCGTGGTGGAGGAAGTCGCGCGGCCGGCGTTCCTACAACAGGTGGTCGACAACGGCGCGTATCTGATGGAGCGACTACGCGCGCTCTCCGCCGCGAGGGGACTCGGTGAGGTGCGCGGGCAGGGGCTGCTCGTGGCCGTGGACCTGGGCCGGCCCATCGGCGCCCGGGTGGTCGAGCGCGCCCTCGCGCAGGGGTTGCTCATCAACTCGCCGCGGCCCGCGTGCCTGCGCTTCATGCCGGCGCTGAACGTGACGAGCGCCGAGATCGATGCGATGCTTGCCACGTTGCAGTCCGTACTGCACGCCGTTTTGCAAAAGGAGGATTAAATGCTCAAGCTCTACTACGCGCCGCACACCTGCGCCCTGGCCTCGCACATCGCCCTCGAGGAGGCCGGCGCGAAATACGAAACCGTGCGCATGAGCTTCCAGTCGGAAGACCAGAAAAAGCCCGCCTATGTGCAGATCAACGCCAAGGCGCGCGTGCCCTCGCTCATCACCGAACGCGGCGTGCTCACCGAAACGCCCGCGATCCTCGCCTTCGTTGCGCAGTTGTATCCGGCCGCGAACCTCGCGCCCGTCGGCGACCCGTTCGCGTTCGCGCAAGCGCAGGCTTTCAACAGCTACCTGTGCTCCACCGTGCATATCGCCCACGCGCACCGCATGCGCGGCACGCGCTGGGTGGACGATGAGGCCGCGATCAAGGCCATGCAGAAGAAAGTGCCGCAGTCGGTCGGGGAGGCTTTCGGGCTGATCGAGCGCGACATGCTGGCCGGGCCCTGGGTGCTGGGTGACGCTTACAGCATCTGCGATGCGTACCTGTTTACGCTGGCGCAATGGCTCGAGGCCGACGGCGTTGACCTGGCCAAGCTGCCGCGCGTGATGGAGCATCGCCGCCGCGTCGCCGAGCGCCCTGCCGTGCGCCGCGCGGTGGCGGCGGAAACGTCGGCCTGAGCGCGGTATTGTGTAACTTCAATTACTGTAGAATCAATAGGAAAGCCGCTCTCCTGCCAATTGAATTTCTGAAACTGGCAATTCTCAGGCTGGCGTAAGGAGCGACGCGCGTGCCGGCGAAAGCATCGCCGACCCGAGGCCGAACGCCTCGATGTGCGCGGGAACCGGTGCGCCGCGCACCAGCGCTGCGCACGCCTCGCCCATCGCGGGCGAAGTCTGGATGCCGTAGCCGCCTTGCGCGGCGAGCCAGAAGAACCCGCTGCGCGCCGGGTCGTACCCGCCCACGAGGTCGCCATCGGCCACGAATGAGCGCAGGCCCGCCCAGGTCCGCGTTGGCCTGCGGATGCGCAGGGTGGTGGCGGCCTCGATGCGCTGGATGCCCAGCGCGATGTCGTATTCCTCCGCCTGCACGTCGTGCGCGGGCACCACGTCCTCGTTGGCGGGGGAGCCGAGCAGCATGCCGGCATCGGGCTTGAAGTAGAACGACTCGTCCACGCCCATCACCATCGGCCAGTCCGAGATGGCGGCGCCTTCGGGCGGGGCGAAGATGAACGCCGAGCGCCGCTTGGGCTGCAGTCCGAGGGGCCTTGCGCCGGCCATCGCGCCGATGGCGTCGCACCAGGCGCCGGCGGCGTTGATCACCACCGGCGCGCGCCAGGTCGTTTCGCCCACGCGCACTTCCCAGTCGGCGCCGACACGCTCGCAGGCGGTGACTTCGGCATCGCAGACCACCCGCCCACCGCGGGTGCGCAGGCCGCGCAGATAGCCCTGGTGGATGGCGTGCACGTCCATGTCCATCGGGCTGGCTTCGAACACCGCGCTCAGGCCCGGCATGAGCACGGGCACGCGAGCGCGCGCCTCGGCCGGGCCCAGCCGCTCGATGCGCGGCGAAAGCCTGCGTCCGTTCTCGAACACTTCCTCGAGCGCGGCGGCCTGGTCCGCGCCGCCGACGAACATCGCGCCGCGTGGCGACAGCAGCGCATGCTCGGCGAAGCCGTCCGGCGGCCGCTCGAAGAAAGCGCGGCTCGCGCAGGTCAGCGCGCGCACCTGCTCGGTGCCGTAGTTCTCGATGAACAGGGCCGCCGAGCGGCCGGTGGTGTGGTAACCCGGCTGCGATTCGCGCTCGAGCAGCACGACGCGCCCATGCGGTGCGAGGAAGTAGCCGATCGATGCGCCCGCGATGCCGGCGCCGATGACGAGGTAGTCGGCGGACTCAGCCATCGCGCCGGGTCACGCCGGGGCCGCGCGCTCCGTCCGCGCGCCCACCATGAGCAGCGGCCGGGCGGTCACTACGCGCCCCAGACCGCGCGCATCACGCGCAGCCAGTTGCCGCCGAGGATCTTGCGCACCTCCGCCGCGGCATAGCCGTGCGCGAGCAGTTGCGTGGTGAGGTTGGGCAGTTCCTTCGGCGTGGCCATGCCGGCCGGGTAGCGATGTGGCGGCGGCGGGTAGACCTCGGCGCTCCAGCGGCGCACCGCGAGTTGCTGCGCGTACATTTTCTTCGCCTCGTCTTCGCTCGCGACCGGGTGCATGCCTTCGTAGTAGTCGATGCCGAGGGCCACGTGCTCGATGCCCACCAGCTCCACCACATGGTCGAGGTGGCGCAGGAAGTCTTCGATCGTCGGCTCAGGCGACCGTCCGAGGAAGGCCGGAAAGCCGTTGATGCCGATGAGGCCGCCGGTGGCCGCGGCGGCGCGGATCTGGGCATCCGAAATGTTGCGCGGGCAATCGTGGACCGCTTTGACGTTGGCGTGCGAGAACACGAACGGCCGCGTGGAAGCCTCGATCGCCTCGAGCGTGGTGCGCTCGCCGGTGTGCGAGCCGTCGACGATGATGCGCGTTTCGTTCAACCGCCCGACGAGGTCGCGGCCGAACTTGGACAACCCCGCGTTGCCCGCCTCCTCGCAGCCGTCGCCGACGCGGTTGCGGATGTTGTAGGCGAGCTGCACCATGCGCACGCCGAGCGCGTGGAAGGCATCGACCAGGTCGAGGTCGTTCTCGATCGGGTCGGCGCCCTGGAAATGGAAAACCAGCCCGAGCCTGTGTTCCTGCTTGGCGGTTTCGATTTCCCCGGCGGTGCGAATCAGCGTGAGGTCGGCGCGCGCGGCTATCAGCCGGTGCCAGCTGCCGAGGTTGCGCAATGTTTCCTCGGCCGATGCGGTGCTGCCGACCGTGGGTGAGCACGCGGTGACGCCGCCCTCGATGTACCAATCGACGAACTCCTTTCGGCGCAGCAGCGGGCAGGTGCCGTCGATGACGATGGATTCGCGATGCAGCGCGGCGGCGGCTGCAGGGTCGGCGGCGATGGGCGTTTTCATTCCGCATGATAACGTTGACCCGCACTACATCCATCGACAGGGGGTTCCATGTTTCGCAGTCCCGCGCACTTCGCCGTCCTCGCCGCGGCCGCGGCACTTTGCATTGCGACTGGCGCTGCGGCGCAACCGGCCGCGTGGCCGTCCAAGCCGATCAAGCTGATCGTGGCGTACCCGCCCGGCGGCGGCGCCGACATCGGCGCGCGCCTGCTCGTCGATCCGCTGACGAAAGCGCTGGGCCAGCCGATCCTGGTGGAGAACCGCGCCGGCGCCGGCGGCACCATCGGCACGCTGTCGGTAGTACGCGCCGAGCCCGACGGCTACACGCTGCTGTTTGCCGCGTCCTCCGAAGTGTCGATCGCGCCGGTCACCGTCAAGGCGCTTGCCTACGACCCGGAAAAGGACCTCCTGCCGATCACCATGCTCGGGCGCTGGCCGCACGTGCTGGCCGCCTACCCGGGTTTCCCGCCGAACACGTTGCCGGAGATGGTCGCGTACATCAAGGCCAACCCGCGCAAGGTGAGCTACTCGTCGTTCGGCAACAACACCGCCAACCACCTGACCGGGGAACTGTTCAAGGTGGTGGCCGGGATCGACTCGCTGCACGTGCCGTACAAGGGCAGCGGGCCGTCGATCGCCGACCTCATCGGCGGGCAGGTGCAGTACACCTTCGACTCACCCGGCGTGGTGCTCAACCATGTGCGGGGCGGCAAGCTCAAGGCCATCGCGGTGACCGGCGCGCAGCGGCTGCCAAACGCCAACACCATCCCGGCCATGGCGGAGTCCGGTTACGGTGCGGTCATCGGCGGCGCGTGGGTGGGCCTGCTGGCGCCGGCGCGCACGCCGCGGGCCATCATCGATCGGGTGCACAACGAAGTCGCCGCTGCGCTGCAAACACCCGAAATGCGCGCGGCCCTCGAGGGCCGCAGCATCCAGCCGGTGGGCGACACGCCCGAGCAGTTCGGCCGTTTCATCCAGGCCGAGGTGGCCAAGTGGAAGCAGGCCATGCCGCAGATCGGGCTCAAACCGGAGTAAGACGAGATAAGAAGAGGCGGCTCGCGCCCCCTCCTCAGTATCTCGCTCGCTCCCTACCCTTTGGCGAGGCAGGCGACGGCTTCGCGCACGCCGTCGCGGCCGAAGGGGATGTTGCACACGGTCATGGCCGCTTCGATGCCCGCCAGCGCGCCGAGGATCATCGGCGGGTTGAGGTCGCCGAGGTGGCCGATGCGGAAAGTGCGCCCGGTCTGCGGGCCGAGGCCGCCGGCGACCGCCACCTGGAAGCGCTCGCGCGCCACCTCACGCATGGCTTCTGGGTCGCAGCCCGAGCGCATGTCGATGGTGGTGACCGAAACCGAGCGCGCCTCCGGCACGCGGCAGTGGAAAGATACGGCGCCTTCGCGGGCCCAGCACTCGACCGCCGCGTGCACTGCGCGCGAGAGGAGCGCATGGCGCGCGATCACCTGGTCGATCCCTTCGAGGAACAGCAACCCGAGCGCCGCCTCGACGCCGAACAGCAGGTTCTGCGGCGGCGTGCCGCAGAACTTGTTGTAGCTGTACAGGGCGTGACGGCGCTTCCAGTCCCAGTAGTAGCGCGGCGCGGGGTTGTTCACCGCCGCTTGGTAGGCGCGCTCGTCGACCGCGACGAAGCCCATGCCCGGTGGCGACATGAGTCCCTTTTGCGACGCGCCTACCGCGACGTTGATGCCCAGCGCGTCCATCGCAAACGGTGCCGCAGCCAGCGACGCGACCACGTCGACCACGAACAGGGCCGGGTGGCCGGAGGCGTCGATCGCCGCGCGTAACGAGACAAGGTCGTTGGTGGAGCTGCTGGCGGTGTCGGTATGCACCGCGAACACCGCCACGATCTCGCGCTTGGTATCGGCGCGCAGCACCTTCTCGATCTCGTTCGGGTCGGCGGGGTAGCCTTCGCGGTACGGCGTGCGCACCACGCGGCGGCCGGCAGCCTCGGCCTGCACCGCCCACGACTCGGAGAAATGGCCGGTGCCGGGAATGAGCACGGCCTGGCCGGGGGCGATGACGTTCTCGATCGTCGCCTCCCATGCGCCATGGCCATTGGAGGCGAACATGAAGATATCCGAGGCCTTGGTCTGCAGCACCCGCCGCAGGCCGGTTTCGATGGCCTCGATGGTTTCGCCCAGGCGCGGGTCACCGTGGTCCAGGGGCTGGCGGTGCATCGCGTTGAGGACTTCGGCGGGCACGTGGGTGGGGCCGGGGGAATGCAGGGAGCGGTTGCCGGGAATGCGGATCATGGAAATGGAGGAAAGGTAAAGGAAGGAGGAAGCGTGAGCAGTATTTTGACAGGCCGGCGTGTTGCCCGCTCCGGGATTAGCCGGTATTCTCGCCGCACAGCGCTGCGCATCGCGTCCATCGTCGGCTGCGTGCAACATCGACAAGCCGTCAACCTCGGGGGGTCGGGCCATGAAGAACCGCAACAGGTTTGCTTTTGCCAGCTTGGTGATTTCGACGGCGCTGGGCGCCGGTACCGCATTCGCGCAGGCGCCACTGCAGGGCGAATACAAGCTCGGCGTCCTCGAGCCGCTCACCGGCAACCTCGCCACGCAGGGCAAGCTGCACCTCGAAGGCTACGAGGTCATGCGCGACCTCATCAACACGAAATTCGGCGGAGTGATGGGCAAAAAGCTCGTCCTTGTCACCGGTGACGCGACCGACCCGACCGCAGCAGCCTCCGAGGCCGCGCGCCTCGCCACCCGCGAGGGTGTCAAGATCATCACCGGCACCTTTTCTTCTATCCTTTGCGGCGCCGCTAGCGAAGCGGCCGCGCGACAGAACGTCATCTACTGGGAAACCTCCTGCGTCGATCCGCGTTTCTCCAAGCGCGGCCTCAAGACCGCCTTTCGCACCGAGATCGATGGCGCCGGATTCGGCTGGTACAACATCGAGTTCATGGCCAAGTACCTCGCGGCCAAGCTGGGCAAGAAGCCCAGCGAGCTCAAGATCGCCTTCCTTGCCGAGGATTCTTCCTACGGCCAGAGCGTGACCGAAGCGGCGCGCGAGCGCGCCAAGAAAGAGTTCGGCATGCAGGAAGTCGGCCCCGAGTACTACACGTTCACCACCAACGACCTCACACCGGTGATCCTCAAGCTCAAGGCGGCGAACCCGGACATCCTGCATCACATCGCCCGCGACCAGGACGCGATCCTCTTCTGGCGCCAGGCGCGCGAGCAGAACTTCCAGGTCAAGGCCGTGATCCACGCCGGCGCCACGGGCTACGGCAACCTCGGCTTCGGCAAGGCCTTCGGCAACGACGCCAACGGCCCGTTCGTGCTCGCCGAGCCCGGCCCGGGCATCGTGATCGACAAGTTCCGCCCCGACGGCCAGAAGATCGAGCGTGCGTTCCGCGAGGCGATGAAAGCCAAGACCGGCTCGGACATTCCTGCCAGCGGCCACCAACTCGCCGCCGGCGGTCTGTGGATCCTCAAGCTGGTGCTGGATGCAGCCAAGACCGACAGCATCGATCCGTTCTATGCGGCAGCAATGAAACTCGACCTGCCGGTGGGCTCCGCGGTGAACGGCTGGGGCGTCAAGTTCGAGCCCAACGGCCAGAACTCCCCCTCCCGCGTGCAGCACTACATGCTGCAGTGGCAGAACGGGGCGTTGGTCACGGTATGGCCGGAGGAATTCACGACCAACCGCGCCAAGTGGATGCCGCTGGGACCGTGGGACCAGCGCAAGTAGGCTCCAGCGTCGCCCCCCGGACCCGTTTCTGACCCCGATCCGCTGCGGCCTGGCCTGAGTTGGACGTCATACCGCAGCTGGTCGTCTCCACGATCCTGCTCGGGGGCCTGTACGCGCTGATCGCGGTGGGCCTCACGCTGATCTTCGGCGTGATGCGCGTGGTCAACTTCGCCCACGGCGAGTTCCTGATGTTCGCGATGTACGCCGCGTTCTGGGCGTTCACGCTGCTGCACTTCGACCCCTATCTCACGCTGTTCGTGTCGCTGCCGTTGTTTTTCGCGGTCGGCTGGGTGAGCTACCGGGTGGTCATGCGCCCGGTGATCCACGCTTCGCACAACGCGCAGGTGTTCACCACGGTGGGCCTGTCGATCCTGCTGCAGAACCTCGCCCTCGTGCTGTTTACCGCCGATGCCCAGTTCCTGCGCACCGACTACTACACCAAAGTGCTGCGCTTCGGTGGCGCGGTGTTCAACCTCGCGCAAACGGTTGCGTTCGTGATTGCAGTGCTCGCGACGGTGGCGCTGTTTGCGTTCCTGCGCTGGTCCTACACCGGCAAGACCATGCGGGCCACCGCCCAGGACGCGCAGGTCGCCTCGCTCATGGGCATCGACACCGACCGCGTCTATGCGCTCACCTGGGCGGTCGGCATCGTGTGCGTCGGTGCGGCCGGCGTGCTCCTAGCGCCGATCTACCCTGTGTATCCAACGGCCGGCCTGCAGTTCGTGCTGATCGCCTACATCGCGGTGGTGCTGGGGGGGCTGGGCAACATGGCCGGGGCGCTGATCGCGGCCGTCATCATCGCCGCGGTCGAGGTAATCGCTTCGTACACCATAGGCACGGCGTGGAAGGAAGTGCTGTACCTCGTGCTGTTCATCTTCGTGCTGGTGGTGCGCCCGGCGGGGCTGTTTGGCCAGCGCGGCACGGAGTCGCTCGGCGCATGAAGCGGTACCTGCCGGCGATCCTGTACTTTGCCGTGGCGGGCCTCGCGCCTTTCGTCGTCAAGGATGCCTATTTCCTCGACGCGCTGGTGCTGATCCTCATCTGGGGTGCCGCGGCGGCGGCCTGGAACATCGCCGGCGGGTATGCCGGACAGATCTCGCTCGGGCACGCCGCGTTTTTCGGCCTGGGAGCCTACGGCGCCGCGATGGCGGTCACCCGGTGGGGTTTCCTGCCGTGGACCGGCATTCTCATAGGCGCCGGCCTTGCCGCGGTCACGGGCGTGATCATCGGGTTCCTTTCCAACCGGTTGAAGGGACCGTACTTCGTGATCGCGACGATCGCCCTGTCGCAGGTGATGCTGATTGCGGCGAGCCGCCTCAAGGGTTTCACCGCCGGCTCCGAGGGGATCCCGGTGCCGTTCCGCCCCGGCTTCTGGACGCTGGGCATCGCCGACAAGAGCGTGTGGGTCTGGATCGTGCTCGTGCTCGCCATCCTCGTGTACCTGGTGCAGGTGTACCTGGAGCGCTCCCGGCGCGGGTTCCAGCTTGCCGCGGTGCGCGAGGACGAAGACGCCGCGCGTTCCCTCGGCGTGCCGGCGCTGCACCTCAAGGTGGCTGCGATTGCGGTCAGCGCCGCGTTCACCGCGGCCTGCGGCGGCTTGTGGGCGCAGTACATCGGTTTCGTCGATCCGGCCTACGTGTTCTCGCTCGACATCTCGATCAAGTTCGCGCTCGCCTCGATGATCGGCGGCCTGGGGACCGCGCTCGGACCCTTCCTCGGCGCAGCGTTGGTCACCACGCTCGAGACTTCGCTGCGCGCCCATTTCGGCGGCATCGGTGCGCAGTTCATCGGCACGTACCTGATCCTCTACGGCCTCGCGCTCATCCTGATCGTGCGCTTCGTCCCGCGCGGCCTGGTAGGGTGGATTTCCGAAAGATGGCGTCGTCGCGCCTTGAATTCCCCATGAGCCTGCTTTCCGTCTCCGGCATCACCAAGAGCTTCGGCGGCGTCACCGCCAACAAGGGCATCTCGATCGAGGTGGGCGAGGGCGAACTCGTCGGCATCATCGGGCCGAACGGCGCCGGCAAGTCGACGCTGTTCGAATGCATCAGCGGGTTCTACAAGCCCGATGCCGGCGAAGTGAAGCTCGACGGCAGGCGCATCACCGGCCTCGCGCCGGATGTCGTGTGCCGCGCCGGCATCGCGCGCACTTTCCAGAAGCTGCGCCCGTTCCAGGGCATGACGGTGCTCGAGAACGTCATGGTCGGCGCCCTCACGCGCACCAAGGACGTGAAGCA
>JBDTRN010000096.1:0-10139 GCA_039931715.1 Betaproteobacteria bacterium
CCCACGCGCCATCGGACCCAAGCTTCGGCCAGCTTGCGCCACCGGCCGCGAGGACCGTGGCATCGGCGCCCACGCGGACTTCGCCTTGCGGCGCCTCAAAGCGAAGCAAACCTTCGTCGCTCCAGCCGCGCCAGCGGTGGCGCAGGTGGAATCGCACGCCTGCCTGCCGCAACCGATGCAGCCAGGTGCGCAGCAGCGGCGCGGCCTTCATACCTTGGGGAAACACACGGCCCGAAGAGCCCGTAAAAACCTCAAAGCCCAAGTCGCGAACCCACGCCACCAGTTGCTCCCGACCGAAAGTTTGCAGCAAGGGCGCAAGCACATCGCGGCGCGCCCCGAACCGGGAGAGGAAAGGTTCGAAGGGTTCCGAGTGGGTGAGGTTCAGCCCGCCCTTGCCGGCCAGCAGGAACTTGCGTCCCACCGAAGGCATGCTGTCGTAGACATCGACCCGCGCGCCGCCGCGCACGAGCGTTTCCGCGGCCATCAGACCGGCAGGTCCGCCGCCGATCACGGCAACGGACCGCGCGCTGTCCAAGTTGGCGTGGCCGGGCCGCGTGGCCTTGGCTACTTCGGCGCCATGCGGATCGCGCCGTCGAGCCGGATCGTCTCGCCGTTGAGCATTTCGTTTTCGACGATATGCCGCGCGAGCGCCGCGTACTCGGGCGCGCGTCCGAGACGCGAGGGGAACGGCACCATCTTGCCCAGCGCGTCCTGCACTTCCTTGGGCATGCCCAGCAGCATCGGGGTCTCGAAAATCCCCGGCGCGATCGTGCATACGCGAATCCCGTCCCTGGAGAGGTCGCGCGCGATCGGCAGCGTCATTCCGACTACACCACCCTTGGACGCCGAGTAAGCCGCCTGGCCGATCTGGCCGTCGAATGCCGCGACCGAGGCGGTGTTGACGATCACGCCGCGCTCACCGCTCGCGTTCGGCTTGCCTTTGGCCATCGCCTCGGCGGCGATGCGGATCATGTTGAAGGTCCCGATCAGGTTGACCGTGATCACGCGCGTGAACGAATCCAGCGCATGCGGGCCATTCTTGCCGATGGTCTTCTCGCCGATGGCGATCCCGGCGCAGTTGATCAGGACGTTGAGGGCGCCGAACTCCTTGAGCGCAAGGTCGACTGCCGCTTTTCCGTCGGCTTCCGCCGTCACGTTGGTCTTGATAAAGCGCGCGTTCGCGCCGAGTTCCTTGGCGTAGGCGGCGCCGTCCTGCAGGTCGGCAATGATGACTCTTGCGCCATTTTCGATGGCCATGCGCGCGCTGGCGGCCCCGAGACCCGAAGCGCCGCCGGTAACGAGGAATACGCTGTCTTTGAGTTGCATGTCATCATTCCTTTATGGCGAGGCCGAGATGCTAAAGGCTCCGACCCAAGCGAGCAACCGGCCCCCGGGGCCGGCGCACTCAACACAAGTCAACCAACTCAGGCGACAGATATGGGCAAGCACGCTTTTCGCATCGAAGACGGCGGCATCTGGGCGGCCATCCATACCCCTTTCCGGCCCGACGGTGCCCTCGACCTGGACGGAATCCGGCAGAACGTCGGGATCTACACCCACGCCCTCGGCCTGAAGGGCGTGTTCTTCTGCGGCCTGATGGGTGAGTTCTGGTCGCTGACGCTCCCTGAGCGCAAGCTATTCGTTGAGACGCTTGCCTCCGCGGCGGCCGGTGGCCTGGGCATGGCGCCGAACTGCACCCACCATTCCCTGACCGAGACCGTCGACCTCGTCCGGCATGCGGCCGCATCGGGATGCCACTATGCGACGCTGATGAATCCACCGACCGGGCCGCGCACCGACCAGGCGCTGTTCGACTACTTCGAGGCGGTCTGCTCGGCCTCTGACATCGAGATCATCCTGTTTAACACCCCGGCCTCCGGATACCTGCTGAATCCGCAGCTGCTGGCACGGCTCTGCGAGCTTCCCAACGTTCGCGGCATCAAGGCCGCCGGCAACGACCAGGATCGTGTCGACGTGCGCCGGGCGTGCGGCGCGAAAGTGGTGGTCAGCGACCCGATGGAAAAGCACTGGCTCGAGAACCTCACGCATAACGGGCAGACCCTGTTGTTCGCGGACCCCGAGCCCTACCTCTACCAGCAAGCCGGCCGGCGCCCGATCGCCGACTACTACGCGCAATTCCAGGGCGGTGATTCCGAAGGCTGCAGGGCGGGCTTCGAGCGCCTGGCGCCGCTGCGGACGCTCTACGACCGCTGGATAATGGAGCCGATGCGCTCCTCCGGCCAGCCGCCGAACGCGGCGCTGAAGGTCTGGGCGGCGCAGATGGGCCTGGCCGCAGGGCCGACCCGCAAGCCGGTGCGCGGGCTGACGGCCGCCGAGCACGAAGCGCTCCTCAGTGACCTGAAAAGTGTGGAGTTCGCCCAGGCCGCCTGAAGCTCGCCGCTGGGCCCGCCGTCTGGGCACCGCATCAAATCTTTCTTGAGGGCGTCCCCGCCCTCGGGGATAATTGCATGTTTTTGAACAGGAAATACTCACCGCATGTCGTTCACCCCTGTCTCCGCCCCCGACCCATCCGGCGCGCCTGCCCTGCGCTTCGGCTTTTCTTTCGCCGATCTCTACGATCGCAATGCGCTCGTCCGCGTCGACACCGCGTTCGTCGATTTCCTGCGCGAAGGCGACGCCCCGCTTGCCGACCGACTGGTGGCCGCGAGACTCGACCCGGCCGCGCTGGCAGCCAAGGCCGAATCGGAATTGCTCATCGCCGTTGCGCCCCATGTCGAGGACTTCGTCACGCGCCTGTTCGGGATCGAATCCGAAATGCAGGCCCTCGCCGCGCGCCACCATGAGCTCGCGCCGCTGTTCACGGTCAAGCGCCTGTTCGTGCAGCGCCGCGCCGTGCACAAGGTCAAGGCCGAGGAGGTGGCTGCAGTGGAGGGTGACTCGGCCGAGAAGCGGCTGGCTGCCCTGTTCGAGGAGCCGTTCAGCGAACTCGCGTTCGCCTGGCATGTCACCGAGTGGCAGAAGGACGAGGCCGCCAATGCGGCCAGGCTCGACCTCGCGGCGCGCTATGCCGCGTGGGCGACGATCACCCCCGAGGGCCGCAAGAAGCACCGTTCGGGCGTGCTGTTCAAAGTGCCGGGCAAACTCGATTTCATCCAGCTGGTGCCGGTCCACACCGACGAGGGCAAGGGATTCGCCGAGCACACGCTCGGCGACAGTCACCTGCGCCATCGCGAGGGCTTTGCACTCACCGATCCGGGTACCGACCTCACCGGGGCGCTGGACCAGTCGAATTACTGCATCTGGTGCCACGAGCAGGGCAAGGACTCCTGCTCGAAAGGCCTGCGCGAAAAGGCACCGGCGGGAGGGTACAAAAAAAGCGTGTTCGGCGTCACGCTCGCCGGCTGCCCGTTGGCAGAAAAAATTTCCGAATTCCACCTGCTCAAGGCGCGCGGCCAGCCGCTGGGGGCGCTCGCCATCATCTGCGTCGACAATCCGATGGTCGCCGCGACCGGGCACCGGATCTGCAACGACTGCATGAAATCGTGCATCTACCAGAAGCAGACGCCGGTCGACATCCCTCAGGCCGAGACGCGCACCCTCAAGGATGTGCTCGAGCTGCCGTGGGGATTCGAGATCTACAGCCTGCTCACGCGCTGGAACCCTCTCAACCTTGGCCGTCCGCTGCCGCTGCCCGAATCCGGGCGCAAAGTGCTGGTGGTCGGGCTTGGGCCGGCAGGGTTCACGGTCGCGCACCACCTCATGAACGACGGCCACACGGTGGTTGCCATCGACGGCCTCAAGATCGAGCCGCTGCCGCGCGATCTTTCAGGTGTGGACGCGCTCGGCAAGCGTTCGGCCTTCAGCCCGATCCGCGACGTGCGCGACGTGTTCGAGCCGCTCGGCTCGCGGGTCATGGCCGGGTTCGGCGGCGTGGCCGAGTACGGCATCACCGTGCGCTGGGACAAGAATTTCCTCAAGGTCATCCGCATGCTGCTGGAGCGGCGGCGCGAATTCTCGATGTTCGGCGGCGTACGCTTCGGTGGCACCGTCACGCTCGAGGATGCATGGGCGATGGGCTTCGATCACGTTGCTGTCTGCGTCGGCGCGGGCAAACCCACGGTGCTGGAGATTCCGAATGGACTCGCGCGCGGCGTGCGCGCCGCCTCGGATTTCCTCATGGCGCTGCAGCTCACCGGGGCGGCAAAACCCGACTCGATCGCCAACATGCAGGTGCGCCTTCCCGCCATTGTCATCGGCGGCGGGCTGACCGCGATCGACACCGCCACCGAGTCGCTCGCCTACTACGTCGTGCAGGTGGAGAAATTCCTCACCCGCTACGAGACCCTCGCCGCCGAAATCGGCGAGCAAGAGGTGCGCAAAGCCTGGGACGACCAGGAGCGCGAGATCGGCGAGGAGTACCTTGCCCATGCGCGCGCGATCCGCGACGAGCGGGAGGTCGCCGCGCGCGAAGCGCGCGAGCCGAAGATCATCCAGCTGCTGCAAGGCTGGGGAGGCGTCACCATCGCCTACCGCCGGCGCATGATCGACAGTCCCTCCTATACGCTCAACCACGAGGAAATTGAAAAGGCGCTCGAAGAGGGCATCACTTTCGCCGAGGAACTCACTCCGATGGCGGTCGACGTCGACAACTACGGCGCCGTGAAGGGAATGCAATTCAGGCACACCTCCGGCGAGAAATGGCTGCCGGCCCACACGGTTTTCGTCGCCGCGGGCACTCAGCCCAACACCATCCTCGCGCGCGAAGATGCCGCCCACTTCGAGCTCGACGGCAAGTACTTCGCTGCCTGCGACGAAGACGGCAACCCGGTCCAGCCGCAACGCGCGGCGGCCAAACCCGAGACGCCTCATGTCCTGCTGTCGCGCCAGGGCGACGGCAGGTTTGTGAGCTACTTCGGCGACGTGCACCCGTCGTTTTTCGGCAACGTAGTGAAAGCGATGGGCTCGGCCAAGCAGGGCTATCCGGTGGTGTCACGCGTGCTCAAGCGCCGCGCCCCCGAGGCATCCATGCCAGCGGCCGGGTTCGCCGCGCAAATCGCCGCCAAGCTCATCGCCACGGTCGAGCGCGTCGAGCGGCTCACGCCCAACATCGTCGAGGTGGTGATCCACGCGCCGCTGGCGGCGGCCAAGTTCCAGCCCGGCCAGTTCTACCGCCTGCAGAATTTCGAATCGCTCTCGCCGGTGGCTTGCGGCACCCGCATGCAGATGGAAGGACTCGCCCTCACTGGCGCGTGGGTCGACCGCGAGCAGGGACTGGTGTCGACCATCGTGCTCGAGATGGGCGGCTCCTCCGACCTGTGCGCCATGCTGCAGAAAGGCGAACCGGTGATCCTCATGGGGCCGACCGGCGCACCCACCGAAATCGAGCCCGGCGAAACCGTCGCGCTGTGCGGCGGGGGCCTGGGCAACGCGGTGCTGTTCTCGATCGGCCAGGCGTTCCGCGCGGCCGGCTCGAAAGTGCTGTACTTCGCCGGCTACAAGAAAGTCGTCGACCGCTACAAGATCGATGAAATCGAAAAGGCCGCCGACGTGGTCATCTGGTGCTGCGACGAGCAGCCCGGCTTCGAGCCGCGCCGGCCGCAGGACCGTTCGTTCGTGGGCAACATCGTGCAAGCCATGGACGCATATGCCAGCGGCAGGCTCGGGGACTGCGCCGTGCGGCTCGAGGAAGCCGACCGCCTGATCGCGATCGGCTCGGACCGCATGATGGCCGCAGTGGCGCGCGCCAGGCACGACGTGCTCAAGCCCCACATGAAGGCGGAGCACGTTGCGATCGGCTCGATCAACTCGCCGATGCAATGCATGATGAAGGAAATCTGCGCGCAGTGCCTGCAACCCCATCGCGATCCGGAGACGGGCGAAACCAGCTGGGTGTTCTCCTGCTTCAACCAGGACCAGCCGCTCGACCGGGTGGACTTCTCTGCGCTCAACGAGCGCCTCAAGCAGAACTCGCTGGCCGAGAAGCTCACCGCGAAGTGGATCCGCCACTGCATGGCTGACCTCAAAAGGCAGCGCACATTCGTATAGCGTGGGACGCCGCCTGAGGCACCAAAGGCGGTCCCCGGCCTGGCGCCAAAATAGAGCAAAATAGTGGCATGCCCGAGTACCTCCGACCGGCCCGGATCGACGCTGCGCTGACCAGCCTGGCGGGCGGCCGGTTCACGATTCTCGCCGGCGGCACCGATTACTACGCCGCGCGCGTCGGCAAGCCCCTCGATGATGCGATCCTCGACATCACCGCCATCCGAGGACTGCGCGGTATCGACACCCGCAGCGACCACTGGCGCATCGGCGCCGGGGCGAGCTGGACCGACGTGCTCGAAGCCACCCTGCCCCCGCTGTTTGACGGGCTCAAGCTCGCCGCACGCGAAATCGGCGGCGTGCAGGTGCAAAACAGCGGCACCCTGGCCGGCAACCTGTGCAACGCCTCACCCGCCGCCGACGGCGTGCCCGTCCTGCTCGCGCTGAATGCATCCGTGGAGCTGGCCAGCACCCGCGGCGTGCGCGTGCTGCCCCTGGGAGAGTTCATCCTGGGCCCACGCAAGACGGCGCGGCGCGGCGACGAAATGCTCACCGCGATCCTGGTGCCGAAACCTGCGCATGCCGCCAGCAGCCATTTCCTCAAGCTCGGCGCGCGCAAATATCTGCTCATCTCCATCGTGATGGCCGGCGTCGTCCTCGAGCATGAGGGCGGGATCGTGCGCAAGGCGCGCATCGCCGTTGGGTCGTGCTCACCGGTGGCCTTGCGCCTGACCACACTGGAAGATGCATTGATCGGGCAACCGATGGGTGCCCGCCTCGCGGCCATCGCCACCGAAGCCCACCTTGCGCCGCTCGCTCCCATCGACGATGTGCGGGCCAGCGCGGGCTACCGCGTCGATTCGGCGCTGACCGTGGTCAGAAGGACCATCGCCGGGGCCTGCGCATGAACAAGCCCCGCGCCGAGTTCCTGCGCGCCGGGAGTACGACTACGAGTACGACTGCGGGCAAGACTGCAGGCACCACGACGTTCAGGGTCAACGGCAGGAAGGTGCGCGTGAGCGCTGCGCCGGTGACGCGCCTCGCCGATGTGCTGCGAGACGAGCTCGGACTGACCGGCACCAAGATCGGCTGCAATGCCGGTGACTGCGGCGCCTGCACCGTGCTCCTCGATGGCCGGCAGGTCTGCGCCTGCCTCACTGCGGTGGGCCAGGCGGCCGGTCGCGAAGTGACCACGGTCGAAGGGCTGGCCGCAGCGGGAAAACTCTCCGCGCTTCAGACCGCCTTCCAGACGCACGGCGCGGCACAGTGCGGGATCTGCACGCCGGGGATGCTGATGGCCGCGGCTGACCTGCTGGCGCGCAATGCCGCGCCCGACGCGGCCGAGGTGAAGGACGCGCTGGGCGGGGTGCTGTGCCGCTGCACCGGCTACCAGAAGATCATCGAGGCGGTGGTCGACGCCGCCGCCGGCCCCCGGCTTGCGCCCTCCCCCGCGGCCGGGCGTGCCGTCGGCGCGCGCGCGGTGAAAGTAGACGGCATCGCGCGCCTCGATGGGACCGAGCGCTATGGCGCGGATGCGATCCCGGCCGATGCGTTGTGGCTGCGCGTGATCCGCTCGCCACACCATCACGCGCGGTTTACGCTCGGCGACCTCGATGCGGTGGTCGCGCGCACGCCGGGCCTCACCCGCATCCTCACCTCACGCGATGTGCCCTCCAACGGCTTTGGCATCTACCCCCACATCAAGGACCAGCCGGTGCTTGCCGATGGTGAGGTGCGCTTTCGCGGCGAAGCGGTCCTCGCGCTGATGGGCTCGCGCGAAGCGATCGATGCCTTCGACCCCACGACGCTGCCGCTCAAATACGCAATCCTGCCGCCGGTCATGGGCCTCGATGCGGCGATGGCACCGGGCGCCGCGCTCGTGCTTCCCGACCGGCCGGGCAACCTTTTGCAGGACGGCGGCGTGCGCAAGGGCGACGCCGCCGGGGCATTCGTGCGTTGCGCAGCCGTGGCCGAAGGCACTTTCGAGACGGCTTTCGTGGAGCACGCGTACATCGAGCCCGAAGCCGGCTGGGCCGAGCGCGTGGGCGATCGCATCGAAGTTCATGTCTCTACCCAGACGCCGTACATGGACCGCGACGAGATGGCGGTGGTGATGAAACTCAAGCCCACCGACGTGCGCATCGTGCCCACTGCGTGCGGCGGTGGCTTCGGCGGCAAGCTCGACATGGCGGTGCAGCCGCTGGTGGGGATTGCCGCCTGGCTCACCGGCGGGAAAGTGGCGTGCGTATACACGCGCCCCGAGAGCATGGCCTCGACCACCAAGCGCCATCCGGCCCGCGTTCGCGCAAAGTTCGGCTGCGATGCCGAAGGTCGTCTCGTCGCCTGCGAAGTCGACGCCGAGTTCGACACCGGCGCCTACGCAAGCTGGGGGCCCACCGTGGCCACGCGGGTCCCGATCCACGCCACCGGTCCTTACTGCGTGCCGCACGTGCGCACGCGCGGCCGCGGCTTTTTCACCCATTGCCATCCGTCCGGCGCGTTCCGCGGTTTCGGCGTGCCGCAGGGCGCCATCGCCCACGAGGCCGTGATGGACGAACTGGCCGACAAGCTGGGCATCGACCGGCTCGAATTTCGCCTGCGCAACGCGCTCAAGGCGGGCGATGCCACGGCCACCGGGCAAGTGCTCGAACATTCCGCCGGCCTGCCCGAGTGCCTCGAAGCGCTGCGGCCCGCGTGGCAGCGCGCCAAACGCGAGATCGCGCGGTTCAACGCCGCCGCGAAGACCCCGGCGCACCTGCGTCGCGGCGTGGGCATCGGCTGCATGTGGTACGGCATCGGCAATACGTCGCTGTCCAATCCTTCCACGATGCGCATCAGCGTGTCGAAGAAAGGCGTGATCACGCTGTGCAGCGGCGCGGTCGACATCGGCCAGGGATCCAACACCATCCTCACCCAGATCGCCGCTGACGCGCTCGGCGTGCCCATGCACACGCTGCGCCTCGTCACCGGCGACACCGACCTCACCGCCGATGCGGGCAAAACCTCGGCGTCGCGCCAGACTTTCGTGTCGGGCAAGGCCGCCGAACTCGCGGGCCTCGACCTGCGCCGCCAACTGTTCACCATGGCCGGCGCCCCCGAAGGCGAATACCTTGATCGGGCCTACCGGCTCACGATCGACGCCGAAAACGTTGGCAAGCCTGGCGCGGGCCGCAAGGGCGCGACGATCGTGATCCGCAAAGGCGGCATCACCCATCGCGTGCCCATCGCCAAGGGCCTCATCGGCGAGGGCTATTTCGACCCGCCGACCACGGCATCGGACGCCAACGGCCAGGGCGTGCCTTACGCGAGCTATGCTTTTGCAGCGCAGATCGCGGAAGTCGAAGTCGACATGGAGCTGGGCACCACCCGCGTGCTGCGCATCGTCGCCGCCCACGACATCGGTCGCGCGATCAACCCGGTGCAGGTCGAAGGCCAGATCCAGGGCGGCACGGTGCAGGGCCTGGGCCTCGCGCTCATGGAGGAGTACCTGCCCGGCCGCACCGAGAACCTGCACGACTACCTCATCCCGACCATCGGCGACGTGCCGCACATGGAATGCATCCTCGTCGAGGCGCACGAGCCGCTCGGGCCCTATGGCGCCAAGGGCGTGGGTGAGCCGGGACTGATCCCCACCGCGCCGGCGATCCTCGGTGCGATCGAGAACGCCACCGGCATACGCATGCGCCAGGTGCCCGTCCTGCCCCACCGGCTGCGCGCGGCAATACTGCCAAAAAATGGCTGACCCCCGCGCCGCTATTAGCTTTCCGGTCGAAATACTGCCAACCCCATGAGCCACCCGCTCGATTCGGTCGACCCCCAGGACGCCCCGGAATCCAGTGCCCAGCCCGGCGCTGCGGCGGGCGACGTGATCCGCTGCGACGCCTGCCCGGTGCTGTGCCGCATCCGCAAGGGGCAGTCGGGCGCGTGCGACCGCTATGCCAACCTCGAGGGCAAGCTGGTGCGCAGCGACCCGCTGGTGATCCTGCAGCGTTCGATTGCCGACGGCCGCGAGGTCGTGCCTTTCCTCGAGCCCGGCAAGCCCTGGGACGGCAGCATCGTCTCGGCCGCCAACACCTTCGTCACCGGTATCGGCGCCACCACCACCTACCCTGACTACAAGCCGGCGCCGTTCATCGTCT
>JBDTRN010000097.1:0-10113 GCA_039931715.1 Betaproteobacteria bacterium
TCGGCGGTCTTGCCGAGCATGATCGATGCCGAGCAGTACTTGTCGTGCGACAGCCTGATGGCCTGCTCGACCACATTTCGCTTTACGCCCCGCCCGCGGATGGTGAAATGCATCGCAATCCTGGTGAACACTTTGGGATCGGTCGGCGCGCGCTCGGCGGACACCTTGACCTCGCAACCCGTCACGTCCTGGCCGCTCTTTTTCAGGATCACCATGACGTCGTAGGCCGTGCAGCCGCCCGTTCCCGCGAGCACCATTTCCATGGGTCGCGGTGCAAGGTTGCGCCCGCCCCCGTCAGGGGCTCCGTCCATTGCCACCAGGTGGTTACTGCCGGTTTCGGCAAGGAAGGTCATTCCCTCGGTCCAGCGGACTACGCACTCCATCGGATTCCTCGCTTCAGTTTTGGATTGCGCTTCGCAGCAACGGGTGGGTAGGAATCAGCCACGGGTTCGAATCCAAGCCTGCCAGTATAATAATTACATAAATAAAACAGTGCGTTAGAAGAATTTTTAAAATAAGAACATTTTATATATTCATAAAAAACAAAATATTGCGCCGCACAATCGCACAGGCATAATCAATCCAAGTTCGATGCTTCAGCAGCATCTGCAAGGTGTCTCCTCCACCCTCCTCCATTGGTGGATTCAGCGCAACCCCTCCAAGGGTTGCGCTTTTTTTTCGCCCTGGCTGGATGGTTTTCCGCCAATTTGCATGCTGCGGGTGGTAATCGTCCGGCGACGGGCAAAATTGACAGGGGTGCCATTTTCTCCTTACAATCTGCGGCTTTTCCAAACAATCATCGGTTCATGAAAACGTACACGGCCAAGCCGCAGGAAGTCCAGCAGGACTGGTACCTGATCGACGCGCAAAACAAGGTCTTGGGGCGTCTTGCGTCGCAGATCGCGCTGCGCCTGAGGGGCAAGCACAAGCCCGAATTCACCCCGCATGTGGACACCGGCGATTACATCGTGGTGGTCAACGCGGGCATGTTGCGTGTCACCGGCAACAAGGCACTTGCCAAGAAATACTACCGGCACAGCGGCTACCCCGGCGGCGTATACGAAACCAACTTTGCCAAGATGCAGGCGCAGTTCCCCGGGCGAGCTTTGGAAAAGGCCGTGAAGGGCATGCTCCCCAAGGGGCCGCTTGGATACGCAATGATCAAGAAACTCAAGGTGTATGCGGCTGATACCCATCCGCATACTGCGCAGCAGCCCAAGGCTCTGGAGGTCTGATTCACATGGTCGGCGATTACTACTACGGCACGGGACGGCGCAAGAGCGCCGTGGCACGCGTTTTCATCAAGCCCGGCAAAGGACAGATCGTGGTCAACGGCAAGCCCGTTGACACTTTCTTCGCCCGCGAGACCGGACGCATGGTCGTGCGCCAGCCGCTCGAGCTCACCAAGAACCACGGTACGTTCGACATCATGGTCAATGTATTCGGTGGCGGCGAGTCGGGCCAGGCTGGTGCGGTGCGCCATGGAATCACGCGCGCCCTCATCGAATTCGATGCCACCCTCAAGCCGACGCTGTCTGCGGCCGGGCTGGTGACGCGCGACGCCCGCGAGGTGGAGCGCAAGAAAGTCGGACTGCACAAGGCGCGCCGGCGCAAGCAGTTCTCCAAGCGCTGATCGACTGGCAGTACCGCGCTTGCAGAGAGCCGCCCGCGGGCGGCTCTTTTGCTTTCAGGTGGCCGAATTTGAGCAGCGAAGGGAGCCGAACCGCATGGGTAGCGTGAACGGATGACCGGCGGACTGAAAAAGATTCGCCAGCGCTTCGGTATTTCGGCGCCCAAGGTGGCCGTGCGCACCCACGTCCCTTGGTATGTACGGTGGCTGATCCTCGCGGTCCTCCTCGCATTCTCGGTCGCGCTGGCCGCCTGGATGTACGACGCTGGCCGCCGATTTGCAGGTTTTGACCGCAGCGAGGTGCAGGACGAACTCACCGGCCTGCGCCGCGAACTTGACGGCACGAGGGGGGAACTGGCCAAGCTGCGCGCAATTGCCAACGCCGCGGACTCCAGCATGTCGATCGAGCGCACCGCCCAGACCCAGCTGGCACGGCAGATGCGCCTGCTCGAGCAGGACAACGCGCGCCTCAGGGAAGACCTTGCGATCTTCGAAAGCATGCTTTCCGGCGATTCGCGCAATGGGCAGGCCCTCACGATCCAGCGACTTAAAGTGGAACCCAACGGCCTGCCGGGCGAATACCGCTACCGGATGCTGCTGCTGGCGGGAAACCGTCGTGACCACCCCGATTTCCAGGGGCGCCTGGAGCTCGCGGTAGGGGTGCAGCAGGGGGGGCAGAATGTTATTATCGTCGTGCCTGACCGGGCTGCGACCGACGTCGCTGGTTTCAAGCTGGCTTTCAGGAATTTCTACCGCGCCGAAGGCACGTTTCGCGTCGACCCCAACGCCACGGTGGGTTCGGTCCAGGTGCGCATCTTCGAAACCGGCAACGCGCAGGCCCGGGCGACCCAGAGCATCACTCTAGGATCCTGAGGAGAACCCCAATGTTCGGAAAATCCAGCAAGCCGCAGAACCGCATCGACAGCCTGATCGGCAGCACCACCCGGATCGAAGGCAACGTATTTTTCGCCGGCGGCCTGCGTGTCGACGGGATGATCCGCGGCAACATAAGCGCATTGCCCGACCAGCCGGGCACGCTCGTCATCAGCGAGCACGCGCGTGTCGATGGCGAAGTGCAGGTCGCCCACCTGGTCGTCAATGGCACCATCAAAGGTTCCGTGTATGCCACTGAAACGCTGGAACTGCAGCCCAATTCGCGGGTCGAAGGGGATGTGCACTACAAGAGCATTGAGATGCACCAGGGCGCGATTGTGGAAGGCCGGCTCGTCCACCAAGACGCCATCACAGCCGCCAAACCGGTGGAACTGAAGCTGGCCTCGGGCGCCTGATGCCCTCGTTGACCGCATGGCGATGCGGGACCGATAATTGCCTCACAGGCTTATGGAGCAGAACATGAACGCAGTCACCGAAGCGTCGGCCCTCACCGAAATGCCGGCCCCGCTCGTTTTTACCGACAATGCCGCTGGCAAAGTCAAGCAGCTGATTGAAGAGGAAGGCAACACCGACCTCAAACTGCGCGTATTCGTCACGGGGGGCGGTTGCTCGGGGTTCCAGTATGGGTTCACCTTCGACGAAGTCCAGAACGAAGACGATACCGTCATGGAAAAGAACGGCGTGCAATTGCTCATAGACCCAATGAGCTACCAGTACCTCGTGGGCGCTGAGATCGACTATTCCGAAGGCCTCGAAGGCGCCCAGTTCGTGATCAAGAACCCGAATGCGACCACGACGTGTGGCTGCGGGTCGTCCTTCTCGGCCTGACCTGCGTAAATTGGGGTTGCGGCCCCAGGTCAAAAAAAGGGAGCTTCGGCTCCCTTTTTGTTTCCTCAGGCCGGGTAGACGGCGCCGAGTACCCGCAGGCCGCGCGCGCCGGTGACTGCCGGCAGGTTGCCCGAAAGGCCTTGCACCGCCCGCCACGCCAGCCAGGCGAAAGCGAGCGCTTCCACCTCATCGGCGCCCAAGCCATATTGGTCGCTGGACTCCACGGCGCAGCGCGCCAGACGGGAGCGCAAGCGTCCCATCAGCGCCCCGTTGAGTGCGCCGCCGCCGCACACGACCAGCCGGGCAACCTGGCGACCTGAGGCTTCGAGCGCACGAGCGATGGTCTCGGCGGTGAGTTCCAGCAGCGTTGCCTGAACGGCCTGCGCGTCCTCGTTCCCCGTCAATCGGGTGTCCAGCCATCCCGCATTGAAAAGCTCCCTGCCGCTGCTCTTCGGGGCGGGCGCCGCAAAATATGGTTCGGTCAGCAAGCGCGCAAGGAGACCGGGAATGGGCGCGGCACCTGCCGCCCAGCGACCGTCCTCGTCGTACGCTTCGCCGCGATGGCGCTGCACCCAAAGATCCATGAGGCAATTGCCCGGCCCCGTGTCGAACCCGAGGACAGCTCCATTGCGGGGCAGCAGGGTCACGTTGGCAATTCCACCGATGTTGACCACGGCCCGATCCTCCGTGGTCGCGCCGAAAGCGACTGCATGGAAAGCTGGCACGAGCGGCGCGCCCTGGCCCCCGGCCGCCATGTCGCGACTGCGGAAATCGGCCACCACAGCGGCGCCGGCAAGCTCAGCGAGCAGGGCCGGGTTGCCGATCTGGACGGTGAAACCGTCGCTCGGGCGGTGGCGCACGGTCTGGCCATGGCAGCCGATGGCGCGGACGTCCGAAGCCGTCATCCCCGCCCTATTGAGGACGAGCTCCACCGCTTTCGCATACAGCCTCGCCAGTTCGATGCCGAGGCGCCCGGCGCGATCGATTTCGTTGTTGCCGGCCTCGGTGAGCTCGAGCAGCGACTGGCGCAAGCCGGCGTCGAAAGGGACATGCGCATGCGCCAAGGTCGCCAGTCGCGGAGCAGAGAAGTCGGCCACGACAGCATCGACGCCGTCCAGGCTGGTGCCGGACATCAGGCCTGCGTAGAGCTCCCGGTTAGCCACGGGACGCTCGGGTGTTACTGGAGCAGCGCCAGGTTGCTGTTGGCGATGAGGTCGAGTTGCGACGCGATCGAGGAGGTTGCGACGCGGAAGGCGGCCAGTTCGTGCGCCGGGACAGGCTGTGCGGCAGGCAACGCGATCGCCAGCGGGTTGTGGGGCTCGCCCGCAATGCGGAATTCGAAGTGCAGGTGCGGCCCGGTCGCCCAGCCGGTCTGGCCCACATAGCCGACGGTGTCGCCCTGGGAGATGCGCGCACCGCGATGCAGTGCTGGGGCGATGTTGCTCATGTGGCCGTAGGCCGTGGTGTATTGGCCGTTGTGCTTGAGGATTACCATGTTGCCGTAGCCGCCCTGGCGTCCGGCAAACTCCACCACCCCGTCGCCGACGGCGCGAATCCGCGTGCCGGTCGGAGCGGCGTAGTCGATTCCCTTGTGCGCGCGCCATTGCTGCATGATCGGATGCATGCGCATGCCGAAGCCCGAGGTGATGCGCGAAAACTCGAGCGGCGAGCGCAGGAACGCCTTGCGCAGGTTCTTGCCTTCGGGCGTGAAGTAGCCACCCTTGCCACCATCGGCGCCCGCATACCACACGGCGCGAAAGCTCTTGCCGGCATTGACGAATTCGGCTGCCACCAGCCGGCCCGGGCGCACGGCCTGTCCCTTGGAGTAAAGCACTTCGTAAGCGACTGAGAAGCGGTCGCCCTTGCGCAGGTCGCGGTGGAAATCGATGTCTCCGCCGAACACCTCGGCCAATTGCATTGCCACCGAATCGGGCAATCCTGCGCCATCGGCCGCGGCAAACAGGGAACTGCGGATGGTTCCCGACTTGAGCACCGTGTGCGGCGCTAGCGAGAGTTGCGCTTCGCCGGCCTTGAAGGCCGCTCCCTCGCGATCGATCGAGATGAGCGCGTCCTTGCTGGTGGTGAACGAAAGCGAATTCAGGCTGCCCTCACCGGATACATCGGCACGCACCGTGGTGCCGACGCGCAGCGCGGCAAGTGGCTTCGACTGCGTGCGCAGCAGTTTCTGCGAGTCCTCGCTGTTGACGCCGACGCGTGACAGCAGGCTCCACAGCGTGTCGCCACGCTGGAACCTCTCCTCACGAATGAACGACGCCGAGGCGGGCACGACGGCCTCGCTGACATCGATGGCCAGGGGCTCGGGAATGGCGGTGAATGGGATCAGCAGCTGCGATTCGGGAGCGGTGCCAAATGCGGCAATCGCGCCGTACAGGGGCAGGCAAATAAGGGCGCATATGCGCGCCGCGCGGAAACGCGGGCTCAGAAGTCTCTTGGGCAAAGGAATCCGATCGGCTAAAATCGTTTTTTTAATCAGGCGCCTGCCGCGCCCGCCGGGATTGTTGTTTTATGCTGCTGTTTTGTTCGGGGGCGAGTGTAGCAGAGATCGCGGCCACGAAAAAACACTCTCCGGCCCTGTTCGGCTCCTCAAAATTGATGCTTACAATTGCGCAGTCACTCGAGGTCATCAAGCGCGGATGTGACGAACTCCTAGTCGAAGAGGAGCTCGTCAGGAAACTGAAAACCGGGCGCAAGCTGCGCATCAAGCTGGGCATGGACCCGACTGCGCCGGACCTGCATCTGGGCCACACCGTGGTCATCAACAAGCTGCGCCACTTCCAGGATCTCGGCCACCATGTGCAGTTCCTGATCGGCGACTTCACCGGCATGATCGGGGATCCCACGGGCAAGAACCAGACCAGGCCGCCGCTCACGCGCGACCAGATCCAGGCCAACGCCGCCACCTACCGCAAACAGGTGTTCAAGATCCTCGACCCCGAGCGCACCGAGGTCATGTTCAATTCCACCTGGTCCGACCCGCTCGGCGCAGAGGGCATGATCCGCCTGTGTGCGCGCTACACGGTGGCGCGCATCCTCGAGCGCGACGACTTTGCCAAGCGTTACAAGGGCGGCCAGCCGATCGCCATGCACGAGCTTCTATACCCGCTCATGCAGGGCTACGACTCGGTTGCCATGAAAAGCGACGTCGAGCTCGGCGGCACCGACCAGAAATTCAACCTGCTGGTGGGCCGCGAGCTGCAGAAGGACTGGGGCCAGGAGCCGCAGTGCATCCTGACCATGCCGCTGCTCGAAGGGCTCGACGGCGTCAACAAGATGTCCAAGTCGCTGGGCAACTACGTGGGCATCGACGAGCCTGCGGGCGAAATCTTCGGCAAGCTCATGTCGGTCTCCGACGAGCTTATGTGGCGCTATTTCGAACTGCTGTCGTTCCGCCCGATGGAGGAGATCTCGCGCTGGAAGGATGAAGTCGCCACCGGCCGCAACCCGCGCGACATCAAGGTGGCGCTGGCGCAGGAAATCGTCGCGCGTTTCCACGGCGCGGAAGCTGCCACCGCGGCGCTCGCCGCTTTCGAGGCGCGCTTCCGCCATGGCGAGATCCCCGAAGATCTGCGCGAAGTCTCTCTGCCCACGCCCGAGGGCGGCCTTGCGGTGGCGCAGATGCTCAAGCAGGCCGGCCTCACCGCGAGCACCACCGAAGCCCTGCGCATGATCGAGCAGGGCGGGGTGAAGCTCGACGGCGACCGGGTCACTGACCGCGCCCTCAAGCTTCCGGCGGGCCGCTCCATCGTGGCCCAGGTCGGCAAGCGGAAATTCGCGCGTATCGTCCTGACCTGATCTCTTCCGACGGGGAAACACCGTGAGCAGCCTGCCCGAGTACGAGGTTTACGCAATCAAGTACGCGCACCATGAAAGGCGCTCGCGGGAGAATTTCCTCGGCGGCGATGCCCACGACGTGCCGATGCCGCTCGACTATTTCGTCTGGCTGCTGCGCGGTGACGGGCGCGAGATCCTGGTCGACACCGGGTTCTCCGCGGCAATGGCGACCAAGAGGAAGCGCAACCACCTGCGTTGCCCTGCCGAAGGCCTCAGGCTGCTCGGCGTCGACGCCGCCGGCGTGCGCGACGTCATCGTCACCCACCTGCACTACGACCATGCGGGCAATTTCGACCTGTTCCCGGCCGCCGATTTCCATATCCAGGACCGCGAGCTCAATTACGCCACCGGCCGCTACATGTGCCATGAGTGCTTTCGCGGCGCCTACGAGGAGGAGGATGTCGTCAGCCTGGTGCGCCGCGTCTATGCGGGACGGGTGAAATTCCACGACGGCGACGTGGAGGTGGCCCCGGGGGTGTCGGTCCACCTGATCGGCGGCCACACGATGGGCATCCAGGCGGTGCGGGTCCATACCCGCCGCGGCTGGGTGGTGCTCGCAAGCGACGCCTCGCACTTCTACGCCAACATGGAAGAGACGCGGCCCTTCCCGATCATTTTTTCCGTCGCTGAAATGGTCGACGGCTATGCCCGGCTGCGTGCGCTGGCCGACTCGCCCGAGCACATCATCCCGGGCCACGACCCGCTCGTCATGGCGCGCTACCCGGCCCCCTCCAAGGCCCTCGAAGGCATCGCCTGCCGCCTGGATGAAATGCCAAAAATGGCATGACAATCGACTCGAGAGCCGCGCAGCGGCTTGATCTTTGCGATTAAATGTTGTAGAATTACATCTTTCCAGTGCGGCTCTTCCGCCGCGCCATCCCGCCCCATCGCCAGCAGGGCGAGAACCGTGCCACGGCCCGAATGGCCGTTTCACAGGTAATCGTGCAGAATAAACCCGGATTCCGGCCAGACGCGCGGCTCGGGCGGCGCGCCAATACGAATTCAATGCCGGAACGGGATGCCAACCATGTGAGGAGGACTTTCGTGAAACGTCGTTCATTTCTGAAGCACGCAGGTATGGGCCTGGCCGCGGGATCCGCAGTTGCCGCGCCTTCCATAGTCAACGCGCAGGCAGCGGGGTTGCCGACTGTCAACTGGCGCATGGCCGCCAGTTGGCCCAAGAGTCTCGACACCCTTTACGGTGGCGCCGAGCTCATCGGCAAGCACGTCGCCGCGGCCACCGGGGGCAAGTTCAACATCAAGGTGTTTGCTGCCGGCGAGATCGTGGGCGGCCTGCAGGTGCTCGACGCGGTCCAGAACGGCACCGTCGAGTGCGGCCATACCGCGCCTTATTACTACTTCGGCAAGGACCCGACGTTCGCCTTCGCGACCTCCATCCCGTTCGGCCTCAACGCGCGCCAGCAGTACGCATGGATGGCCCATGGCGGCGGCCTGGAGCTGATGCGGGATTTCTTCAAGGAATACAACATCATCAACATCCCGGCCGGCAACACGGGCTGCCAGATGGGGGGATGGTTCCGCAAGGAGATCAAGACCGTCAATGACCTCAAGGGCCTCAAGATGCGCATCGGCGGCACCGCCGGGCTCGTGCTGAGCAAGCTCGGTGTGGTGCCGCAGCAGATCGCCGGCGGCGACATCTACCCGGCGCTTGAGAAAGGCACCATCGACGCGGCCGAGTGGGTCGGCCCATACGATGACGAAAAGCTGGGCTTCTACAAGGTGGCCAAGCACTACTACTACCCGGGCTGGTGGGAGGGTGGCCCAGAGCTCGACCTGCTGGTCAGCAACAAGGCATGGGAGGCACTGCCGGCGGAATACAAGGCGGTGCTCGAAATGGCCTGCGCCGAGGCCTACATCTGGATGACGTCGAAGTACGATGCCCTGAACCCCCCGGCGCTCAAGCGGCTTATCGCGGGCGGCGTGAAGCTGCAGCCTTTCTCCAACGAAATCATGGCCGCGAGCTACAAGGCGTCGGAAGAGGTGTTCAACGAGATCGCCGGTAAGAACGCCAAGTTCAAGAAAGTCTACGAACCTTGGAAAAAATTCCGCGAAGAGCAGGTGCAGTGGTTCTCGATCGCGGAAGGGCGCTTCGACAACTTCATGGCCGCCGCGCAACGCAACGCGCAGAAGGGCGCCAAGAAGTAGCAGCCGCCCGGCGGGAGGCTCGTTCGGGCTTCACCGCCTTGCAATACAAAACCCCGCCAAGGCGGGGTTTTGTTTTTTGTGCCGCAGTCGTGCTGCTAGGGCCGCGCTACTTGCCATTGCCTAACGGCGGCCCTGCACTAGCCGGGGCCGGGGTTGCAGGTGCTGCTGCGCCGGAACTCTCAGTTGCAGGCGTCTCCGCCGGCTTTGAATCCTGCCCTTCGGCGGGTTTTGCCTCATTGTCCTGGCCAAACGCCTTGTCCAGCGCGTCACCTATGGCATCTTCCATCTTGCCGGCAGCGCCCGTGGCGTCGGGAACCATGATCTCGATCTTGTCGGTGTCGACCACGGCCTTTTTCGCCAGCCCCCCGGTCACCAACCCTGGGAAGGCGATGATCAGGCCGACCATAATGCACTGGATCACCACGAAGGGCACCGCGCCCCAGTAGATCTGTCCCGTCGTGATCTTGGGCGTCAGCTTGCCCGTCACCCTGTCGACGAAGTCCTTGTTCGGCGCCACGCTGCGCAGGTAGAACAACGCGAAGCCGAACGGCGGATGCATGAACGAGGTCTGCATGTTGACTGCGAGCAGGATGCCGAACCAGACCAGGTCGATCCCGAGCTTTTCCGCCACCGGCCCCAGCAGCGGGATGACGATGAACGCGAGCTCGAAGAAGTCGAGGAAGAAGGCCAGGACGAAGATCAGGATGTTGACGACGATCAGGAAGCCGAGCTGTCCGCCGGGG
>JBDTRN010000098.1:0-10036 GCA_039931715.1 Betaproteobacteria bacterium
ATCGACGATTTCGGCACCGGCTACTCGTCGCTCGCCTACCTGGCCAAGCTGCCGGTGCAGGCGCTCAAGATCGACCGCTCGTTCGTCGTCACCATGCTGCAGGACGCCGACACCATGGCGCTGGTGCAGACGGTGATCTCGCTGGCGCACTCGCTGCGCCTCAAGGTGGTGGCCGAGGGCGTCGACGAGGAGGCGCAGGCGCGCGTGCTGCGCCTGTTGCGCTGCGACGAGATGCAGGGGTTCCTGTTCGCCAAGCCGCTTGCCTTCGAGCAGATGACGGCGCTGCTGGAGCAGGAGCAGGCCGGCGTGGCCGACGGCTCCGTCCCAGGCGTTCGCAGACGATTGTCCTAGGCGGGGAGTACCGCGCACCGGCGCGGGCTATTTTTGCAATGGCCCGGTGTCTCGCGAATCAGCCCACGTACCCGCCCGCGCGGTTGTAGTTGACCACCTGGTAATCGGCGCCCGACGGCCACACGCCGTTGAGTTGCACCGGATATTTCTCCAGTCCGCTCGATAACAGGAAACAGTCGCTCTCGCCGTAACGCCCGGGCGGCAGCAGCATGAGGCGTACTTCGCCCTCGACCAGCACGGCCTCGAGCGCATTTTCGACGTTCGCGCTCAGGTCGGCCCATTTTTCCGGGATCGCGCCCTTGAACTGCAGGGCGCGCGCGCTTTTGGTCGCTCCGGCAAGGCGCTCGAGCCCCACGGCCACCTTGTTCTCCGCGGTGCGCCCGAGCCTGCGCACGATCGCCACTTCCCACCTGAGGCTGTCACCCAGCCGGTAGGCGACGAGCACGCCGAGCTTTGCCCACGGGGCCCGCCCTGGCACCATCACGCCGATGCCCGAGTCGCTGGTGTCCAGCACGATCCAGCGTTGCAGCAGCTCTTTGTCACCGCGTGTTTCCAGCGTCTCGAGGATCTCCCGCGGCGAGAGGTTCTTCGGCGCCGCGGCGGTCCGCTTGCCACGCCCGGTCTGGTCGGGATTCACCGAGCCGAAGCGGATCTTGTTGAAGTACTTGTCGTCCATCAGCTTGTTGGTCTCGAAGCCGGCAAACATCTCGCCTGAATGAGCGGTCTCGGTGATCGCCACCATGCGCCGCACCTGGGCAAAGCCGTGGGCGACGAGCACTTCGCTGGCGGAAATGTCGCGGCGATGGCGCCGCTGTGGCGGCTTTGTCGACCAGTACGATGCGAGCATTTCGAGCAGGCCGCGATAGGCGCGCAGGTCACAGTTGCTCGGCACCGCCCAGTCGGGGATCTCGTTCGCATCGGCGGCTTCGGCGCGCAGCGTTTCGATGGTCGAATGCGTCTTGCCCGGGCCGAAGCAGAAAAGGTTGGCGCGCGCCGCCATGCCTTCGAGCCAGCGCTGCGGCGGCTGGTTCTTGGTTGCGTCGACGAAAAACGGCCGCTCGGCCGAAGGCTTGTCCGCCGAGGCGATCAGCGCGGCATTGCGGCGCAGGAACAGGTCGAGGCACTCCATCTGGGTCGGCAGCAGGCCGCCAAGCGGTGCCGTCTCGAAGAGCATCCCGGCGAGGTACAGGTTGTGCACGCTGGTGGGCTCGCCCAGGCCCGCGTAGGGCTCGGTGAGCTTGCGATGCACGCCAAACACCCTCGCGCGGGCATGGACGCGGTTCATGTGGCCCCACAGGTCGGACTCCACGGTCCGGTAGGCGTAATGCAGCAGCTTCTTGCGCCTGACCATGAGCAGCATGGCGCGGCATGTGGTGACCAGGGCGTACTCGCGGTCCTCGTCGTTCCAGCCGGCCATGGGCGGCAGTTGCTCCATCGCGTGACGATAGAACCCGGGCACGCGATCGAGGTACATGTTGAGCGCCACCCACGAGCCTTCGGACACCTGGTCGCCGCGCGAATCGCGGAACAGCATGTGGGTGAGTTCGTCGATTACCGGTTGCGCGCCCTTGTCCAGCGTGCGCAGCGCGCGCCTGAAGGCTTTGTGCTCGACGTTCGCGCCCAGCGCGGAGTCCAGCGCGTCGCAGATCTGCGCAAGCGCCGTGCCCGGCTGCGAGGCGGGCAGGCTCGCCTGGAATTCCTCGATCCCTGCGTCGGTGGCGAGGAAATGCAGCTCCTCGGCCGGCGCGCCCTTGAGTTTCCGGTTGATCCAGTCGAAGACCATTTCAGGTGAGTGTACGCCGGGCAGTGAGGGTCGGCCAGATCCGAATTGCATCGTGGCAGTCGAGTTCTCGGGGTGGTGCGGGCCTGGTCATTGGCAGTATTTCGCCCTGCAGCCCAATGGAAATAAGGGCGTAAGGCGAAAGTTGGCAGTATTGACTGGTCGCTGCGGACGCGCTCACTCTAGCAATAATGTACTTTCTCCCGCAGCGTTTAAGTTTCGCTTAAGCCATCGGGAACAGCATGGGTGCTTCGCCGATACGGGCGCTTTGGCCGGGCCGTGCTCCCGGCCGGTGCTGCGTTGGAGAACATCATCGCATTTGCGATAATCACCGCATGAGTCCGCGCCCCGCGGCGCAAACGGACCGGCCCGCCGCATGAGAATCCTCCTGGTCGAAGACGACGCCATGCTCGGCGAAGCGGTGCGCACGGGGTTGCGCCGGGAAGGATTTGCGGTCGACTGGGTTCGCGACGGCCAGGCCGCCGAGACTGCGGCCACCACGGAAACATTCGACCTGATGTTGCTCGACCTGGGCCTGCCGAAAAAGGCAGGCCTGGCCGTCCTGCTGGCGCTGAGGGCGAAGAAAATGTCCATGCCGGTGGTGATCGTGACCGCTCGCGACGCGATTGAGGAACGTGTGGCCGGGCTGAACGCGGGCGCCGACGATTACGTGGGCAAGCCCTTCGACCTCCTCGAACTTTCGGCGCGCATTCATGCGGTGATCCGCCGCCATCAGGGGCGCCCTGAGTCGGTCGTGCGTCACGGCGGGCTGGTCCTCGACCAGGCCACGCGCGAGGCCAGTTTCAATGGCGAGCCGGTGGTGTTTTCCGCCAGGGAATACGCCTTGCTCGAGGCCTTGCTGGCGCGGCCGGGCGCGGTCCTTTCGCGTGCCCAGCTCGAAGAGCGCATCTATGGCTGGGGCGAGGAAATCGAGAGCAACGCGGTGGAGGTGTATGTCCACGCGTTGCGCAAAAAACTCGGCGCCGGGTACATCCGTAACTTGCGCGGGGTCGGCTACATGGTGCCGAAGTCATGACCTCCATGCGGCGCACGCTGCTGCTGCGCCTGCTTGCGGGCGGCACGCTGGCGGTGCTCGCCGCACTGGCCGCGATCTATTTCATGGCCTACAGCCAGGCCAACAACCTGTTCGATTTCCAGATGGAGCGGATGGGGTATTCGCTGCGCGACCGGGTGATTTCGCGTCTTGGCGATTCGGGCGACGCGGACACCCTGGAGGAAGGGCGTATCTTCATCCAGATCTGGGACAAGACCGGCACCCAGCTCTACGTGTCGCAGGATCGACTGGAGATGCCGGTGGAGTCGCGCCTGGGCTTTGCCAACGTGGCGACGGCATCGGGCGAGTGGCGCACTTTCGGCGTGCAGAGCGCGAACCAGACGGTCCAGATCGCGCAGCCGATGAGCGTGCGCCGCGACCTGGCGGTGAAGCTCGCCCTGAGCATGTTGATTCCCGTCGGCCTGTTGATTCCGGTGCTCGGCCTGCTGGCCTGGTTCACGGTCGGGCAGGGGTTGGCGCCCCTGCTCGCATTGACCGGGGAATTGCGCAGGCGCGGGCCCGAATCGCACGCTGCCCTGGCCGTAGGCCGCTATCCCGTGGAGCTCAGCCCCATGGTCGACGCCCTGAAAGACTTGCTGAGGCGCCTGGAGCTTGCGCTGCAGAGCCAGCGGGATTTCGTCGCCGATGCGGCGCACGAGCTGCGAACGCCGCTGGCCGTCATCGGCCTGCAGGCCCAGAACGTCGAGCTTGCGGCAAACGATCACGATCGATCGCGAGCGCTGGCCGAGTTGAGGGCCGGCATCGATCGTGCGGTCCATCTCGTGCAGCAATTGCTCACCCTCGCGCGCCAGGAACCGGGGGCCGGACCGCGCGCACAGGATCCGACCGGCCTCGCGCAAATTGCGCGCGAGGTCGTCGCCGAGTTCGCCCAGATCGCCACCGATAAGGGCGTCGACCTCGGTCTGCTCAAGGACGATGCCGTTACGGTGACGGGCGATTCCGAGGGGCTGCGCATCCTGATGACGAATCTGGTCGGTAACGCCATCCACTACACGCCCGCAGGCGGCCGCGTGGACGTATCGGTGAGTAACGCTTCCGCCGGACCGGTGCTCGAAGTGCTCGATACCGGCCCGGGCATCGGGGAAGACGAACGCAGCCGGGTGTTCGACCGCTTCTATCGGACGCAGGGCACCGGCACGGCCGGGAGCGGCCTGGGCCTGGCGATCGTCAAGCGCATTGCCGACGCGCATGGCGCCCGGGTTTCGTTGAACGCCCGCGAAGACGGGCAACCGGGCCTGCGCGCCCTCGTCCAGTTCGCCGCGCCGGCGGTTTAAGCCTGGGTTAAGACGCGCGCTCCACACTGGTTTCAGGCGCAGGGCATCGAGCCCGCGCCGACCACTGAGGAGCTCAAAATGAATGTCCGAAACTTGCGGCGCAGCGCAATCGCCACTGCGGTCATAGCGGCGCTCGCCACTGGCTATGCGCTCCAGTCCGGCGCGGTGCCCGCGGTGCTCGCGGCTCATTCCGTCACCCCGACAGCCGTAACGGCGCAGGGATCGCACGTCGCCGTGGCGATGCCCGATTTCGCGTCGATCGTCGCGGCTGCCGGTCCGGCGGTCGTTAACGTGAGCGTGACCGCGAAGGCGCAACCCGCTGCATTCAACGGCGGCGACCAGATGGACGAGAACAATCCGATGTTCGAATTCTTCAAGCACTTCGGCCCGCAAAACTCACCGGGGCCGCAGGCCGGGCAGGTGCGGCGTGGCGTGGGGTCGGGCTTCATCATCAGCGCCGACGGGCTGGTGATGACCAATGCCCATGTGGTGGCCGGCGCGGACGAGGTCATGGTGAAACTGACCGACCGGCGCGAATTCGTGGCCAAGGTGCTCGGCGTCGACAAGCAGACCGATATCGCGGTGCTGCGAATCGACGCGAAGAACCTGCCCACGGTGAAGATCGGGAACCCCGCGCAAACGCGCGTCGGCGACTGGGTCCTCGCGATCGGGTCGCCTTTCGGCTTCGAGAACTCGGTCACCTCTGGCATCGTCAGCGCGAAGTCGCGTTCGCTGCCCGACGGCACCATCGTCCCGTTCATCCAGACCGATGCGGCGATCAACCCCGGCAACTCCGGCGGGCCGCTGTTCAACATGCAGGGTGAGGTGATCGGCATCAATTCGCAGATCTACAGCGGCACCGGCGGCTATCAGGGGCTTTCGTTCGCGATTCCGATCGATGTCGCCACGAAGGTCCAGGCGCAACTGGTGGCCACCGGCAAGGTCACCCGCGGGCGGCTGGGGGTGATGATCCAGAACGTCGACCAGGCACTCGCCCAGTCGTTCGGGCTGGACAAGCCGCAGGGCGCGCTCATCAGCGCGGTCGAGCCGGGCAGCGCTGCCGACAAGGCCGGCCTGAAATCCGGCGACGTGATCGTGAAAATGGACGGCAAGGATGTGGTCAATTCCACCGACCTGCCGCTGGCCGTTGCCGAAAAGGCGCCGGGTTCGCAGGCCAGCCTCTCCATCGTGCGCAAGGGTGAGCGCCTGGACATCCAGTCGACCCTGGTCACCGCGGCGACCGGGCCGCTTGCGCAGGCCACGTCGGCCGGCGAGGCGCATGGCCGGCTCGGGCTGGCAGTACGCGGCCTGACGGCAGAGGAGCGCAAGTCCATCGGCGCGAGCGGCGGAGTGGTGGTCGAGTCCGTCGGCGGGGCGGCCGCCAGGGCCGGCATCCAGGCCGGTGACGTCATCCTCGCAATGAACGGGACGCCGATCTCCGGCGCGGCGCAATTGCGCGACCTTGCGCAAAAAGCGGGCAAGACCATCGCGCTGCTGGTGCAGCGCGAGGAGGCGAAGATCTTCGTGCCGATCAATCTCGGCTGAGCGCCGATTCGACCGCGCGGGGCGTGCCGCCCCGCGCAATTCAACGACCGTAGTGAATTCACCCATCATCCAGGAGCAAGACATGAACATGCTGACCAAAGGTATTTCGGCCGCGGTTGCGGCGGCGTTTCTCGTGGGCACCGCTTTTGCCCAGGCGCCCGCGTCCACGGGCAAGGTGCAGGAAGACAAGATGCAGTTGCAGTCGGACAAGGCCGCGCTGAAGCGCGAGGACAAGAAGCTCGACGCCGACAAGAACGCGCAGCGCGCCGACAAGAAAGAAGGAAAGATGGCGGCCGAGTCGAAGGACTCCGAAAAAGTCTACAAGGACAAGCAGGCCATCAGCGCGCAGAAGGAGGCCGTCGCGACCGACAAGCCGGGCTCGCTGCAGCAGAAGTCGGATAAAGCGGCGCTGAAGCGCGAGAAACACAAACTGAAGGCCGATGCGAAAGCGCTGAAAGCCGACACCAAGGCAGGAAAGATGGCGGCCGAGTCGAAGGACGCCGAGAGGGTCTACAAGGACAAGCAGGCGATCAAGGGCGAAAAGAAGGACATCGCCGCCGACGCAGACAAGCTCAAGGCGGACAAGAAGTAGCAGGAGCTACGCAGCAGCCCGGCACCCGGAGGCCAGACCGGGTGCCGAGGCTTTGGCAACATTTAGCCCTGCAGCCCAATGGACATAAGGGCCTTGGGTGAAAATTGGCAGTATTGGTATCGTAGTATTGGCGTGTGGACGCTGCCTGGGATTCAGTCCATTGCCTCGCGGTGCCTGCGCTCGGGCGAGTAACGGCGTGGCGAACGCGAGGGCGAGGAGCTGCCGGCGGCGGCACATTCGACGCGTCCGCCAACAGCCGTGGGGATATAATTCTTACCATGTAATACTTTGGAGAGCCCCATGGATAGTTCCAGCGTCACCAGCAAGGGCCAGGTCACGATTCCCAAGGAGGTGAGACGGGAACTCGGCATCCGGCAGGGCAGCCGGGTCAGCTTCGCAGTCAGGAACGGCAAAGCCGAAATGCGGGTGCTGCATCGCGCCGCGGAGCCCACCGTCTCGGGCTTCGGCATGCTCCGTGTGCGCGAGCGGCACCTGCCGGCGGACTTCGATGCCGCCAGCCTGCTGGCGCCCAAGCCGCGTGGCAGGCGCTGATGGTTGCGCTCGACACGAACATCCTCGCCCGCTACTACGTCGATGAGGAGAACGCGCCCCGCGCAACCCAGGCCCAGCGCGAGGCCGCGCGCCGTGTGATCGAGGGAGGCAGCGAACTGTTCGTTGCCAAGACCGTGCTGCTCGAGCTCGAATGGGTGATGCGCGGGGGGTACGGGCTTGGCCGCAAGGAGGTGCTGCGAGCCTTCGAGCACCTGCTTTCCCTGCCCGCCATCAATGTCGAGGACAGGTCCGCCGTCGAGAGCGCGATTGCCAACTTGCGCTCGGGTCTCGACTTCGCTGATGCGCTTCATCATGCATCCGGCCGGGCCTGCGCCGAATTCCTGACTTTCGACGCGCGGCGCTTTGCCGCGCGAGCGCGCAAGTTGGCGATTACACCGCCGGTGAGGGTTCCGCAATAGGCTTGCGCCGAATGGCACCCGCTTGAAAAAGCGTCCTCGCGCAACCTACTGCTGGTGCATTCCCCACCGGCGCACGGTGCGCTCCTCGAGCACGCGGAAGATCAGGCTCTCGACCAGGAGGCCGATCAGGATCACGCTGAACAGCCCGGCGAACACGGCCGGGATGTCGAGCGTGTTCTTGTTCTCGTAGATGAACCAGCCCAGCCCGCCCGAGCCCGAGCTGGTGCCGAACACGAGCTCCGCCGCGATCAGCGTGCGCCACGCGAATGCCCAGCCGATCTTCAGGCCGGTGACGATGCTGGGGAAGGCGGCGGGCACGAGGATCATCGCGACATAGGGCAGGCCGCGCAGGCCGTAATTGCGCCCGACCATGCGCAGGGTGCCTGAGACCGCCATGAAGCCCGAGTGCGTATTGAGCGCCACCGGCCAGAGCACCGCATGGATCAGCACGAAAATCAGGCTTGGGTCGCCAAGCCCGAACCAGATCAGCGCGAGCGGCAGCAGCGCGATCGCCGGGAGCGGGTTGAACATCGCGGTGAGGGTTTCGAGGAGATCGTTGCCGATGCGCGAGGTCACTGCCAGCACCGCAAGCACCAGCGCGAGCGCCAGGCCGATCGCATAGCCCTGCAGCAGCACCTTGATCGAGACCCACGCCTTGACCGGCAGCTCCCCGCTCAGGGTGCGCTCCAGGAATGTCTGCGCGGTGGCCCAAAAGGTCGGCACCAGCAGGGTGTTGTCCAGGTGCGCCGCATAGATCTGCCACAGGCACGCGAGCACCAGCAGGATGCACACCTTGCGCACGCCGGACCGTCCCCAGATCCGCTCGCTGACGGTCAGCGGCTTCCTGATTACGCCGAAGTCCCGCTCGCCAACCTGGTCGCGGACGTATTCCGGGCGCGGCACGCCGGGCTCAGCCATGGGGTTGCGCCTCCACGGCCTCGACGGCGTCGGCGAACAGCATCGAATGGATTCGCTCCGAAAGTGTGTTGCCCGTGGCCGCGTCCACGCTGTCGTCGCCGCTGCTGTTGAGCTCCGCCTTGACCTGCCCCGGGTGCGGCGACAGCAGCAGGATCCGGTTGCCGATACGCACCGCTTCTGGAATCGAGTGGGTGACGAACAGCACGGTGAAGCGCGTGTCCTCCCAGAGCTGGAGCAGCTCGTCCTGCATCTTGCGGCGGGTCAGCGCGTCGAGCGCCGCGAAGGGCTCGTCCATCAGCAGCACGTCGGGTTCCATGGCCATCCCGCGCGCGATCGCCACGCGCTGTTTCATGCCGCCCGAGAGCGTATGCGGAAACGAATCGGCGAACCGGCCGAGGTTCACCTTGTCGATATAAGCCATCGCCCGCTCCTCGGCCTCGCGGCCGCGCAGGCGGCCCGAAGCTTCGAGCGCGAACATCACGTTCTGCTTCACCGTCTTCCACGGCAGCAGCTGGTCGAACTCCTGGAACACCATGACCCGGTCCGGCCCGGGCCGCGAGATCGCGCGGCCCTTGAGCATGATCTCGCCCTCGACCGGAGCGAGGTAACCGCCGACGGCCTTGAGCAGCGACGACTTGCCGCAGCCCGAGGGCCCGAGCAGCACAAAGCGGTCGCCGGTGTGCACCTCGAAGCTCACGCGATAGGTCGCCGTGACGAGGTGGTCCCGCGTCTTGTACTGCAGGGTCACCCCGCGCACGCTGAGCAGCGGCGCGTCGGTCGCGGCGTCGCTCATGGCCGCGCTTCCGCACTCGCTCCTGCGCCGTCCGCGCTCAACTGCCGGGAAGGTGGTGGATTTCGGGGAAGAACATGTCCTTCCACGAAGCCGGGTTGTGCTTGAGCGTGCCGACCTTGTGCATGAATTGTGCGTACGGGAGGATCCGCTCGGGCGCCATCGTGTAATGGATCTGCGGGTCGCTCATGATCTTGAGGATCTTGTCCACCGAGTCCTTGCCGCCGCCTTCGAGCACGTAGATTTCGGCCGCGCGCTTCTTGTCCGCGTTAATCGAAGCCGTGGCCTCACGCATCGCGTCGACCACCGCCGCGTAGGACTTGGGATTGGCCGCGCGGAATTTCCCGGTCGACCAGACCATCAGGAAGGTGTTTGCGCCGCCCATGACGTCGTAGGAGTTGAGCACGGTCGAAATGGTCGGGTTTTCCAGGGCATAGTTCTGGAACGGCGGGGAGGTGAACTGCGCGTTGATCTCGCTCGCGCCCGAAAGCAGGGCGCGCAGGCCCTCCGGGTGCGGCAGGTTGACCATCAGCGGGTTGTACTTCTTGTAGTTCTCGATCCCGAAGGCCTTGGCCACCGCCATCTGCAGGTAGGTGGTCTGCACCGACGACCCGGCCCCCGCCATCGCGATGCGGTCCTTGTCGGTGAAGTCGCGGATCGACTTGATTTTTGGGTTGCGCGTGATCAGCAGGTTCGGCATCGATGAGAGCGCCGCCACGCCGCGCACGTCGACGTTGCCG
>JBDTRN010000099.1:0-9977 GCA_039931715.1 Betaproteobacteria bacterium
GTTCGCGCCCATCGGGATGGTGTCGCCGAAAAACTTGTCGGCAGCACCTGCGTAGTACTCGAACACGTTGGCGGCGCTGTCGACTTCGTTGAGCGAGTTGGCGATGGTCTTGCCGCCGTTGCGCGTCTCGACCTCGGCGATGCGCGCGGCCTTCGCGCGGATGCCGTCGGCGATGGCGCGCAGCACCTTGCCGCGCACGAAGGGCTGCATGCCCGGCCACTTGCCGGCGTCGAAGGCGCGCCGTGCCGCCGCCACGGCGCGATCCACATCGGCGGTGCCCGCCTTGGCCACGTCGGCTAACGTGGCGTAATCGATCGGGCTCACGGTGGAGAACGTGGCGCCCGATTCCGCCGGGGCGAACTTGCCGTCGATGAGCAGCTGGGTTTGCATTGTCATGGTTGCCTCACGCGAAGAGCCTCGCGCAATGCGCCGGCAGCTCGGCCAGGCTTTGGAGGTGGATGTCCACGGCGGGATCGGCGGCTTGAGCGCCGGGTGCGATCCACGCGGTGTAAAGGCCGAGCGCCTTGGCGCCCAGGATGTCGTTGCGCAGGTCGTCGCCGACCATGAGCGTGCGGCCTGTTGGTGCCCGCATCGCGTCGAGCGCGGGCTGGTAGCACCCGGCATGCGGCTTCATCCAGCCGGTGTCGGAGGACACTACGATGGCCTCGAAATGCTTGCGCAGCCCGAAGCGCTCGAGCGACGCGGCCACGACGGGACCGTGCGGGTAATTGGACAGGACGCCGAGCCGATACGACTGCGCAAGCTCGGGGATCACTTCGGCCGCGTGCTCGAGCAGGCGCGCACCGAGCGCGACCTGGCGGCCCAGCGCATCGGACATGCTGCGGTAGGTCGCGGGGTCGGAAAGCGGCTTGGCGCCCGCCAGTTCGAACGCCATGGCGAAGCGGTCATCGAACGTATGCTCCCTGTGCGACTGCTTCGAAGCGGCGATCTGGGTGCGGCACGCCGCGTGGTAATGATCGATGAACGCGGTGCTCGGCATCGGCGCGCCGCCAAGGTGCGGGCCGATGTGCGCCGCAAAGATGGTGTCGACGCAGGCGAGGTGGCGGTCCGGGTCGTGGATCATGCCGGGCACCCACATCAGCGTCTCGCCCCAATCGAACAACACCACCGGCTGAGGGTCACCGCCGGGGCGCGCCCTGCCTTGCCCCATCAGGCGGCCGCCATGGCTTCGTCAACCAGCGCGCGCGCCGCAACCGCCTGGTCGGGCGCACCGTATACCGCGCGGCCGACCACGCCGTACACGCTGCAGCCGTTGGCCGCGGCCACCAGCTCGCCGATCTTGCCGCCCAGCGGGCCAATGCCGGGCACCACGAACACCGGTGCGCGCAGCATGGACTTGAGGCGCGCCGAGTGGTGACGCAACTTGTCGGGCGTATTGCCCGGAACCACGAAATGATTGGCGCCCGACTCGACCGCCTTGTCGATGATGCGCTCGAGCGCATCGTCGGCCACGTAGCCCCCGCCGCTCATGTTGAAGTCGGGAAACGGCAGGTCGCCGCCCACCAGCGGCAGGATGCCCTGCTTGATCGATTCGCCCACGAACCCCTCGACCGCGCGCGGGCCTGCAAGCGGGAACAGGATCAGTCCGTCGACCTTGGCCTCGGCGCACAACGCGGCGAACTTGGCCGCCATGTCGAACACGTCCGGCCCGGCCTTCTGGTGGTCGTAAAGGAGCGGCAGGTCGGTGTGCGCACGGAACTGGCGCACCGTCTCGGCCAGCCCGAGGCGCAGCGCGGTGGTCATCCCAAGCTTGTAGCCCACCACGCCCTCGACCGAAGTGGTCGCATCGACGGTGCGCTTGCAGGCGTCGACGGTGTCGGCGTCGAGCGCGACGATGATGCCGTGCTTGGAGCGAAACCGCACGGATCGCGCCATCTCAGGCCGCCTGCGACTTCAGGCGCTCGATGGTGCGCAGCGCGCTCGGCTTGATGTCCTTCACGTCGAGGCTGATGTCCACGGCCTTGACGGTGTGAGTGAGATCACCCACGGAGATCACGTCCACGCCGGTCTCCGCGATCGCCACCACGGTGTCCTCGTTGACCCCTCCCGAGGCTTCCGTAATGGCGCGCTTGTTGACCAGCTTCAGGCCATCGCGCATCTCGTCGAGGTCCATGTTGTCGAACATGATGATCTCGACGCCGCAGTCGAGCGCCTCCTGCACCATGGCGAGCGACTCGCACTCGACTTCGATCTTGAATGTGTGCTGCGCGCGCGAGCGCAGGATCTCGATCGCATTGCCGATGCTGCCGGCGATCTTGATGTGGTTGTCCTTCACCAGCACGCAGTTGGACAGGTTGAAGATGTGGTTGTGGGCGCCGCCCACGCGCACCGCGTACTTCTGCACCATGCGCAGGCCCGGCCAGCCCTTGCGCGTGTCGGTCAGGCGCACCTTGGTGTGCTTGACGAGGTCCACGTAGCGGCGCGTCTTGGTGGCGATGCCCGAGAGCTGCTGCACCCAGTCGAGGGCCGCCCGCTCGATCATGAAGAACGCCGAGGCCTTGGCGCGGATCTTCAGCAGCACCGTTCCGGGGCCCATCCTGGCGCCTTCCTCGACGCAGTGCTCGATCTGGGCGTCAGGATCGATCAGCTTTATCGTTTCGTCCGCAAACAGGAGTCCGCAGGCCACCCCGTCGCCCTTGGCGTAGATCTGCCCGGTCTGGACCGGGTCTTCGTCCCAAACGAGGAATCCGCCGGTGGTGTCCCCGGCGTTGAGCTCCTCCCGCAGGCCCTGCTCCACGAGCGGGCGGATCATGAACCGATTCAAGCGCATGGTGTTCTCCGTAAAAAGCAGGCTGGCAGTGTAAGTCCTGCTTTTCGGGGCAGGCTGCTGTATTCCAATCCCGAATATGGGCGTTTCGAAAAACGCGCCCCGGCGGGGTGCGTGGCAACGCCGGGCAGAACGCCAACTTAGTTGCCGGCGGCGCGCCTGTAGGACTACATTACCCTTCCGCGCCGAAAATTGCGCGATAAGAAAAAAAGTCCTGCAGCCGCAATGCGGCAACCACCCCTGGGAGAAACACGTGGCAACCCTCACCATCAATGGAAAATCAGTCAGCGTCGACGTCGACCCGAGCACCCCGCTCTTGTGGGTGATCAGGGAACAGGCCGGCCTCACCGGCACCAAGTACGGGTGCGGCGTAGCACAGTGCGGCTCCTGCACGGTGCACATGAACGGCGAGGCGCTACGCTCATGCGTCATGCCGGTCAGCGCAGCCGAAGGCAAGAACATCACCACCATCGAAGGGCTGGCGCAGAACGGCGTGCTTACCAAGGTGCAGCAGGCGTGGATCGCCAACGACGTGCCGCAATGCGGCTACTGCCAGTCGGGCATGATCATGGCCGTCTCGGCGCTGCTGAAGGAAAAGCCCAAGCCCACCGACGCGGACATCGACGCCGCGATCACCAACATCTGCCGCTGCGGCACGTTCCAACAGGTCCGCGAGGCGATCCATGCCGCGGCCAAGGCCTGAGGAGGACGCCATGATCATTGTTACCCCCAAAGTCACCCGCCGCCAGTTCATCACCGGCACCGCCGCCGTCACCGGCGGCCTCGCCCTCGGCCTGCGCCTGCCGTTCGGCGGTCCTGACGTGGTGCGCGCAGCCGACGGTTCGCCTGAGATCGGCGCCTGGGTAGTGATCCGCCCCGACGACACCGTGGTGGTGCGCATCGCGCGCTCCGAGATGGGCCAGGGTTCGCTCACCGGCCTCGCCCAGATGGTGGCCGAGGAACTCGAGTGCGACTGGAACAAGGTCACCACCGAATACCCGACACCGGGCACCAACGTGGCGCGCAAGCGCGTGTGGGGCGACTACGGCACCGGCGGCAGCCGCGGCATCCGCACCTCGCACGACTATGTGCGCAAGGGCGGTGCGGCGGCACGCATGATGCTCGTGCAGGCCGCAGCCAACGAGTGGAAGGTGCCGGCGTCCGAATGCGTCGCCGCCAACAGCGTGATCACCCACAAGCCCAGCGGGCGCACCACCACCTACGGCAAGGTCGCCGAGGCGGCGGCGAAGCTCGAGGTGCCCAAGGACGTGCCGCTGAAGGACCCCAAGCAGTGGAAGATCATCGGCCAGCCGCTGAAGCGCCTCGACACCGCCGACAAGGTCACCGGCAAGCAACTCTACGGCGCCGACCTGCGGCTGCCCGGCATGCTGAGCGCGGCGATCAAGGATTGCCCGGTGTTCGGCGGCAAGGTGAAGAGCTTTGACGCCGCCAAGGTCACGGGCATGAAAGGCGTGCGCAGAGTGGTGCTGGTGCGCAATACCGCGGTGGCCGTGGTGGCCGACACGTGGTGGCAGGCCAAGACCGCGCTCGATGCGCTGCCCATCGTGTGGGACGAAGGCCCCAATGCCAAGGTGTCCAGCGCCAGCATCGCCAAGGTGCTCGAGGAAGGCCTCACGGCCGAGCAGGCATTCGTGCACAACCAGAACGGCAATTCGAAGGCCGCCCTGGCGAGCGCGGCGAAGAAGATCGAGGCGGTGTACGCCTACCCGTTCCAGAACCACGCCTGCATGGAGCCGATGAACGCGACCGCGCTGTATACACCCGAGCGCTGCCAGGTGTGGGTCGGCACGCAGAACGGCGAGGCCGCGCTGGCCGCCACCGCCGAGGCCTCAGGCCTGCCGGTGGACAAGTGCGACGTGCACAAGATGCTGCTGGGCGGCGGGTTCGGCCGGCGCGGGTTCTCCGACTACGTGACCCAGGCGGTGGTGATCGCCAAGGAAATGCCCGGCACGCCGGTCAAGCTACTGTGGTCACGCGAAGAAGACATGCAGCATGGCAAGTACCACCCCGTCATGCAGGCCAAACTCACTGCAGCGCTCGACACCGCGGGCAACATTTCCGGCATGCACATCCGCCTGTCGGGGCAGTCTATCCTCGCCTCGGTGCGGCCCGAAGCCCTCGACAAGGGCAAGGACCCATTCTCGTTCCAGGGTTTCTGGCCCACCGGCGAGCATTCGCTCGAGTACGACATCCCGAATCTCACCATCGACCATGCAATGCGCAACACGCATGTGCCGCCGGGGTTCTGGCGCGGGGTCAACGTCAACCAGAACGCGATCTTCCTCGAATGCTTCATGGACGAACTCGCGCAGGCGGCCGGGCAGGACGCGCTCGAATTCCGCCGCAAGATCATGGCCAAGCACCCGAAGTCGCTGGCCGTGCTCAACGCGGTGGCCGAAAAAGGCGGCTGGGGCAAGCCGCTGGCTGCGGGGCGGCACCTGGGCCTCGCGCACTTTCGCGCCTTTGGCAGCTATGTCGCCGCCTGCGCGGAAATCTCGGTCAAGGACGGCACGCAGGTCAAGGTACACCGCATCGTGGCGGCCACCGACACAGGCTACGCGGTCAACCCGGCGCAGATCGAGCGCCAGATCGCGGGCTCGTTCGTGTATGGCCTGGCGGCGTTGTTCGACCAGGAATGCACGGTCAAGGACGGGCGCATCGAGCAGTCGAATTTCCACGACTACAACTCGATGCGCATCGCGCAGATGCCCAGGGTGGAGTCGATCGTCATGCCCTCGGGCGGGTTCTGGGGCGGCGTGGGCGAGCCCACCATCTGCGTGGCCGCGCCGGCGGTGCTCAATGCGTTCACGCGCGCGACGGGCAAGCGCATACGCAGTTTCCCGCTCAAGAACCACGGCATCACGCTCGTTTAGGCGGTGCTCAAGGCAGTCCTTGCCGCCGCGGTGCTGTACGCCGGTGCCGCGGCGGCACAGGACGCCCTGCCCGGGCCGCTTACCGGCGTACCGGGCGACCCGGTGCGCGGGCGCGCCATCGTCGCCAATCGGCAGGTGGGCCTGTGCCTGTTGTGCCACAACGGGCCGTTTCCCGAGGAGCGTTTCCAGGGCGACCTCGCCCCGGACCTCGCCGGAACGGGCACGCGCTGGAGCAACGCGCAACTACGGGCGCGCATCGCCGACGCGCGCAAGCTGAACCCTTCTACCCTGATGCCGTCCTACTACCGCACCGAGGGCCTCAATCGCGTTGCGCCGGCCTTTCGCGGCAAGCCGCTGCTCAGCGCGCAGCAGATCGAGGACGTGGTCGCTTACCTGGAAACCCTGAAATGAAGAGCGCAAAGAACAAGCGCATGAAGACCCCGCAAGCCGCATCGCCCACACGCCGGCACTTCCTCGCGGCCGCCGCCAGCGTGGCCGCTGCGGCCGCCCTGCCGCCCCCTGTGTTCGCGCAGGCCACGCGCGACTTGCGCGGCACCGAGAAGGACATGCTCGCGGCCATCGCCAAAGCCTCCGGGGGGCGGCCCGTCACGACGGGCCGCGTCAAACTCGACGTACCGCCGCTGGTGGACAACGGCAACACCGTGGCGCTTTCGGTCACCGTGGACAGCCCCATGACCGCGGCCGACCACGTGAAGGCGATCCACGTGTTCAGTGAGCGCAATCCGGAGCCGGTGGTCATGAGCTTTCACCTCGGCCCGCGCGCCGGGCGCGCGCAGGTCGCCACGCGCGTGCGCCTGGCCGACACCCAGACTTTGGTGGCCGTGGCGCAAATGAGTGATGGCAGTTTCTGGTCGGGTTCGGCCCCGACTGTGGTGACCATCGCCTCGTGCCTGGAGGACATCTGACCGTGTCGAACGCCCTTGTCACCGTCCCGGCCACTGCCAAGCGCGGCGAGATCGTCGAGATCAAGACGCTGGTTTCGCACAACATGGAGACCGGCTATCGACGCACCGAGCGCGGCGCGCCGATCCAGCGCGACATCGTGCGCACGTTCTCGTGCACCTACAACGGCGTGGAGGTCTTCAGCGCCGAACTGCACCCCGCCATCTCGGCCAATCCCTACATTGCCTTTTCCACGCGAGCCACTGAAACCGGCCAACTGGTGTTTACCTGGAAAGGTGACAACGGATTTGTGGCCACCAGCACCGCCACCCTGACCGTGAGCTGAAGGTGCGGGCCGCGTTGCTTGCCGCGCTGCTGCTCGCCTACGCGCCGGCGTGGCCGCAGCCGACCGCGGACCAACCACCGGCGGGCCGCCGCTCGGGTTACGAGGCGATGAGCCGCGAAACGCGCGCCATGCAGGACGACGATGCGGCCAATCCCGCCACTTTCTCGGTGCTCGATGGCGCCGCGGCGTGGGGCCGCAAAACCGGCAGCGCCGATCGCGCCTGCTCCGCGTGCCATGGCGAGGCGCAGGCCAGCATGAAAGGCGTTGCCGCACGCTATCCGGCATTCGATGCCGCGCGCGGGCGCCTGTTCAACCTCGAGCAGCGCATCAATGCGTGCCGGGTGGAGAACCAGGGCGCCAGGGCGCTCAGCTATGAGAGCCGCGAGTTGCTCGCGCTCACCACGTTTGTTGCGCGCCAGTCGCGCGGCATGCCGATCAATATCGTGCCCAATGAGCGCTCGCAGCCCCATCTCGACGCAGGCCGCGCGCTGTACGAGCGCAAGCTCGGGCAGGTGGACCTCTCCTGCGCGCAATGCCACGACCAGAACGCCGGCCGGCATCTCGCGGGCAACCCGATCCCACAGGCCCACCCGACCGGTTACCCGCTGTATCGCCTCGAGTGGCAGTCGGTGGGGTCGCTGCAGCGGCGCCTGCGCAACTGCATGAGCGGCCTGCGCGCCGAGGCGTACGAATTCGGCTCGCCCGAGCTCGTCGGGCTCGAGTATTTCCTCATGTGGCGCGCACGCGGCATGCAGGTCGAAACTCCCGCCGTGCGACCCTGAGCCCCACAACAGACCGATGCTAAACTCGACTCACGCCCGGCCGACCCTCCGATAGCCCCGGGCCCCGCCGGCCCCAACCTCGCGCAAAGGAACTGTCATGGCACCGCTCGCCGCCGCAAGCCTTCCCGCCAACCACGCCCGCGCCGGCATGAGCCCCGAGGAATGGCAGTTGCGTGTCGACCTCGCCGCAGCCTACCGCCTGGCCGCCCTGTACGGGTGGACCGACCTCAACAACACCCATTTCTCCGCGCGCGTGCCTGGGCCCGCCCACCACTTCCTGCTCAACCCGTTCGGCATGCTGTTCGACGAAATCACCGCTTCGTCGCTCATCAAGGTCGACGACTCGGGCGCCGTGCTGGGCGAATCGGACTATCCCGCCAATCCTGCCGGCTTCATCATCCACGGCGCGATCCACATGGCGGTGCCGCGCGCCAAGTGCATCATTCATACCCACAGCCGCTTCGGCACCGCGGTGGCCATGCAGAAGCAGGGACTGCTGCCGGCCAGCCAGAAGGCGCTGACCGTCACCGGGTGGCTTGCCTACCATGACTTCGAGGGACCGGCGCTCGACAAAGACGAGCAGCCGCGCATCGTCAATGACCTCGGCGACGGCAACATCCTCGTGCTGCGCAACCACGGTCTGCTCACCACGGGTGAGTCGGTGGGCGAGGCGTTCGTATGGATGTACCGCATCGAGACCGCGTGCCGCCAGCAGATCGACGCGCTCTCCGGCGGCAGCGAACTCTCGCCGCTATCGGCCTCGACCCAGCAGAAATCGATCGACCTCGGCCGCAAGATGTACGGCAAGGGTGGCTTCCTCGAAGTCGGCCGCGAGTGGCCGGCGCTGCTGCGCCAGCTCGAGCGCCACGAGGGCGGCCGCCCCTACGCGGTCTGAGCCCCGCGCGCGGGGCGGCGGGACGGCCTGTAGTCGGCCTCCGTCACCGCCAGTTTCGCTAGTCTTTCTTATCCGGCGCCGGCCCGGCGGGTTGCATTTCGAGGTTCCGAAGTTTCGAACGCAGTGCCTTTTCAGCGAGGTTCCGCTCCGTGCAGTCGCGGCCGGTCGCAACTACCCCGGCGAGCCCTCCGGCGCCGTCGGCCACCAAGCCGAAACTCAGGTCCACATACAGGGTACTGCCGTCCTTGTGGACCGCGCGCGTGGTCATCACCTTACCCGCGTACTTCGTATGGCCGCTGTCCACCGCCCGGCGAAATCCCTGCCAGTGCGCGACACGCAGGTGCGCGGGAATAATGAGGTCGAGACTCTGGCCGAGCGCTTCGGCGGCGGAATGCCCGAAGATGAGTTCTGCACCGCGATTCCAGATCCTGATCACGCCGTCGAGGTCGGAAAAAATGATCGCGTCCGTCGACTGCAGGACGATTTCCCCGAACACCGCAGGGTCGACGCTCCCGCTCACGCCCATAGCCGCCACGCTTTACTCGTCCCGGGGCGCCGACATATCCGGCATCTTGAACTTGCCCTTCAACGAGGCGAGTTCGCGGCGGTGCAGCGCCGCGAGGCGCGCAACGCGGTCGTTGCCCATGCGCGTCAGGCGGACTTCGACCTGCCGTTTGTCGCTGGTGCTGGAGCTGCGGCTAACCAGTCCGAGCGCTTCGCATCTTGAAACGAGTGACACGACCCCGTGGTGCTTGGCCTGCAGGCGTTCGGCGAGTTCGACTATGCTCGCCCAGTCGCGTCCCGGGAAGCCGACGATCTGCAAGAGCAGCAGGTACTGCAGGGAGGTGATGCCATTGCGGCGCGATACCTCCTCGCTGAAGCGCAGGTAGCGGCGCACCTGGTAGCGAAAGTCGGCGAGCTTTTCGAACTCCCGTTTCGACATCTTGCGGGAGGAAGATGTCGGCGGAGGGCTTTTCTTCATCGGACTATTTATATCACACAATGATATAAATCCGAAAGCACGGATTCAACCCGCGATGCGGTGCTGCGTGTGCGCGCGCGCGGATGCTTCGTCCGCCCAGACGACCTGACGAATATCGAAGTCGTCGGGTAGCGTTGGATTTACGATTGTCACATAGGTGATTTTTGGAAACCTGAGGAGAAACTTCACCTGGCGATTCTGCGCCGCCGTGTCGGCGCCAGCGCGGTGATCTCGTAGAGCGGGTACTTTCCGGACTTGCCCTTCAGCGGGACTTTCAGCTTGAGGCCGCGACAGGCCTGGGCGCGCACGCTCTCCCAGACCGTTTCAGAGACCAGAAGCGACGTACCTGCCTGCTTGTTAAAGCTCTCGACCCGGCTCGCGAGATTG
>JBDTRN010000100.1:0-9935 GCA_039931715.1 Betaproteobacteria bacterium
TGGATGCGGCCGTCGTCGAGCGCGTGCCACCAGCGTCCCGGATGGTTCATTTGCGATTGCGCCCCGTCACCGCGGGAGGAGTGCGAGGGCCCCGCTGCGGCGCGCGCGAAATTTCCGACCCGGCTGCGCGAAGGCGGGCCATGCCGCGCCTCACTGCGTGGCGAAGTCCGACTGCTTCCACTTGGCCACCCGGTAGCGCAGCACGCGGCTGCGGCCGATGCGGAAATCGGCGGGCAGCCCGGCCTTGAGCTTAAGCTGGTCGAGGAACTGGCGCTTGTCCGGCAGCGACTCCCACACCTGCGGCAGGAAAGTGCCGCGCCGCCCCGCGGCCTCCAGCACCAGCCCATCGACGCCGGGCACGATCTTGGCGAGCAGGTCGTCCTCGTCGGCGAAGCGGATCGGGCGCGCCCGCGACAGCAGGGAGACCTCGGTCTGCGTGTCCGGCCACTCGGCCGCCGTCATCGGCGCGAAGCGCGGATCGCCAAACGCTGCGGACTGCGCGTTGGAAATCACGTCGACCCCGAGTGGCCGTTGCGGCGTGAGGCTGCCGATGCAGCCGCGCAGCCGGCCGTTGCGGTTGAGGGTGACGAAAGTCGCGCCGGGCTGGGCGAGCCATGCGGCGCCGTTGCTTTTTGGCGCTTCGCGCGACACCAGCTTTGCGCCGATGGCCGCGCGCGCCATCCCGACCAGCGTTCGGCCGGCCTCTTCGTGGGTGACGGTGTCGCCCTCGTCGAGCGCGAAGGCCGAGTAGCCCACCACACGCCCGCGGCCACCGGCGGTGTCGCCCGAGTTGCAGGCCGCAAGGCGCCGGATGGTGAGGCCCTTGGTGCGCGCCAGCGATAGCAGTCCGTTAAGCGGCGTCGCGCCACAGGCCTGCTGGTGGTTGAGGCCGGTCTCGAGGCGCGCGATGCGCCCGATGGTGTCCTCGTCGATCTTCCGCGCGGTGTCGTACTCGTGGTAGTGCGAAAGGTCGGTGCTGATCACGATCAGCGTTTCCGGCCCGCCCCACAGGCGCCCCAGCACCTCGGCCACCTGCGCGCTGGTGGCATCGCCCACGGCCAGCGGCACCAGCGAGAAGGTGCCGAGCACGCGCTGCAGGAAGGGCAGTTGGACTTCGAGCGAGTGCTCCATGGCATGCGCGGGCGCGCTGGTCACGACCTGAGGCAGGTCCTTAAGCGCATGTACGCCGTCGGCATCGATGGAGATCTTGCCCAGCGGCGTGGCAAACAGGTCGACACCCGGCAGCGCGAGCCCGCGCACCGCCACGCGATGCACCGGACCCAAGAGCACCACACGCGTGACCAGCCCGCGCGCCGCGACGAGCTCGCTGTACGCATGCGCCGCAGTCGCACCGGAATAGATATAGCCGGCATGCGGGACGATGAGCACCTTGGGATGGCCGAACCGCACCTCGAAGTTCTCCACCGTGTCGAGCAATTCGTCGACTTCCCCGGTCAGCGCCTGGGGTTCGCCGGGATAGAACGAGCCGGCGACGGCGGAAGGTCTGAAAGTGGCCATTGAATGGGGCAGTTCCGCAAAGGCAATCAGACAGTTCTAGTCTTGGACGGTGCCGCCGTCAAGGCGGGGCCGCACACCTGCCTCAGGAATGGGTGATGGACGCGGCCCGGTCGGGGCGGTCGAGGTGCGGGATGCAGTTGAAGCTCACCACGCGCATCGAACGCGGGCTCACGAAGATCTCGCAGAACCCCGAATTGCGGAACTGCAGGTTGAGCTCGATAGCGGCCTGCGCCGGCGCCTGCAGGATGGTGCACACCGCGCGCGCGATCGCGCCGCCAGAGGATGCCGCCAGCACGCACGCATCGGCGGGCAGCCCGTCGCACGCCGCGTGCAACGCAGCCACGCCGCGGTCGCCGAATTCGCGCCAGGTTTCCGGCATCGGCCCGGCGAGCCGCTCCTCGGACCAGTGCTGGAGCGCGACCTTGAGCGTGCGGTAGAACTCTCGCACGTCGCCCTTGGCGCGCGCCTTGGCCCAGCCCTCGCCGTGGTAGGCCTTGTAGAGCGCGTCGCCCGAGTATTCGTTCCAGCCCGGATGCTCTGCCACCGGCATGGTCGACCCCATGGCATCGAGGAGCGTGCGCGCCGTCTGCCGCTGCCGATCGAGCGTGCCGCAGACAGCGCGCGCAAACACGATGCCGCGCGCGGCGAAGTGCTCGCCCAGCCACGCCGACTGGCGATGGCCGAGCTCGGACAGGCAGTCGTAGTTCGCCGCGGCGAAAGAGGCCTGGCCGTGGCGGACAAGGTAGAGGGTGGTCATCCGCAGTCCTTTCTTAAAAGGACATGGTTTTCCGTTTTTGGAAACTCAATTGCCATAAGAGGCGCTTTCCGCTTAATTCTACGAAACGATAAATCAAACTTTACTGCGCACTCCCGTCGTCGAGCAATTCGCTCATGCCCTGCAGTGCGCGCACCACCGACTGGCTGCGCACGCTGTCGCGGTCGCCCGCGAAGCGCCGCGTTTCCGACCTCGGCATGGCTTCGCCGCTGCGCGCCCAGGCGAAGCACACCGTGCCCACGGGCTTGGCGCGCGAGCCGCCGGTGGGTCCGGCGATGCCGGTGACCGAAACCGACACCGTGCCCGGGCTCACGGCCAGCGCCCCGAGGGCCATTTCGCGCGCGGTTTCCTCGCTGACGGCGCCGTGGCGCGCGAGCGTTTCGGCCGACACCCTGAGCATCTCGACCTTGGCCTCGTTGGAATAGGTGATGAAGCCGCGGTCGAACCATTCGGAGCTGCCGGCGATCGCGGTGATCGCTTCGGCCACGCCGCCGCCGGTGCACGATTCGGCCGTCACGAGTTTTTCGCCCTTGGCCCTGAGGAGCCGGCCGACGGTTTCGGCGAGCGTAGATTTGCTGGTGGAAGTCATGGGCGGATCAGAACCAGATGCGCTTGATGATCGCCAGCGCGAGCAGCGTGTAGCCGGCAGCGAGGATGTCGTCGAACATGACGCCGAACCCGCCCTTCATGCGCATCTCGAGTTCGCGGATCGGGGAAGGCTTCACTACGTCGAACAGGCGGAAGAGGAAGAACGCCCCAGCCTGCCAGTAAGGGTCGTCGGGTGTCACCTCGAGGATCAGCAGGAAAGCGACGATCTCATCCCAGCACATCCCGCCATGGTCGGAGATGCCAAGATTGCGCCCGGTGATCCCACAGGCCCATACGCCGATGGCGAAAAACACCCCGATCACCAGCAGCATCGCCCACGGCGAATAGGCCGGCCCCAGCAGCCAGTACAGCGGAAACCCAACCAGCGTGCCGGCCGTGCCCGGCGCGAAGCGCGACAGCCCGGCGCCGAAGCCGAACGCCACGAAATGCGCGGGGTGGCTGAACACGAAGCGAAAACCCGGGCGCAGGATCATGACAGGAACCCCAGCCCTCAGGGCTCGCCGGCGGCGCCCGGCGCGAAATGATCGAAGCCCCCGGGGACGGCCATTGCCCCGCCGTCGGCGTCGAGCAGCACGAGCTTCGCCTCCCCCGCCTGCACATAGCCCACGCACGACAGGGCGAGGCCGAGTTCCGTGGCGAGTGCCTCGATCTCGCCGCGCTGCGATTGCGGCGCGGTAAAGATGAGCTCGTAGTCATCGCCCCCGGAAAGCACGCACTCGCGCTCGAGCGCGGCATCGGCGACGCGCGCGAACGATTGCGGGCGCGGCAGGGCCGCGTAGTGCACCAGGGCACCGGTGCCCGAGCGCTCGAGGATGTGCGCGAGGTCGCCCGCGAACCCGTCCGAAACGTCGATGGCCGCGGTCGCGATCCCGCGCAGGCGCTCGCCGAGCACCACCCGCGGCTCGGGCCGATGCAGGCGGAGCAGCAGGGCCTCGCGTTCGCCTTCGGGAAACCTGGCGCGGCCCGCTTCGCATCGCAGCGCGAGCGCGGCGCCCCCGAGTTCGCCGGACACCCAGATTTCGTCGCCCGGCTGCGCGCCCTCGCGATACAGCGCGAGGCCGGCGGGCACTTCGCCCATGATGGTGACCGAGATATTGCGTGGCCCGCGCGTGGTATCGCCGCCCACGAGGGCCACCTCGAAGCGCTCGGCCAAAGCGAGGAACCCGGCGGAAAACTGCGCAAGCCACGCCTCGTCCGCCTCGGGAAGCGCCAGCGCGAGTGTGGCCCAGCGGGGCGCCGCGCCCATCGCCGCGAGGTCGGACAGGTTGACCGCGAGCGCCTTGTGGCCGAGGCCGAACGCATCGGCGCCAGGCGAAAAATGGCGGCCTTCGACGAGCATGTCGGTGGACACCGCCAGGTGCATGCCACCCGAGGGGCGCAGCAGCGCGCAATCGTCGCCGATGCCGAGCTGCACCCCGGTTTCCAGGGGAGGGCGTTGCACGGCAGGGGGCGACGCGTCGCCGCCCTGCGAGCGGATCCGCGCCGACTGGTCAAAGTACCGTCGGATGAGCTCGAATTCGGACAACACGCCAGGAACTCGGTGGGGCGGCGCAGCGCTTAGCGCAGCCGCTCGGCGGGCTGCGTCGCGCCGTTACGCGCGCGCTGGAATTCGGCCGGCCGCAATTGGGCGGCAAGCTTTTCGAGCACGCCGTTGACGTACTTGTGCCCGTCGGTGCCGCCGAAGCTTTTTCCCAGTTCGATCGCTTCGTTGACGATCACCTTGAACGGGGTCTGGGGCTGGGCGCACAGCTCGAATGTGCCGATGAAGAGGATGGCGCGCTCAACCGGCGAGAGGGAGGCGAAGCTGCGGTCCAGGTACGGCGCGATCAGCGCCTCGAGCTCGGCCGCGCGCTCGGCCACGCCGCGCACCAGCGTCTCGGCCAGTTCTGCGTTGGCGCGCTCGTAGCCGTCGTAACCGCGCACCTGTTCGACGATCTCGCGCGGGCTGCCGTGCGCGATCTGCCAGGCATACAGCGCCTGCAGGGCGAATTCGCGCGAGCGCCGGCGCGCGGTCTTGTTGCCCGCCGGTGCGCTTTTGCCACCTGCGCCGCCGGCCTTGGGGCTGGTTTCGTTTGCGCTCATCGGGCCAGCCCGGCGATGCCTGCACGCAGGCGCGCCATCTCGACCGCGACGGCGGCAGCCTCGGGGCCTTTCGATATGCGCGCTTCGGCTTGCGCTTCGTTCTCGGTGGTGATGATGCCGTTGGCGATCGGCACGCCGGTTTCGAGCTGCACCTCCATGAGGCCGCGGCCCGACTCGTTGGCGACGAGCTCGAAGTGGTAGGTCTCGCCGCGGATCACCACACCCAGCGCGACCAGCGCATCGAAGCGGCCGGTCTGCGCGAGCCATTGCAGTGCCATCGGGATCTCGAGCGCGCCCGGGACGCGGACCGTTTCGATCGCCTCGGCCGAGACGCCGAGGCGGACCAGTTCCTCGAGGGCGCCGGCGACCAGGCGGTCGCAAAATCCCACGTTGAACCGGCTGGCAACGATCGCGATCCTGAGGCCCGCTCCGCCCAGGTTCGCCGCGGCGGGTCCGGCGCTGCCCACTCTCAGGCCCCGCGCTTGGGCAGGTCGGCGTAGCCGAGCACTTCTAGGCCGAAACCGGTCATGCTCGGCATCTTGCGCGGCGCGGCCATGAGGCGCATGCGGCCCACGCCGAGATCGCGCAGGATCTGCGCGCCGATGCCGTAGGTGCGCAAGTCCGCGCTGCGGTCCGAGCGGCGCGAGGCGCGCGCGTCGGGCGAATCGTCCATGAGGCGCGCCTCGAGCGCGTCATCCGATTGCGAACAGTTGAGCAGCACCATGACCCCGCGGCCGTTGTCCGCGATCGCCTTGAGCGCTTCGTTGACGCCCCACGTATGCACGCCGGTGCCGGTCTCGATGAGGTCGATCACCGAGAGCGGCTCGTGCACGCGCACCAGCGTTTCTTCGGCAGCGTTCATCACCCCACGCACCAGCACGAGGTGGCTCGCGCCGGTGGGCTTGTCGCGGTACGCGATCATCTTGAAAGCACCGTGCGCGGTCTCGATGTCGCGCTCGGTGGTGCGGCGCACGAGGGACTCGTTGGCGCTGCGGTACTGGATCAGGTCGGCGATGGTGCCGATCTTGAGGCTGTGCAGGTCGGCGAACTCGACCAGGTCGGGCAGCCGCGCCATGGTGCCGTCATCCTTGAGGATCTCGCAGATCACCGAAGCGCTTGTGAGGCCCGCAAGCGCCGCAAGGTCACAACCCGCTTCGGTGTGTCCTGCGCGAACCAGCACGCCGCCGGGCTGCGCCATGATCGGGAAGATGTGGCCGGGCTGGATGATGTCGGAGGGCTTGGCGTCCCGGGCCACTGCGGCCTGGACGGTGCGGGCACGGTCGTGGGCCGAGATGCCGGTGGTCACGCCATGGGCGGCCTCGATCGACATGGTGAAATTGGTGCCCAGTGGCGAGCGGTTGTCGCGCACCATGAGCGGGATGTCGAGCTGGCGGCAGCGCTCGCCGGTGAGCGTGAGGCAGATGAGGCCCCGCGCATGCTTCGACATGAAATTGATCGCCTCGGGCGTCACGTGCTCGGCGGCCAGCACGAGATCGCCCTCGTTCTCGCGGTCCTCTTCGTCGACGAGCACCACCATGCGGCCGGCTTTGATCTCGGCGATGATCTCGGTGACCGGGCTGATGGCTGTGGCTTCGCGCCGCATGGAAAAAACCTGTGGGGATCAGCCGGTGATTATACCGCCGCACGCGCCCGCAGAGGCCTGCGGCGCGACCTTCGTGGCGCGAGGATCAGCCGGCCTTCGGTGTCTCCGCAGGCACAGCGGCGGGTGCAACGGCGGGTGCGGCAGCAGCCGCAGCCGGCGCGAGGATCTCGCCGGCGGCCTCGGCCTGGGCACGTGTGCCGAGCTTTTCCTTGATGCGCGCCGACTTGCCCGAGCGCTCGCGCAGGTAGTACAGCTTGGCGCGGCTCACGTCGCCGCGACGCTTGATCTCGATCGCGGCGATGATTGGCGAATAGGTCTGGAACGTGCGCTCCACGCCCTCGCCGGAGGAAATCTTGCGCACGATGAACGAGGAATTGATGCCGCGGTTTTTCTTAGCGACCACCACGCCCTCGAAGGCCTGCAGGCGCTTGCGCTCGCCTTCGACCACCCTCACGCTCACGATGACCGTGTCGCCGGGGACGAAATCGGGAATGGTCTTGCCCAGCCGGGCGATCTCTTCCTGCTCGAGTTTCTGGATCAGGTTCATGTTCAGCTCCGTTGCACGATCAATGTCACTGCGGTCGAATAACCGTCGTATTGACTGCGGAATTAACTGCGGAATTAACCGCGTCGTATCTACTGCGCCCGTCTTCTGCGCTCGTCTTCTGCGCCCGCCTGCCTGCGGCGCCCGTTTACTGCGTGTCCTTGCCGGCCTCCCGCTGCAACTCCCCCAGCAGGGACCGTTCTTCCTGCGTCAGCTCGCGTCCGTCGAGCAGGTCGGGCCTTCTCGCCCCGGTCCGCGCCAGCGACTGCTTCAATCGCCAGCGCCTGATCAATTCATGGTGCCCCGACATCAGCACTCCCGGTACCGCCTGCCCTGACCACTGCTCCGGCCGGGTGTACTGCGGGCTTTCCAGCAGGCCCTCGGTGAAAGACTCCTGCGCCGCCGACTGCGGCTCGTTCAGCGCGCCCGGCAACTGCCGCACCACCGCGTCGACCAGCACCATCGCCGCGAGCTCACCACCCGAGAGCACGTAATCGCCGATCGACACTTCCTCATCCACGCACTTGCCGAGCAACCGCTCATCGATGCCTTCGTACCTGCCGCAGAGCAGGGTCAGCGCCGGCTCCATCGCCAGGCGCATCACTTTCGCGTGATCGAGCCTCACGCCCTGCGGCGACAGGTAGATCACCCTGCCCGCCTTCCCGCCCGGCTCGCCGCGCTGTGCGCTGCGTGCCGCCTCTATCGCCTTCTCCAGCGGTTCGGCCAGCATCACCATGCCGGGCCCGCCGCCGTACGGCCGATCGTCGATCGTCCGGTAATTGTCCGTGGTGAAATCGCGCGGATTCCACGTATGCAACCGCCACAGGTCCATCTCCAGCGCCCTGCGGGTAATGCCGCTCGCGGTCAGCGCCGTGAACATTTCCGGGAACAGCGTGATCGCGTCAATCCGGATCACCGCGACCGCCCCTCCCGCCTCACCAGTCCTTCTCCCACTCGACCTCTATGCGTCCGCCGGCCATGTCGACACGCTGCACTGCAGTCCACGGCACCAGCCGCCGCACCTCCACCCGCCTTGCACCGGCCGCATCCGCGACCTCTTCCTTATCCACCACGTCGATCACGTCCTGGGCGCCGTTGGAGAACATCTCCTTCACCTGCCCGAGCAGCTCGCCGCGCGTTCCCACCACTTGCAGGCCGACCAGGTCCGACCAGTAGTAACTCCCGTCCTCGGGCTGCGGCAGCGCGTCGCGCGAGACCGCCACCTCACTGCCTTTGAGCGCCAGCGCCGCATCGCGGTCGTCCACGCCCGCCAGTTGCGCCACGATCTGGGTGGTGTGCAGCCGCGCTTCGAGGACCGGGTATTCCTTCCAGTCGCCTTCGCGTCCGACCAGCCACGTCTTGAAGGTGGCGAGCGTCTCGGGGTCTTCAGAGTAAGGATCGACCCTCACCCCGCCACGCACGCCCCACGAGCCGAAGATCCGGCCCATCGTTACGAGCTTCGTGGTCAGGCTGCCTTGGGCGCCGGGTTGCCCGAAACCCCGCGGGCAAACTGCTTGACCAGCCGCGTGACGGTGGGCGAAAGCTGCGCGCCCACGCCTTTCCAATGCTTGACGCGGTCGACATCGACGCGCAGCGCCTCGCGGCCGGCCGGCGCCTTCGGGTCGTAGAAGCCGACGCGCTCGATGAAGCGCCCGTCGCGCGGGTCGCGCGAGTCGGCCACTACCATGTTGTAGAAGGGGCGGTGCTTGGCGCCACCGCGGGCCAGACGAATTACAACCATTGGAAACTCCGGGTTCGTCGCAAACGAAAGGCGCGGATTATACGCAGGTTTGTCCGCCAGCCGCCAGCATTTTAGGGCATAAAGTTAAGCGTATGGCGGATTACTTGTCACAAAGTGTTCCTTAACTTAAGATATCGCCATGCCGACCATCCGCGTGGACGACGAGGTTTTCGAGGGTCTCAAGAAACTGGCGGAGCCTTTCGTCGACAGCCCCAACGCGGTGATCCGCCGCCTGCTGGTGGAGAAAGCCCTCCTGCAACCTGCGCCGGTGGCAATGAAGCGCACCGCGTCGGTTACCCCTGCGCCGCATAAAGCACTCACTCCGGACCTGACCCCGCAGGGCATCTACGAGGCGTTCCTGCTGGCGGTGCTGGAGTCGGGTTTCGCCGGACGGGGCGAAAAGCGCGCCGTGACCCGCGCCGTCATCGACAGGATGGTGAAGCACGGCTTCATCGGGCCGGCCGACCTCGAACTCGTCGCCACCGGCGAGACGCGGGCGGAAAACACCATCACCTGGGGGCGCAACGCGCTAAAGAATCGCGGCCTGGTTGCGCGCGGCTCGCCGCGCGGCATCTGGGAACTGACTGAGGAAGGGCGCGCCGAAGCGCTCGCGGCGGTGCTGCCGAAAAATACGCGGGGCTGAGGGGCCCCACAGGCCAGCGCTGCCCGACGGCTAGCGCATGCCCGGCATCATGCCCTTGACCGAGCGCATCATCTTGGCCATGCCGCCTTTTTGCATCTGCTTCATCATCTTCTGCATCTGCTCGAACTGCTTGAGCAGGCGGTTAACCTCCTGCACCTGCACACCGGCGCCCGTCGCGATGCGGCGCTTGCGCGAGGCCTTGAGCAGGTCCGGGTGGGCGCGTTCCTTGCGCGTCATCGAGTTGATGATGCCCTCGATGCGGCGGATCTGCTTGTCGTCCTGTAGCTGGGCGGGATTGACCTGGCTGGTGAGCTGCGCCGGGAGCTTGTCCATCAGCGACGAGAGGCCGCCCATCTTGCGCATCTGCGCGATCTGGCTCTTGAAATCGTCGAGGTCGAAGCCCTTGCCTTTGCGCAGCTT
>JBDTRN010000101.1:0-9783 GCA_039931715.1 Betaproteobacteria bacterium
GGCACGAACGCGCAGGCCAAGGGCGTGGCCTTCGACTACGTAGTGGCGCCCGAAGTGCCGCGCGTGCTGTCGGGCGATGCCGACCGCATCGGGCAGGTGCTCGCCAACCTTTGCGCCAACGCAGTCAAGTTCACCGACGGCGGCGAAATCCGGGTAAGAGTCGACTTGATTGTGGGCGACGACTCTTCGGTGACCCTCGGCTTCGCTGTCGAGGATTCGGGTATCGGCATGAGCGATGCGCAGGTGAGCCAACTGTTCCAGCCGTTCACCCAAGTCGACCCTTCCAGCACGCGGCGCCGTGCCGGAACCGGCCTGGGCCTGTCGATCTCGACCCGCCTGGTTGCGGCGATGGGCGGCAAAATGGACGTCGAAAGCGCCCCCGGCCGTGGCAGCGTATTCCGCTTCACCGTGCCCTGCCGCCGCGTCGCGCAGCCAGTGCGTATTGCCGCCGATGGCGCGGGCAGTACAAGCGACGCGGGAGTGGTCAACCTGACCGACGTGCGCATCCTGGTGGTCGAAGACGACGAGGTGAACCAGGTGGTCGCGCAGGGCGTGCTCGAAGCCGCAGGCGCGGTGGTCACGTTGGCCGGCAGCGGGCGCGAAGCCCTCGACAAGGTGCGGCTCGGTGTCTTCGACGTGGTGATGATGGACCTGCAGATGCCCGATATGGACGGCATCGAAACCACCCGCAGGCTGCGCGCGCAGCCGGGCCTTGCCGCCCTGCCGGTCATTGCGATGACCGCCAGCGCGATGGCCGGCGACCGCGAGCGGCTGCTGGCGGCCGGCATGAACGACTACCTGACCAAGCCCGTGCGCGTGGCGACGGTTTACGCGACGATCGCCAAGTGGGTGAAGAAGTAGCGACTCAGGCGCGCACCAGCCTGCCGGGCAGCGCGCCGGTCGCCTTGCCCTCCTCGGTGACCACTTCGCCCGACACCAGCGTCGCCACATAGCCCGAAGCGCGCTGCACGAGGCGCCGGCCGCCTGCGGGCAGGTCGTAGATCATTTCCGGCGTGGTGAGGCCGAGCTTGTCGAAGTCGATGAGATTGATGTCGGCCTTCATGCCCGGCAGCAGCGCGCCGCGGTCGGTCATGCCCATCGCGAGGGCATTGCGGCGGGTCTGCATTTCGACCAGCTTCTCCAGGCCGAACTTGGGCCCGCGCGTGCGATCGCGCGCCCAGTGCTTGACGAGGTAGGTCGGGTAGCTCGCATCGCAGATGTAACCGCAATGTGCGCCGGCATCGCCCAGGCCGAGCAGCGTGGCCGGGTGGCTCATCATTTCGTGCACCGCGCCGAGGTCGGAGGAGGTGTAGTTGTACAGGGGGAAGTAGAACTTCTGCTTGCCCTCCTCCTGCAACATCAGGTCGTAGGCGACCTCCTCGGGCTTGCGCCCGCTCGCCAGTGCAATGCCGGCAATGCTGTCTTCGGGACGCGGTTCGTATTCGGAGCTCGCGCCAATGGGAAAGAGCTTGTGCAGGTGCTGGGTGATGCTGTCCAGGCGCCGGTTGCCCGGCGGGACCTGCCACTCGGCGAGGATGCGTGCGCGCAATGCCGGATCACGCAGGCGCACCGCGCGCGCGGCCAGCGGCAGCTTGGCCACCTCCAGGTACGAGGGGCAGAGGAAGAACGGGTGCATCGAGCACTCCAGGCCGTGCACCATGCCGATCGCGCGGCAGGCCACCTGAGCCTTGATGTCGAGGCCTTCGGTGCGCGCCACGGTGACGCGCCGGAGCACTTCGCGCCATCGGTCAGGCAGAAAATCGTGCTGCAGCAGCGTGAACGACAGCGGCCGGCCGCTCACACGGGCCACGTCGCGCAGCAGGGTGAACTCTTCGTCGAGCTCGTCGAAATCGGAGATGAGCTGCACCACGCCCTTGCCGGTCTCGCCGACGGCGCGGGCGATGGATTGCAGTTCGTGCGAGGCCGCGCCAAGGCTCGGCACCGCTTCGCCCTTGCTGGTGCGGTGGACCACGGTGCGCGAAGAGGTGAAGCCGAACGCGCCCGCCGCGACGGCTTCCTTGGCAAGTCTGGCCATGGCGGTAATGTCTTCAGGCGTCGCCGCCTCGCGGCCTGCGCCGCGCTCGCCCATCACGAACACGCGCAAGGCGCCGTGCGGAATCTGCGCGCCGAGATCCATCACGCGCGGCGTGCGCTCCAGCGCGTCGAGGAATTCGGGAAAACTCTCCCACTCCCAGCGCACGCCCTCGGAGAGCACCGCGCCGGGGATGTCTTCCACGCCTTCCATGAGCTCGATCATCCACTGGCGCTGGTGCTTGTGCGCCGGGGCGAAGCCGACCCCGCAGTTGCCCATCACCGCAGTCGTCACCCCGTGCCACGACGAGGGCGTCATGTACGGGTCCCAGCTCGCCTGGCCGTCGTAGTGGGTGTGGATGTCGACCCAGCCCGGCGCCACCAACAGGCCGGCTGCGTCGATCTCGCGCCTCGCCGCGCCGGTGACCTTGCCGACTTCGGTGATTTTTCCGTCGCTGATGGCGACGTCGCCGGTGCATGAGGCGGCACCCGTACCGTCGACGATCGTGCCGCCGCGAATCAGGAGATCATGCATTGCGGTTTCCTTTTTCTGCTCGTATTCACTTGTCGGTCCAGGGCAGCTCTTTCCACATGTTGCGAAACAGTGCCTCGGCTTCGCGCACCTCGGCCTCGTACTTTACGGGCGACAGGTAACGCAACGGTGCAAAGAACTTTTCCGCCTGGGCGAGGAAAGCCGGGTCGTGCGCCGAGCGCTCGATCGCCTTGGCGAGGCGCTCGCGCACGGGCGCGGACAATCCCTTGGGCCCGGCGATGCCGCGCAGCGAGGCCATTTCCATCGGATATCCCTGTTCCTTGAAGGTGGGCATGTCCGGCGCGAGAGTCGTGCGCACCATGGTCATCTGGCCCAGGCAGCGCAAGGGCGACCCGCCCTTGATGTACTGCAGCGCTTCGCCCACGTTGATCGCCGCCACCACGATCTGCTTGCCCGTAATCGCGGTGCGCGTGTCGGCCGACCCCTTGAACGGGATGTGGTTCATCTTCACGCCGGCGCTCTTCTCAAACAGCAGCATCGCGAGGTGGTCATCCGACCCCACGCCGGTCGAGCCGACCGTGACCCGTCCCGGGTTGGCCTTGGCGTAGGCCGCGAGGTCGGCAAGGGTGCGGATCGAATTGTCCGCGTGCACGCAGAACGTGCCTGGATCGTCGACCACGTTGCCGAGGTATTCGTAGGATTGCCAGGTGTAGCCGGCCTTGCGCTCGATCGGAACCGTCAGCAACGGAGGCGTGTTGACGAACCCGATGGTGTAACCGTCGGGCTGCGCGGCGGCAATGGCGGTAAAGCCGATCTCGCCGCCTGCGCCGGGGCGGTTGACGATGTTGATCTTGGCCCCGTCGCCCAGGTACTTCTCGATGAATGGCACGATCGCGCGCGCGATGATGTCGGTGCCCCCGCCCGGTGCGTAGGCGACGATCATGTTGATCGGCTGGTCGGCGGGCCATGCCGCGGTGGCTGCGCCCGGCATCGCCGCAGTCCATGCAAACGCAAACGCAGCCAGGCCGCGCAGTATCGACTTCTTCATGCCGTCTCCTCTGGTTTCATCCATGCACCGCGACGCTGTCTTTGGGCGCCTGCCAGCGGTATTCGTTGGTGTAGTCCCGGCTTACGCGTGCGATGCGCAGCCGGTAGCCGGCAATTATGCCTGCGCGGACCTTTGCCTGCGCCTGGCCGGATCTCACGGCAATCTTTGCGCATCTCCGGCAGTGCTATCCGTCCCGCGCAGCAGCGCGGCCACGACGGCGACATCGACAGGTTTGGTCAGGTGCCGGTCGAAGCCCGCGTCGGCGGCAAGGCGACGGTCTTCCTCCTGCCCCCAGCCGGTCAGGGCCACGAGCAGCAGCGACCCGCCCTGCGGCAGCTTGCGGATCCTTTGCGCAACTTCGTAACCGTTCAGGCCGGGCATTCCGATGTCGAGCAGCACGGCGTCGAAATGCCGCGCCTCGACGCGCGCCAACGCCGAGCGTCCGTCGTAGGCGACTTCGGTGGCGTGCCCCATGATGTCGAGGATCGCCGCGAGGCTGTCGGCCGCGTCGCGGTTGTCGTCCACGATAAGGACCTGGCGCCGCGGACCGTCGTCCTTCTCGCTTGCCGCTTCGCCCGCCGCGATCACCGGGGCTGCAGCAACGCTGAGCGGCAGGCGGACGATGAATTCGCTGCCCTGCCCGGGTCCGGCGCTACGAGCTTCGACATTGCCGCCATGCTGCTCGACCAGCCCGCGCACCAGCGCCAGGCCGATCCCCAACCCCTGCTCGGTGCGCTCAAGCGCCGGCGAGAGCTGGGAAAACATCTCGAACAGCTGCGGCAAGTGCTCCGCCTCGATTCCGCGGCCATCGTCGCGGACCGAGATCACCGCCAGGCTTCCTTCCCGGCGCGAAGCCAGGTGCAGGTGGCCCCCGCGCGGGGTGAACTTGGACGCGTTGCTGAGCAGGTTGTAGACGATCTGCGTGAGGCGCGTCGCATCGGCATTGACCTGGATCGGCTCAGGCGCGAGTTGCACTTCGAGCGTGTGGCCGGCCTGTGCGATAACCCCCCGCGCCGAATCGAGTGCTTCGCGCAGCACACCGGAAAGGTCGATGGCCTGGCGGCGCAGGTGAATCTTCCCGCGCGTGATGCGCGCCACGTCGAGCAGGTCGTCCACCAGGCGGGTCATGTGGCGCACCTGCCGGTCGACAATGTCGAGCGGGGCGCGCAGGCGCGCGTCATCGGGGGCAAGCCTCTGCACGATCTCGACCGCGGTGCGGATAGGCGCCAGCGGGTTGCGCAGCTCGTGGGCGAGCGTCGCAAGGAACTCGTCCTTGCGCCGGTCGGCCTCGCGTAGCGCCGCTTCGGCGCGCGCATTCTCGAGCGCAAGCCAGGTGCGCTCGGCGATTTGCTCGAGGAGGCGGGCGTTTTCCTCCGACCACTGGCGCGGGGCGCGGTCGCCCATGACGAGCAGGCCGGCAAAGCGCCCGTCCTTGACCAGCGGCACGCAGATCAGGGAGCGCAGCTCCATGCCCGCGTAGGTTGCCTGCGCGCGATGGCCCGCGGTGCGCCAGTCGCTGGCGATGTCGTCGATCACCACCGTGCGACCCGCCTTCAGTTCCGCGATGAAGCCGACGCCAAACGAGTCGAGCGGGTGTTTGCCTGCAACCGACGGCACCCCGACGGTGTAGCCGCGCATGACCAGGAGGTTCTCCTGCGCGGCGTCCACTTCTCCGTAGGCGCAGCGGATCACGCCAAAGTGGCGGCCGACATGGTTGACCGTCTCGAGCATGATTCGCGCCGGATCGCTCAGCCCGCGGGTGGCGTCGTGCAGCGCGAGCAGGAGCCGCTGGGCGTTTTCGCTGCGATGAAGGGCCTGTTCGGCGGCGTGCCGCTCGGTGAGGTCGTTGGCGAACAACGCCAGTCCCTCGACCGCGCCCGTGGGCCCGATGTGGGGGACATACGCAGCGCTTACCCAGCGCAGCCGGTCGCGGGTGATGATTTCGATCTCGAAGGAGACCCGCTCGCCGGCAAGCGCCTTTTCCAAGTAGGGGCGCACCTTTTCCCAGCCTTTCTCGCCGAGGACTTCGGCCACACGCCGGCCAGTCACGTCTGTGCGGTCCGGACCGAACCATTCGCCGAATACCCGGTTGTTCAGCCGGTAGCGGAAATCCCGGTCGACATAAGCAATCAGCGCCGGGATGTTATCGGTGAGCAACCGCAGGAGCTGCTCGGCGCGCTTGCGCTCGGTGATGTCGGTGTACACGGCGATCGCCCCGCGCACCCGGCCTTCCTCGTCGTGCAACGGTACGGCGCTGCCAGTCACGTGGACCGAAGCGCGGCCTTCGAACACGAACTCAAGCTCCTGGTCGCTAAGGGCGCAATCTTCTGCAGTTGCACGCTGCAGCGGGAGCGATTCCACCGGGAGTTCAACGCCATTGCGCAGGATGCGGTAGCGCATGCGCTCGCCCTGGGGTGCGGTGCGCGAAATATTCCCGCCGGACAGGCCAAGCAGGTTGTAGGCAAAGTGATTGCCGGTGATGCTCCGGCATTGTCGGTCGTGCGCCACCAGGATCGCGACGGGCGCGGCGTCGAAAATGCTCTGCAGTTCCTGGCGCGGAGCTTCCACGTGCGCGTGGGCGCGCCGCGCGGCCTCCCCCAGCGCGATGATGAGCCCGCAGGACAATGCATAGATCGCGGCACTGGTGAGGCTGCCAGCGTCGAGATTGACGGCAGCGCGCGACTCGTCGAAGAAGAATTCGCCTGCCACATAGCCCAGCACGGCCGCGAGGATTGCCGGCCGCGCGCCTCCCAGCCACACGCTGGCGGCGACGGAAGCAAACATGGTGACGAATGGCAGGCGGGCACCCAGCCAAGGGTCGAGCGCCCAGCGCAACAAAACGGCGAACATTACGAACCCGATCACCGCGGCATACGGGCCTGCAACCGGCCAACGAGCCACGCGGGATTCCGGCTTGGTTTGCAACCTTTTCCCTTCCACATTCGCGCCGGGCCGCGCTTGCGGCGGCGGGCATGCAACGGAGGATAGCGGAATCTGCCGCGGGAAAAGCGCCGAAGCGGCCTATATACTTTCGCGCCATGCAACCGCCCGCCCACGCCGCGCCCCATTTCGCCTTCTGGCCGAGCGACATGCCGCGCAACCTGCCGCCGGCCGAGGCGACTTTGCACGCCACGTTTGAATCTGCCGCCCGGCGTTATCCCGGCAAGACCCTCCTCTACTTCGAAGACAGTGCGCTCGACTACCGCGCCGCCCTCGACCAGATGGAAGCCCTCGCCGGTTACTTGCAGGCTGCTTGCGGCGTGCGCCGCGGCGACCGTGTGCTGGTCGACCTGCAGAACAGCGCCCATTTCGTCATCGCCCTGTACGCCGTCCTGCGCGCCGATGCTGTGGTGGTGCCGGTGAGCCCGGCCAACCTTGCCGGCGAGCTGGCGCACTACCTCGAAGACAGTGGTGCCAAAGTGGCGATCGCGGCCGGCGACATCGCCGGGCGTTTTGCGAGCCTGCCGCTCGAGCACCTGCTAGTCGCGGGCAGCGCCGGATGGGATGCCGCGCTTGCCGCGGGGCACGCACCCGCCGCGTCGCGCTCACTCCCCGGCGACCTGTGCATGATGCCTTACACCTCCGGCAGCACGGGCCAGCCCAAAGGCTGCATGCACACCCACGCCTCGGTGCATCACAATGTGCTCGGCTCGATCCTGTGGAAGCATGTGACCGATGCAACCGTCGCGCTTGCGACTGCCCCTTTTTTCCACGTGACCGGACTCATTCACAGCCTCATGGCCACGGCGCACGCCGGAGGCACCATCGTGATCCAGCCGCGCTGGGACCCAGTGCGCGCAGCAGAACTGGTGGAGCGCCACCGCTGCACCCATTGGGATTCGGTCCCGACGATGCCGATCGACCTGCTGTCGAGTCCGGAAGCGATGCGGCGCGATATCTCCTCGCTCAAATGGCTGTTCGGCGGCGGCGCCGCGATGCCCGAGGCGATCGCGCAAAGACTCCGCGAGGTGTGCGGCGTGGACTACATCGAGGGTTACGGCCTCACCGAGACCATTTCGCAGACCCACATGAACCCGCCGCAGCGCGCAAAGAAGCAGTGCCTCGGCATCCCCGCGTTCGACACCGAGGCCTGCGTGGTCGACCCCCAGACACTTGCGGTATTGCCACCGGGTGAACCCGGCGAGATCGTGGTGCGCGGCCCGCAGTTGCTCTCCGGCTACTGGCACAACGCAAAGGCCGACCGCGAATCGTGGGTGGCGATCGGCGGGCCGGGCGAAGGGCGCAGGTTCTTCCGCACCGGCGACCTCGGGCGCATGGATGCGGACGGCTACTACTTCATCTCCGATCGCCTCAAGCGCATGATCAACTCCGCCGGCCTCAAGGTCTGGCCGGCCGAGGTCGAGGCCGCGATGTATCACCACCCCGCCATCAGGGAGTGCTGCATCATCGCCTCGCCCGACGCGCGGAAGGGAGAACTGGTGAAGGCCGTGGTGGTGCTGAAGGCGCAAGGGGCGGCCACCACGGGTGCCGAGATCATCGAGTGGATGCGCACCCAAATGGCCGCTTACAAGGTCCCGCGCGCAATCGAGTTCATCGACGCGCTGCCGCGCACGCCCTCGGGCAAGATCCAGTGGCGCGCGCTGCAGGACCGGGAGTTCGCACCGATGCGTGGCCACGCCACGAGCAGGTCCGACCTCACTGACCCACAGGCATAAGTTTGCCGTTGGCCACGCCGTTCGAACTGGTCATCTTCGATTGCGACGGGGTATTGGTCGATTCGGAGCCGATTGCCAATCGCATCCTCGCCGAGCAGCTGCAGGCCGTCGGGCTGCACCTCGATGCGGGCGAAGTCATGCGCCGTTTCGTGGGGCGTACGCGCGACGGGTGTCTCGCGTTCGGCGCCGAGTTGCTCAACCGGCCATTGCCCGCGGGGTTTGGCGAGCGCTGGGACACGGCGCTATTCGATGCCCTGCGGCGCGAGGTGCGCGCAATCGAAGGCGTGCTGGAGGTTATCTCCGGCTTGCGCATCCCGTATTGCGTGGCTTCCAACGGCAATCGCGATCGCCTGCGCCTCACGCTCGAAGCCGCCGGCCTTCTGGCCCTGTTCGAGGGCCGCATCTTCTGCGCGGCCGACGTTGCGCACCCCAAGCCCGCGCCTGATCTTTTCCTGCACGCCGCAGCCGTGATGGGCGCGCCCCCAGAGCGCTGCGTGGTCATCGAAGACACGCCCACAGGCGCGCGCGCTGCGACGGCAGCCGGCATGAAGGTGCTCGGCTACGCGGCCGCGCCGCACGCCGATCGGGAGGCGCTAGCGCGCGAGGGCGCCACGCTGTTCGAGCGCATGGAGCACGTGCCCTCCCTGCTGCGATCTTCCTGAAAGCGCGCTCCCGGCCATAGGATAATTGCGCCCTTTCAAAAGCTTCGCGCCAGCCGGATGAATTTTTCTCTTTTGGCATTAACATTGCCGTGATAGCCTCATATCCATTGGATGTACGAAATCAAAAGATCATGTTTTCGGGTATATCGCGCGCTCTTCTGAAGCTCGGCTGGCCGGTGCTCATCGCGCAGCTCGCGGTGATGATCAATGGCGTGATCGACACCGTGATGGCCGGGCGGCTGGGGGCGGAAGACCTCGCCGCGGTCGGGATCGGGGCGAGCATCTACATCAGCGTGTTCGTCACCCTCATGGGGGTGCTGATCGCGCTGACGCCGCTGGTGGCGCAACTCTACGGCGCCGGCAACTTCGCCGCCATCGGCGAGGAGGTGCGCCAGAGCGTGTGGCTGGGCATCTTCCTCACCGCGCTTGCGTTCGTGCTGATCTACTTTCCCGGTCCATTCCTCGCCCTGGCTGCGGTCGCCCCGGCGGTCGAGGTGAAGATCCGCGCTTACCTGAAGGTGATCGCGATCGGCGTGCCCGCGATGCTCATGTTCCGCGTGTTCTACTCGTTCAGCACCGCGGTGTCGCGGCCGCGCGTGATCATGGTGCTGAACCTCGTGGGCCTCTCGCTCAAGATCCCGCTGAACCTGGTGTTCATGCACGGTTACCTCGGTGCGCCGGCCCTCGGCGGGCCGGGATGCGCCTACTCCACCACCATCATCGCCTTCGTGACCGCCATTGCGGGCTGGACGTGGTGCCGTATGAGCCCGGACTACGCGCGCTACGGCGTGTTCTGGCGCTGGTCCTGGCCGCGCTGGTCCGAGCAGCTGCGCCTCCTGCGCATCGGCGTGCCGATCGGCTTCACGTTCCTCG
>JBDTRN010000102.1:0-9744 GCA_039931715.1 Betaproteobacteria bacterium
ATGCCGCCGACCGCCGTCTGCAGGTAGAACCCCACCAGCGGCATTTCGGCCGCCACCGCGGCGCAATGCGCGATGAGCTCGTCGGTTGACGCGCCTTTCATCGGTGCGAGGCTCAGCATGACCGCGTGGTAGCCCAGCCCGCGCGCCACCTGCGCCTCGGCCACCGCCTGCGCGGTCCGGCCCGACAGGCCACCGACCAGAACCAGCGGCTTCTTCGCCCCGAGCGGTTTCCAGTCGCGCGCCGTCTCGGCCGCCATGCGCAGCACAGGCTCGTACAGGCCGACTTCGCGAATGGCGAACTGGGTGGAGTGCACACCCACGGCGAGGCCGCCCGCGCCGGCGTCGACGTAATAGCGCGTGAGCGCCCTCTGGCGCCGCTCGTCCAGCTTGCGGTTGGCGTCGAGGGCGAGCGGATGGGCAGGGATCACCGCGCCGTGCCGCAAGGCGGCGAGGACGTCGGCTGGCAGGTCGATCCAGGCAAGGGGCATGGCGGGAGGAATCTGGGGGACGGGACGCGAAATGTAACTGCCCGGTTAACTTAACCTCTCGTCCCGGCAGCGTCAACGCCGTGCTGTGATCCTGTGGCGGTGCGCGCCACGCATTGATACTCCGCATTGACACCTCCTCTTACGCGCCGATACCATCGCCCGACCAAAACGCGGGGAGGGTCCACATGAATAAAGCACTCGTCACGGCATTGCTCGCACTTGCCGTCGCGCCATTCGCCACGCCCGTGGCCGCCGACACGAAGCTGGACTTCGTCCTGAACTGGGTGCCGGGCGGCGACCACGCACCGTATTACTACGCGAAGAAGATGGGCTGGTACGCCAAGGAAGGCCTCGACGTGAACCTCGAGCCCGGCAAGGGTTCGGTGGTGGCGGTGCAGAAAGTGGCCGCCGGCGCCAACCAGGTGGGCCTGGCCGACATGGGCAGCGTGCTGATCGCCAAGGGCAAGGGCGCAGACACGGTGGGCGTGTTCAACGTCTACGCCAACTCTCCTCAGGGCATGTACTGGCTCAAGAGCTCGGGCATCAAGGGGGTCAAGGATTTTCCCGGCAAGAAGATCGGCAACCCGGCCGGTGACGGCGCCCGTGCCATGTGGCCCGCGCTTGCCAAGGCCAACGGCATCGATCCCAAGTCGGTGACCTGGGTGAACATCGACGCCAACGCCAAGCTTGCGGCGCTCAAGGCGAAGTCGGTCGACGTGACCACGTCGTTCTACAACATCCACCACATCTTCAAGCGCGAACTCGGCGACGACATGGGCTTCCTCGCCTGGCGCGATATCGGCCTGAACCCGTACGGCAACTCGGTCATCGTCAACGCCGAGTTCCTGAAAAAGAACAAGCCCGCCATCGCCAGCTTCGTCAAGGTGACGCAAAAGGCCTTCGCCGCCTGTGTGGCCGATGCAAAGCCCTGCATCCAGGCGCTGGTGGACGCCAACGGCGCGCTCAAGTACGACAACGAGATGACCAACTGGCAGTTGGTCGAAGACCTCATGAGCGACAAATTCTCCAAGACCGTGGCGCTGGGGATCCACGACGATGCGCGCATGGCCGCGGATTACGCCCTGGTGAAGGATTACATCGGCATCGACAAGCCGTTCGACGTGAAGTCGGCCTACACCAACGAGTTCCTCGATCGCTCGATCAAGATGGCGAAGTAGGGTGGCCGGCCCCAGGGAAGGCGGCATGAAGCGCGGCTTGCTCGCCGTGGCCGCGACGCTCCTGCTCGCGGCAGTGGCGGGCGCTGCAGTCGCGCAAACCTGGCCGGCCCGACCGGTGCGCATCCTCGTGCCGTTCCCGCCCGGCGGGGGCCTCGATTACTTCGCGCGCAACCTCGCCCCCAAGCTGCAGGAGAGCCTGGGCCAGCAGATCGTGGTGGAGAACCGCTCCGGCGCGGGCGGCATCGCGGCCGCCGATGCGGCCGCCAAGGCCGCGCCCGACGGCTACACACTGCTTCTGGCCTCCTCGGCGGAGCTTACGATCAGCCAGCACCTGTACCCGAAGATGGCGTACGACGCGATTCGAGACTTCGCGCCTGTTTCATACGCAGCGCATGCAGCGCTGCTGTTCTCTGTCCACCCGTCGGTGCCGGCCAAGTCGCTGGCCGAACTCGTCGCGCTGGCGCGCACCAAACCCGGCCAGCTCGCCTTCGCATCGGCAGGCACTGGCGGCGTGCAGCACCTCGCGGGGGAGATCCTCAAGACTGCTGCCAAGATCGACCTCGTGCACGTGCCTTACAAGGGCGCTGGCCCGGCGGTCATCGACATGGTGGGCGGGCAGGTACAGATGGGATTCACGGCCCTGCCCTCGTCCATCCAGCACGCGCGTGCCGGGCGGCTGCGGCCGATTGCAGTGACCAGCGCCAAGAGGAGCGATGCCGCGCCCGAGCTGCCGACGTTCACCGAACTGGGCTACCCCGCGCTCGACCTCGTGGTCTGGTACGCGGCGCTGTTTCCGGCACGCACCCCGCCCGAAATCGTGGCGCGCATGAGCGCCGAGATCAATCGCGCGGTCAATGCCCCCGATGTGAAGGCCAAGCTGCTTGAGCAGGGCGTCGAATCGGTCGGTACCAACCCCGAGCAGCTCGCCCGCTTCATGCAGTCGGAGTCGGCGCGCTATGGCAAGATCATTCGCGATACCGGGGCAAAGCCGGACTGATACCGGCAAGTTGCGCCCGGTCGCACCGCCCCGCGGTGCAGGTGTTCGCGATCAACCGCGCCTACTGCAGGCTGGCGAAAGTCGCGCGGTCGGTCAGCGAATCCCACAGCGGCTCGCTCGACGCTGCGATGTCCCGCGCCAGTCGACGGTCCTTTTTGGCGAGCGACTGCATCTTGGCAAGCAGCCTGTCGTAAGGCTCGCGCAGCGAGGAAAGCTCCAGGTTGCCGGTCTGGAAAGCGCGCCTGAACTGGTCGAGCAGGGCGTCGAGCTCGGTGGTCAATTCCGCTTTGCGCGCCGACGGGATCGCTTTCGTCTCGAGCAGGCGGTTTTCGAGCTCGGCAAGGCTCAACGCCTCGGCACGCGGCGCGGCCGGTGTCATGGCGTCGATCAGCATCGGGTTGACCGGAAGCGGCTGGGCCGCGAAGGACGACGCCGCGAAACCCAGCGCCAATGATCCGAGAAGGAGTCTGATGCAGCGATTCGAGCTCATTTTGGCGCCTCTTGGTGTGTGGCGCCAATTTATGCCCCGCTTCAAGCCCCGTATGTCGTCCCCGTGCCCCGTCCCGCGTAGGACAAACGCCTACTGCTTAGGCGCCAGCCCGAAATCCTTGACCAGCGCGCGAAACACCTGGTCTTCGTCACGCACCTGCTTCTCGAATTCGTCCGCGTTTGCGTAGGCGACCTCGACGCCGGTTCTCTCGGCCACTTGAAGATAGGTCGGGTCCTTGGCCATGCGGGCAAGCGCGTCCCGCAGGATGGCAAGGCGGTCCGAGGGGACGTCCTTGGGCGCGACCAGCCCGGTCCACTGCACGAACGGTGCCTCGATTCCCAGTTCGCGGAAGGTCGGCACGCCCGGGTGCCCGGCGAGGCGCGAACTGCCGCTCACCGCGAGGATACGCAGCGCACCAGCCCTGACCTGGGCCTCCGCCGCCGCCAGCGGAGCCCATACCGAATCGATGTGACCGCCAAGCAACGCCGTCAGCGCGGGACCGGCCCCGCCGTACGGCACTGTAGTCAGCGGGACCCCGCCGCGCCGGATGAAGTGCTGTGCAGTAAGGAACATCCCGCCCTGGGGCGTGGTGCCGACCGTCTGCTTGCCGGGCGGGTTGCCTGTGGCACTGCGCAGCTCGGCAAACGTTTTCCACGGCGCATCGCTCTTCACTACGAGCGCATAGGGCTTGGAGCTGATCCGCCCGAGGAAGGCGAACGAATCGAGCGAGTAGCTCGTCTTCACCAGGTTGGGGGCGGCGGTCAGCTCACCCGAAGTGACGACCAGGATTTTGTAGCCGTCCGGCGCAGCCGTCGCAACTTCCGTCGTGCCGACGATACCGCCGCCGCCCTGTTTGAAAATCTGCACCAGCGGCTGGCCGAGGATTTTCTCCGCAGATACCTGGAGCGCGCGGACGTTAAGGTCGTTGGCGCCGCCCGGCGCAAACGCGTTGATAACCTCGATAGGCCGCGACGGAAACGTTTGCGCCGCGCCAATCGACCATGTGCACACAAGAAGGAGGAACAGCGAGGCTCGGTTCAATGCGCGTGTCATGTCAGCTCACCGTGTTGCCGGAAACGACCTTTATACGGCACCGTTCAGGGTCGCGGAAGGCGTTTTGCGGATCCCGCCCCTCCTGCACATCCTTGAGCGCGCGCTTCAGTAGCTTGCGGAACATGATCACCCCCTTGTCGGTGGTGCCGAGCCTTTCGAGCGCATGCACTGCCACCGGGCGCTGGCTCACCTGGGCCTCCTTGTCGTCCGGGTGGCGCTGGGTGTCCTCGTAGCTGCGGTGCTGCTCCTGAGTGCCTGCCGTGCGACCCTCCTTTGCCCGGGCGAAAGTCGTCACCTTCTCCTTGTCGTTCGGGTCGTAGGCCTCGATGTGAAACCCCAGCGTGTGGGTGTCGTCCACCGGCACCCACCAGCCGATCAGGTTTGCGCCCTCCGCATACGCGCGGTCGGGCGTAAGGTTGTCGGCGATGGATCGCATGTTCGGCGTGTAATTCTCCTGCACGCGCACGAAGGTCCGCCCGCTCGGCAACTTGGCCGTGCGGATGTATTTCATGCCGTGTTCGGTCTCGGCAAAGTCGAGTTGCGGGAGCGTGGCGTAGATGTCGCTGAATTGGCGTGTGCTGATGGTCGAATGCAGGAACGCCGTATGCACCGGGTCCATCGCGTTCTCCTGGATCTGCAGCCAGTTGCATTCGGCGACCGCCCCGCGGCTCATGTTGCGATAGGCGAACAGCGCCCAGCCGGGCCGCTCGAGATTCTCGAAGCGGGGAAATACCGGTTCCCTGTCCGCGGGCCCCATATAGGCGAACACCAGGCCACCGAACTCGCGCGCCGGGTACGCGGGCTGCGCAACCTTGCTCGCGAACGTGCTTTGGGGCGGCTCACCAGGCTGCTCGAGACACTGCCCGTCGACGTCATACAACCAGCCGTGATAGCAGCAGCGGATTCCCTTGGCCTCGATGCGCCCGTATTCGAGCGAAGTGCCGCGATGCGCGCAATGCGCGTCGAGCACGCCCACACGGCCGCCGAGGTCGCGGAAGGCAACCAGGTCTTCACCGAGGATGCGGACCCGCTTGGGCAACGCGTCCACATCGGAAGAAAGGCACACCGGCTGCCAGTAGCGTCGCAGCACTTCTCCCATCGGCGTCCCGGCCCCAACCGAGGTCAGCTCCGTATTCACCGGCGGCACCACCGCGATGCGCCCATAGCCCGACACCTTGATCATGCGTTGCTCCGAATCGGCATTGAGTGCGCTAAGGGCCTACAAAGAAGTGCGCCGGATTTCATTCAGGAATGTACCGATACCGATACACCAACTGACAGGATAGTCAATCGCCGCGCGGCTCTACATTTTAGAAAGTTCAACTTTCTACTCCTACATGGTCGGGTTCACGACCTCGCCGCCGAGCGCGACCAGCCCCCAGGTGGACATGCCCGCGTCCCAGTTGAAGCCGATGTGGGCGCTGGCCGAATGGGCATCGCGAAACAGGCGCTCGAGCGGGTACTTGGTGTAGATGCCGTTGGCGCCGGCCATTTCGTGCAGCGTGTCCACCGCCTCCACGGCCATCCGCGCCGCGAGTGCGCAGTTGCGCCGGAAGCGCAGCTTGTCTTCCATCGGCGGGATGATGCCGGCGGCGGCGAAGCGCTGCCCCTCGAGGCAGTCGGCGTGCTGCGAGCCGCGCGCGAGGTCGATCTTGGCGGCGGCCACGCCAACGCGCGCTTGCACGGTCTGGAAGTCGCGCATTTTCACTGCGGTGTAGTTGGTGCTGCGTTCCTTGACTGACTCCACCGTGAGGTCGAGCGCGGCCTGCGCATTGCCGATGATGGCGCCCGACAGGCAGCTCGAGCCCAGCGCGCCCAGCGGGATGCGGTACAGCGGGTTGAGGTTGATTGCGGCCCCGGGGAAGTCGGTGCCGCCACGCGCGGTGTACATGCATAGCGCGCGATGCTCGGGCACAAACACCTCGTCGACCTTGACCGACTTGCTGCCGGTGCCGCGCATGCCAAGCGTGTTCCAGTCGTCGATGACGTGGTAGTCCTTGCGTGGCACGAGGCACATGCGGTGGTCAATGACCTTGTCGCCGTCGCGCACGATGCACGCGAGCATGTTCCAGCTCGAAGGATCGACGCCCGAGGAAAAATTCCAGTAGCCCGACAGCATGAACCCGCCGTCGACCTTGCGGCCCTTGCCCTGCGGGTAGGCGATGCCGGAGGCGATGATCGCGGCGGGGTCGTCGCCCCACACCTCTTCCTGCGCCTTGGGGTCATACAAGGCCAGCATCCAGTGGTGGATGGAGAGATTACCGACGTTCCACGCCGTCGACGCATCACCGCGCCCGATGATCTCGGGGATGTCGAACACCGATACGAAATCGAGCTCCATGCCGCCCCATCGTTTGGGCTGCAGGAACCGCAGCAGCCCGGAGTCGTTCAGCAGCGCGAGGATTTCGGGAGTGAGCTGGCGGGACTGCTCGGAGGCCGCGGCCAGTTCGCGCAATTTCGGCACCATGACGTGGGCGCGGCGCACGGCCTCCTCGTACCCCACGCCGGCAAAGCCGCTGCGCTTGTCCATGCTCAGGCGCGCCCGGCGATCGTGCCCGCCTTGTCCTTGGCGCCTTCGACCACAGGCATCTTCGAGTAGTCCTCACCCCACTCCGGCATCTTGGGCAGGTTGTTGAAGTTGAGCTCGATGGTGAGCCCGTCGGGGTCGCGCACGAAGACCTGGAACAGGTCGAACTCGGGCAGCGCGCGCGCCCAGAAGTCGCACTTCATCTGGCTGAACCGGTCGCGGAAGGCCTCGGGGTCGGTGGCGAGGAAGGCGATGTGATCGACCACGCCGGAGTTGTCCTGCGCGGCGTGCTTGGGCGTGCCGCGATAGTAGAGCTCGGCGTTGGGGATGCCGTGCTGGCCCATGTGGACCCAGATGCGGCCTTCGCGCCCGAGCCAGTAGCCGGCGAACGGGAACGGCGGCCGCGGCATGACATCGAGGTCGAGCGCCTTGCAGTAGAACGCCTTGGTGGCTTCCAGGTTGCTGGCGCGCACAAAATAATGGTTGAGCTCGGTGAGCGGCATGGGGTCCTCGTCGGGTCGGTCGCGGTGGGTAGACCAAGTTTATAGGGCCTTGTGGCGCGTGTGCGCAAGGTACACTTTCGACTGGTCATCCTGCCTCCGGAAGCCGAGTGAAAGCACCCGCGTTTGCCTACGCCAAGCCGCGCACGCTCGAGGCGGCCTGCGCGCTGCTCGAAGAGCACGGCGACAAGGCGCGCGTCCTGGCCGGTGGCCAGAGCCTGGTGCCGATGCTGAACCTGCGCGTGGCCTCGCCCGAGCTGCTGGTCGACATCAACGCCATCGAAGGGCTCGCGGGCATCGCGCTCGAGGGCAACACCTTGCGCATCGGGGCGCTCACGCGCCACCGCGAAATCGAGCAGTCGGCGCTGGTGGCCGAGCACTGCCCGCTGCTCACCCAGGCGGCGCCCCACATCGCCCACGTGGCGATCCGCAACTCGGGCACCTTCGGCGGCTCGATCGCGCTGGCCGACCCCGCCGCCGAATGGCCGGCCTGCTGCCTCGCACTGGATGCGGTCGTCGTGCTGCATTCGCGCGCTGGCGAGCGCCGGGTGCCGGCGCGGGAATTCTTCAGGGGCCTGTTCGCCACCGCGCTGGGACCGGCTGAACTGGTGCGCGCGGTGGAAATCCCACTCGCGCCGCGCCACCGCAGCGTATTCCTCGAACTGTCGCGCCGACGCGGGGATTACGCCCTCGTCGGGGTGGCCGCGATGGCGCGGCAGGAAGACGGGGGGCTGTCCGACGTGCGCCTCGCCTATCTCGGCGCGGGCGACCGCCCGCTGCTTGCCGCGGCGGCAATGAAGGTGGCCGAAGGCCGACGCGTGGGCAGCTACAGCGCCGAACTTGGCACCGCGCTGGCGGCCGACCTCGCCCCGATGGCCGACCTCGAGAGCTCGGCGCGCACCAAGATGCAGCTCGCCAACGTGCTGGCCCGCCGCGCCCTGGCGGCACTGGCCGCCTGAAGGACACCGCGTCAAGGAAACCCCATGGACGAAGCCAACGCCCCGATGCTCAGCCTCACCGTCAACGGCACGCGGGTGTCGCGCCGCGTCGAGCCGCGCACCCACCTGATCGACTTCCTGCGCGACGAAGTCGGCCTCACCGGCTCGCACGTCGGCTGCGAGCACGGCGTGTGCGGCGCGTGCACAGTGCGCGTCGACGGCCGCATCGTGCGCGGCTGCCTTACTCTCGCCGTGCAATGCGAAGGCGCCAGCGTAGACACCATCGAAGGCCTCTCCGACTCCGGCGAGCTCGCGCAACTGCAGCAGGCGTTCCACGAGCGCAATGCGCTGCAATGCGGTTATTGCACACCGGGCATGCTGGTGGCGGCGCTCGACCTGGTCGAATCAGAACCGGACGCAAGCCGCGAGCGCATCCGCGAGCACCTGTCGGGCAATTACTGCCGCTGCACCGGCTACCAGGCCATCGTCGATGCGATCGAGACCGTACTCGCGCTGCGCCGCGCGGCGCCCAGGGCAGGGTCCAAGAAGGCAACCGCGACCACGGCGGCGCCAGGGCGGGCCGCATGACCGCGCGCGACGAACTGCCGGTCAAGGATTCGCGCACCCGCACCGAAGCGGGCTACATCGGCAAGCCCGAGCCGCGCGCCAATGCAAAACGCCTGCTGCAGGGGCGCGGGTCGTTCATCGACGACCTGCGCTTTCCGCGCCTGGCACATGTGGCTTTCCTGCGAAGTCCCCACGCGCACGCCAGGATCGTGTCGCTGGATTTCACCAAGGCGCGCAGCGCGCCCGGCGTGATCGGGGTGTTCGACGGCCGCGCGGTGGCCGAGTACTGCTCGCCGTGGGTCGGCGTGCTTTCGCACCTCAAGGGCCTGAAATCGCCGCCGCAGCACCCGCTCGCCATCGAGCGCGCGTGCTGGCAGGGCGAAGCCGTCGCCGCCGTGGTGGCGGAGTCGCGCGCGCAGGCCGAGGATGCGTGCGAACTGATCGCCGCCGAGTGGGACCCCCTGCCCGCCGTGATGGACATGCAGGCAGCGCTCGACGGCGGCTACGTGATCCACCCGGAGCTGGGCGACAACGTGTGCTTCTCGCGCCAGCTGGACAATGGCGACGTGGACGGCGCCTTCGCCCGGGCCGATGTGGTGGTGGAGGAAACCTTCAATTTCGGCCGCCACACCGGCGTGTGCCTCGAAGGCCGAGCCATCCTGGCCGACTACAACGCGGGCGAACATACCCTTACGGTGCATCACGCCACCCAGGCGCCGCATATGATGCAGGACGTCTTCGCGCGCCACCTCAACCTGCCCGAAGCCAACGTGCGCGTGATCTGCCGCGACATCGGCGGCGCATTCGGCATCAAGGTCCACGTGTACCCGGACGAGATGTGCACCGCCGCGCTGTCGATCATGCTGCGCCGGCCGGTCAAGTTCGTGGCCGACCGGCTGGAATCGTTCATGTCCGACATCCACGCGCGCGAGCACAGGGTCAAGGTGCGCCTGGCCGCCACCAAGGCGGGTGACATCCTCGCCTTCGACCTCGACGACCTGACCGC
>JBDTRN010000103.1:0-9741 GCA_039931715.1 Betaproteobacteria bacterium
GCCACAGGACCTGGAGGTGGGTGGAGCCCATGGCCCGGGCGGCGCTGACCGGGCCGTCGTCGACGTTGCGGACGGCGGCGTAGGTGTTGGCGAAGGCGGGGGGCAGGCCGAGAAGCACGAGGGCCACGATGATCGGCCACGGCTCGAACCCGAACCCGTTGCGCAGCGACACGATGACGGCGACGCCGACGACGGTGACGGTCGGGACGGCTCGGCCGATGCTCAGACGCAGGTCGAGTCGCGCCACATGGGCCTCGTCGGGCGGCACGACCTCTCCGGGCGCAGCGCCTACCAGCCCGTGATCCAGCACCAGGGCGGGCGTTGGATCGCCTATGTCGGCCATCACGGCGGGGCGGCGGTCAACCCGCTGACCGGCGCGAACGAATCCAACGGCACCTCCGTCCTCGACGTCACGGACCCGAAGCAGCCGCGGCTCCTCGCGCATATCCCCGGCGGTAGCGGCGGCGCGCAGATGGTGCGCGCCTGCAGCACGCTGCCGAAACTCCCCGGTCGGACTTTCATCCTGCGCACCCAGGGACATTCGGCACACGAAGTATGGGAGACCACCGACCCGGCGCGGCCGGTGCGCGCATCGATCGTGGTCGATGGCCTGTCCGACACGCACAAGAACTGGTGGGAGTGCGACACCGGCATCGCCTACCTCGTGTCCGGCGTGAAGAGCTGGCGCACCTCGCGCATGATGCAGGTGTACGACCTCGCCAACCCCGCGAAGCCGGTGTTCATTCGCAATTTCGGGCTTCCCGGCATGCAGCCCGGTGCGTCCGGCGCGGTGCCCACCGGCCTGCACGGGCCGATCGTCGCGGGTAACCGTATCTACATGGGGTACGGCGTCAACAGCCATGGCGTGTTGCAGATCCTCGACCGCGACAAGCTCCTCAAGGGCCCGCGCGAGCCGACGGAACGCAACCTTTTGTACCCGCAGGTCGGGCGGCTCGACCTGCCGCGCCACCTCGGTGCGCATACCGTATTCCCCATCCTTGGCCTCGAGGTCGCCGAATTCGCCAACGATGCAGAGGGGCGCAAGCGCGATTTCGTGCTGCTGGTCAATGAAGCGATCACGCAAGGCTGCCGCGAAGCGCGCCAGATGGCATGGATGGTCGACATCAGCGATGAAGCGCACCCGTTCCCCGTGTCCGGCTACACGCCCAACGAGGCCGCCGGTGGCTACTGCGGCCGGGGCCGCTTCGGCGCGCATTCGTCGAATGAGAGTTTCGCGGGCGTGTTTTACCGGCGCGTGGTGTTCGTGGCCTTCTTCAACGCGGGCGTGCGTACCGTGGATATTCGCGATCCGCTGCGACCGGTGGAAATCGGCCACTATGTGCCCGCGGGGGCGAACACCAACAACGTCGAGGTCGATGAGCGTGGCTACATCTATATCGTCGATCGCGGGGGCCTGGGAATGCACATCCTCAATCTGACCGGCTCGGCGCGCGCGGTCGCGAACCTGCCTTGAGTGGGGCATTCAGGCCCGCAATGAAGAGGGACGACGCCGCGGCGAGGCGGTCGTGCCTGCATGCGGCCGCCGCCTGCGTGTTCGCGGTCTGCATCGCCGCGATGGGGTGGGCGGCCCCAGCCTTCGCGCAGCAGAAAGTTTCCGTGGTACTCGGCACGGCCACGCCTGGCGGCGGGTTCCCGGTCTACGGCGCAGCCTTTGCCACGACGGTCAACGAATTCGAGCCCGCACTCCACGTGGAGCCGAGGAACACACGCGGCAGCGGCGAGAACATCCCGCTGCTCGAAGCCGGGCGCATCGACATCGGCCTGGTGCAGGGCGAAGCGGCGCACGAGGCGCTCAATGGCATCGGCCGCGCGCCGGCCGACCTGCGCATCATCGCCGCGATGTACTCCTCACCCGGGATGTTCGTCGTGCGCGCCGACAGTCCGGCGAGGACCCTCCGCGACCTGGCCGGCAAGCCGGTCGCATTCGGCGCCAAGGGCTCGGGGCTGGTGATCCTTTCTCGCTATGTGCTCGACGGCATTGGCCTCGACCAGGACAAGGATTTCCGCGCGGTGTACCTCGAACGCGCGGGCGATGGCCCGGCCATGGCGCTCGACGGCCGCGTGGCGGCGCTGTGGGGCGGGGGGATCGGCTGGCCGGGATTCGCGGCGATGGCGGCCAGCCCCGGCGGGGCGCGTTTCATCGCCCCGGATGCGAGCGAGATCGCACGCATCCTCGCCAAGCACCCCTTCCTCAAGCCGCTCACGGTGCCCGCCAACGTGTATCCCGGCCAAAGCGCGCCGATCCACTCGGTGGGTTCGTGGAGTTTCGTGCTGGCCTCGCCAGCGCTGCCCGACGACGTCGCCTATCGCCTCCTGCGCGCAGTCCATCGTGGCGAGGCTGCGATCGCCAAGCGCCTGCCGGCCGCGGCGGAAACCACTGCCGCCAACACCTGGACCGCTGCACCGCGCCCCGGACTGATTCATCCGGGCGCAATGCGCTACCTGCGCGAGGCCGGCATCGCGCGGTAGGCTCGTCGCCGGACACCGGGCGCGCCATTCGACTTGCGCATACGTCTTGACGCACGCTCGCGCGAATCCAACAATCGACGCACTGCAACCGATTCACGCTAGGAGCATTGCCATGGGCCAGTGGAGCCGCAAGGACGATCCCGAGCCATTCATCGACCTTGTCCCGGTCGACCAAGCCGAAGGACTGCGCAAGGCGTTGTACGACGAACTCGAGCGCGCGCGAGGCAAGGGTCGGGTGTCGAACCTGTTCAAGGCGTATTCGGCTTTTCCCGCGCTTGGGCTGGCGAATTTTCGCCGCCTCATGGCACTGCTCGGCGAGGGCGTGCTCAGCGTCAAATTCAAGGAAGCAGTCATGACCGCGCTGGCCGAGATCAACCGCTGCGACTATTGCGTGTCGTTCCATGCCAGCGCGCTGCGCAATGCGGGCGCCTCGGACGCCGAAGTCGACGCCGCGCTTAATTTCGATCCCGCGAAGATCGGCCTTTCGGCCAAGGAGCAGGCGCTGTTCGAATATGCGATCAAGGCCAATGGCGATCCGCACGGCATCACGCGCGCCGATGTCGATGCGCTGCGTGTGCATGGCGTGACCGACGCCGAGATCGTCGAGACGCTCGAGACTGTCAACACCGGCAATGCGTTCAACCTCATCAACGGTGCGCTCAACGTCGGCCCCGACGATTTCCTCGGCGGCTATAAAAAAGAGCGTGGCGAGCAGTGGCAGGAAGAGGCGCAGACCGAGGAAAAAGCCGCGTGACGACGCTTGCCCTGCTCGGTTCGGCCGAGGCGATGGAGCGTCTCGCCGCCAGCGAGCCCTCGGTTCTGGTCACATTTACGGGCCCGCGCTGCATCATCTGCAAGCGCCTCGCCCCGATGCTCGAAACCGTGGTGCGGGAAGCCGGTGCCGCGCTCGCCTCGGCCAAGGTCGACGCCGAAGCGCTGCCCGAAGTGTCGGAACGTTACGAGATCCGCTCTCTGCCCACCACACTGCTGTTTCGCAACGGCACGCTCGCCGATCGAATCACCGGATTCGCCACCGCCGGCGCATTGCGCGCATGGCTGGCGAAGAACGGCGTAACGCCCGTCACCGCCTGACTCATCAAAGGAACTCCAATGCAGGAAATCAAGCTCCACACCGCCCCCGACGCGCCCAATCCGCCGAGCCCGTTTTCCCATGCGGCATCGGTGGGCGAATGGGTGTTCACCTCCGGCATGGGCGGCCTCGACCCCAAGTCCGGGCAGGTGGTGTCCGACGACGTGATCGAGCAGACGCGCCAGGCGATCCTCAATACTGAGCGCATCCTCGCCGCGGCGGGCTGCACTCTGCAGGATGTGGTGAAGTCGGTGGTGTACCTCACCGACATGGCCGACTACCCGCGCGTCAACGCGGTGTACGAGGAGCGCTTCGCCCCGCACAAGCCGGCCCGCACCTGCGTGGCGGTGTCGGCGCTGCCGGTGCGCGAGCGCATGAAGCTCGACACGGTGGCGATACGGCGCAAGTAGCCTCTAGCGCGTGGCGGCGGTTTTCTTCGGTTCGAGCAGCCACGCCGCCGCCATTGCAGGCAGGCTGATCGCGGCAAGCAGAAGGAAGGTTTCGTCGAAGGCGCGAATGCGCATCGCGTCGCCGCCTTCGCCCATCAGCGTCACGCCGTGGGCGGCCAGTCGCCATTCGAGCAGGATCCCGACCAGGCTCACGCCCACCGCGCCGCCGAGTTGGCGCAGGAAGTTGCTCATGCTCGCGGCCTGCGGGATCTGGACCGACCCCAGCCCGCGCATCGAGCCCAGGCTGAGGGAGGGCATGATGACGCCGATCCCGATGCGCCCCAGGATCACCCACACGACGAGCACGAGGATCGATGTCGCCGCCGACACCGTCGCCATCAGGGCAGTGGAGGCGATCATGAGTGCCATGCCCGTGCTGACGAGCCGCGAGGCAAGCAGCTTGTCGGCCATGCGTCCGGCGATGGGCATGGTAATCGCCAGCGCGAGGCCGGCGGGCAGCAGCACCAGGCCGGCCTTGGAGGGCGAATAGTCGAGCGCCGCCTGCAGGTAGATCGGCAGCAGGTAGGTCGAGCCGAACAGACCGATGCCGTAAATGAAAGCCACGATCGACCCCATGCGGAAGGGCCGGTGCGTGAAAAGACGCATCTGCAGGAGCGGATGCGCGGCGCGCAGTTGGTGGAACGCGAATCCCGCAAAAGTCGCGACACCGGCGGCGATCAGGAGTGCGCCCTGCGCGGTCTTTTCGCCCTGCAGGTCGACCAGGCCGTTGAGCACGGCCAGCGTCGCCGCGGTCGCAAGCACAAGGCCCGTCCAGTCGAACGGCTGCGGCGTGGTCTTGAACGACGAAATCACCGGCAGGTAGCGGCGCGCCATTTCGAGCGCCACGAGGCAGAAAGGCACCACCACGAAGAAGATCGAGCGCCAGCCGAACTGTTCCACCAGCACGCCGCCCACCACCGGGCCGAGCGCCGGCGCGAGCACCACGCCGAAGCCGAAGATGCCGATCGCGCGGCCCTGCTCTTCGCGCGGGAACTCGCGCATGATCACCACATTGGGGATCGGCGTGAGGATGCCCGCGGCGATGCCTTCGAGCACGCGCATCGCGATCATCACCGGGTAGTTGCCCGACAGGCCGCCGACGATTCCGCCCACCATCAGCATGAGGTTGGCGCCCACGTAGGTCTTGCGCAAGCCGAAGCGCTGCAGCAGCCACGGGGTCAGGAGGAGCGACAGCGTCGTCGCGGCCATGAACGCGGCCGAGATCCACTGCGCGCGGCCCTGGCCGATGTGGAAGTAGCGGCTCATGTCCGGCACCGCCACGTTGACGATGGTGGAGGACATGATGGAGGCCATCATGCCCACCATCACCGTGAGCAGCACCAGCCATCGGAAGCGCGGGCCATGCTGCTCGCGCAGTTCTTCGATCGTGGTCGGCGCCGGCGCGGTCATCGGGCACAGTATAGGGGCCGGGCAGGGGCTGTGTCTCGCGCTTGCCGTGCATCGGTCATGCGCATAAACTATGCGTATCCATTTCACGCACCCATCCCGATGAGCGCACGACTCCCTCCGGCGGCGTCCAAGCGGCCCGCAAACGTCAGCGTCCGCGCCGAGCTGCTCGACAAGGCCAAGCGCCTTGGCATCAACCTGTCGCGCACGCTCGAGGAGCGCCTGGAGGAGCTCGTGCGCGAAGCCGAAGGACGGCAGTGGCTGGCGCAGAACAAGCGGGCAGTCGACGCCTACAACAGGCGCATCGAGCGGGAGGGTGTCTGGAGCGACGGGCTGAGGGGGTTCTGATGGCCCGCTTCGATGTGCGTGCCAACCTGCACCGCGCTTCCCGTGATCGCGTGCCTTACCTCGTGGAATTGCAGGCCGACCTGCTGGCGGACCTGGACACGCGTCTGGTGGCGCCGCTGGTGCCGGCGGCGCGCTTCGGACCCCCGGCGTCCCGCCTGAACCCGGTGCTGCGCATCGGGTCGCGCAATTTTGTAATGGATACCGCGCTCACTGCGGGGATACCCGCTGCTCAGCTTGGCGAAAGGGTGGCGTCGATGGGGGAGCGCAGTGCCGAGTTGCTCGGCGCGCTGGATTTCCTGGTCTCCGGGATCTGACGCCATGACTTACGCGGTCAAGGAAATCTTCTATACGTTGCAGGGGGAGGGCGCCAACACCGGGCGGCCGGCGGTGTTCTGCCGCTTCGCCGGCTGCAACCTGTGGTCAGGCCGCGAGGCCGATCGCGCCACGGCCGTCTGCCGGTTCTGCGACACCGACTTCGTCGGCACCGACGGCGACGGCGGCGGCCGGTTCGAGACGCCGCAGGCACTCGCCGCGGCGGTGGTGGCGAAATGGCCGCATGGCGCGCAGGGCCGCAAGTTCGTCGTCTGCACGGGCGGTGAGCCACTGCTGCAGCTAGACGCCCCGCTAGTCGATGCGCTGCGCGCGGCCGGCTTTGCGATTGCGGTCGAGACCAACGGCACGCTCGAGCCGCCCGCCGGCGACCTGTGGCTGACGGTGAGCCCCAAGGCTGGCGCGCCTTTCAACCTCAAACGCGGCAACGAACTGAAACTGGTGTTCCCGCAGGCCGGGGCCGAGCCGGAAAAGTTCGAGGCCCTTGCCTTCGAGCACTTCTTCCTCCAGCCCATGGACAGCCCCGAGCGCGCACGCAACACCGCCATGGCGACCGATTACTGCCTCGCGCACCCGCAATGGCGGTTGTCGCTGCAGACCCACAAGATCATCGGCATCCGCTGAGCGGAGCGCGCCCCATGGACATCTTCAAGGCTTTCACGCTCGAATCCGCGCACCGCCTGCCCAACGTGCCGGCGGGCCACAAGTGCGCGCGCATCCACGGCCATTCTTTCCGGGTCGAGGTGCATGTCTCGGGCGAGGTGGACCCGCACATCGGCTGGGTGCAGGACTTCGCCGACATCAAGGCCGCGTTCGGGCCGCTGCACGAGCAGCTCGACCACAATTACCTGAACGACGTGGCCGGCCTGGAGAATCCCACCAGCGAGAACCTCGCGAAGTGGGTGTGGCAGCGGCTCAAGCCCGCGTTGCCGCTGCTATCGAAGGTGGTGGTGCACGAAACCTGCACCTGCGGCGCCGCCTACACCGGCGCCGGCTGAATCCGCGGGACTACGCCCCTTTGGAGCGCAGCGCCGGCTGGGTCTTTTCCTGCAACTGCTTGATGAGCCCCTCGATGCCCGAGGCGCGGGCGGATTCCTCGAACTGCGAGCGGTAGGTCAGCACGAGGCTGATGCCGTCGACGATGATGTCGTAGATCTTCCAGCCGCTCGCGCCGGGCGCTTTGCGCATGAGGTAATCAACCGGCGTCGGGCGCCGGCCAGGGCTCGAGTAGCGGTTGCGCACGGTGGCCTCGGTGGCCGTGGCCGGCACGCGCGAGGGCTCAACCGTCATCGTCTGGCCGCGATACACGTCGATGGCATTGGCATAGGTGCGCACCAGCATTGCGCGGAAGGCCGATACGAGGCGCTCCTTTTGCTCGGCGGTGGCGGTATTCCACGTGCGGCCGGCCGCCAGGCGCGTCATCTCGGTGAAATCCAGGTGCGGCAGCACTTTCTGCTCGGCCAGCGCAAGCGCTTTTTGCTTGTCGCCCGCCTGCAGCGCCTTGTCGCCCTGGATCGCCTCGAGCACGTCGTTGGTGATCTGGCGCACCATGTCCTCGGGCGACTGGCTGGCCGCCGACTGCGCGTGCACCGCGGAGGCGAAGGGGAGGAAAAGGGCAAACAGCAGGGAAATTGTGGTTTTCATGACGATTAAGACTCCGTAAAGGGACTGCGGTTCCCCCAGCCGGGGCTGGCGGGAAAATTTTTCAGGCGGCCACGGCGACGGCGTTGCCGCGTTCGGCAAGGAATTCGGCCAGCACGCGCGCAGTGTGCGACCGCGCGGGATCCTGCGCCAGGGTCTCGGGCGAGGCCTGGGCGACGATGCGCCCGCCTGCGTCGCCGCCTTCGGGGCCGAGGTCGATGATCCAGTCGGCTTCGGCCATGATGTCCAAATTGTGCTCGATCACCACCACGCTGTTGCCGGCGTCCACCAGCCGGTGCAGCACGTGGATGAGTTTCTCGACGTCGGCCATGTGCAGGCCTACGGTCGGCTCGTCGAGCACGTACAGGGTGTGGGCAAGTTCGCCCGCGCGACCCGGCCGGGCGAGGGCGTTGCCGTTGGCGTCGATGCGCACCTTGGACAATTCCGTCACCAGCTTGATGCGCTGCGCTTCGCCCCCCGACAGGCTGGGACTCTGCTGGCCGAGCGTGAGGTACCCGAGGCCGACGTCCTGCATGAGGCGCAGGCAGTGGCTGATCGCGGGGTGCGCGGCGAAAAAATCCACCGCCTCGTCGATGTTCATCGCGAGGATGTCGCCGATCGACTTGCCGCGCCACAGGACCGACAGCGTCTCGGCGTTGAAGCGCTGGCCGTTGCACACGTCGCACAGCACGCTCACGTCGGGGAGGAAGGACATCTCGATCTTCTGCCTCCCCTGACCTTCGCAAGCCTCGCAGCGACCGCCTTTGGTGTTGAACGAGAAGCGGCTGGGGGTCCAGCCGCGCATGCGCGACTCGTTGGCCTCGGCGAAGATGCGCCGGATCGCATCCCAGAACCCTACGTAGGTGGCCGGGCAGGAGCGCGGCGTCTTGCCGATGGGTGTCTGGTCGACTTCGAGCACGCGGCCGATCTGCGCGACACCCTTGATCGCCTTGCATCCGATGACCGGGATCGCGGTCTTGGCGCGCCTTTCGCTCACCATGCGCGCCAGGTTCGCGTGCAGCACGTCGCGCGCGAGGGTCGATTTACCCGAGCCCGACACGCCGGTCACCACGGTCAAGCGGCCCAGCGGCACGCGGGCGTCGACGTTCTTGAGGTTGTGCAGGCTGACGCCCAGCACCTCGATCGCCGGGGTGCTGCGGCTCACGGGCCGGCGCGGGTGGATCGGGTGGCGCAGCGGGTTGCGCAGGAACCGCCCGGTAATCGACTCGGGATTGGCCATCAGGTCGGCCGCCGAGCCTTCGGCAATCACGCGCCCGCCGACCTTGCCCGCGCCCGGTCCCAGGTCGAGCACGTGGTGGGCGCGGCGGATGGTGTCCTCGTCGTGCTCCACCACCACCAGCGTATTGCCCTTGGCTTCGAGTTTTTCGAGCACGTCGAGCAGGATGCGGTTGTCGCGCGGATGCAGGCCGATGGTCGGCTCATCGAGGATGTAGCACACACCGCGCAGGTTGGAGCCCAGCTGCGCGGCGAGGCGGATGCGCTGCGCTTCGCCACCCGAGAGCGTGGGCGCGGAGCGGTCGAGCGACAGGTAGCCCAGCCCGACTTCCTCGAGGAAACCCAGCCGCGAGCGCAGCTCGGCCAGCAGATCGCGCGCGATTTCCTCGTCGCGGCCGGAGAGTTTCATGCCTTCCACCAGCGAGCGGATCTTGCCCACCGACAGCGCCACGAGGTCGGCGATCGAGCGGTCGCGGTAGCGCACGGCAAGCGCCTCGGGGTTGAGGCGACGGCCCTCGCATGCGGGGCAGGTCTCGTCGACTTCGAGCCATTCGAGCCAGGAATCGAGCACGCGGTCCTCGGTGCCGCTCTTCTCGCGCTCCTCGTCCCAGTCGATGCCGGTGAGCTTGAGGCCGGTGCCGTAACAGGTGGCGCACCAGCCGTGCTTGGAATTGAACGAGAACAGGCGCGGGTCGAGCTCGGCGAAACTGCGTGCGCACGACGGGCAGGCGCGCTTGGTCGAGAACACCT